>URJL01000004.1 GCA_900548115.1 uncultured Eubacteriales bacterium
GTGAATTTTCCGCTTATACGGGCGTCAAAAATTATCTGAAAACAACGGGTGACAGTTTTACGCTGGAGGTCTTTCCGAAAAACGGCACCGAGCCGTATACCTACAGCTGGGAATACACCTCATATACCGGGAGTGACTGGACAGCTCTCAGTGCCGGAGATGTATACAGCGGTGTGAACGAAAAAATCCTCACTTTTACCAAAGCGCCCGCAGGGCTTAAAATGCGCGTGCATTGCCTTGTCACCGACGCAAACGGCAAAAAGGCAATTTCCGACGATTGCTATGTCACGGTTCGCGATACCTACTCCGCACCCGAGCTTTATTATATCGGCGTCGAAGGGGCGGGGGCGCTGAAGGAGAATACATACAGCCTTTATAAGGGCGCGACCATCAACCTTTACTGCAACGCTGCGACAACGGGCGACGTGATATTGTACCAGTGGCAGTACACCGACGGCACGACCAAGACCGTGAACGTCTTCGGCGGCGGAACAAAGGAGGTCAAGGTCTGGAATAATATTGCGGGCGGAACTTCGTATAATCTTTTCAATCCGCTCGATCCTCTTCGCGCGGGCGACGAAGTGAAGGGCGTCCGCGTGCGTCTGACCGATACCAACGGAACCGTCACGAGTGATGAGATCGTCATCAACACCATCGGTACGGTTCGCCGCGTTGCCGACCCCGAAAATGTGTCGATTCGGATAGGAGATACGGCGACCTTTAAAGCCGAATTTGAAGGTGCGGTCGATTATAAATGGGCATATATTCCCAAAGGCGGCGAAAAGGCGGCGTATATCAACTCCTCCTTTGCCGCAACCTACGGCGTTTCGATCCTCGGCGAGACGGGAACAACGCTCACCCTTTCGAATATCAAGGATACCGCGCTCGACGGCTTTCGCTTTTATTGCTGCGGCTATGACAGCGCAGGCTCGATCGTGACCACTAAAACGGCGACTCTTACGGTGACGAAAAAAGCCGAGGAAACAAAGCCCGACGCGAGCGAAGGCGGCGGAAAAGACGACGGTAAAACCGACGAAAAGCCGAACACGGGACTTCCCTTTACCGATGTTTCGGAAAACGCATGGTACTTAAAGGACGTAAAGAACGCCTATAACGAGGGACTGATCAACGGCAAGACCGCGACCGAATATTGCCCCGATGAAAACATGACGATCGCCGAGGCGATCAAGCTTGCCGCGTGCATGCATCAGCAGTATTATAAAGGCAAGGTTACTCTCACCGCCGACGGAACGCCGTGGTATCAAAACTATGTCGATTACGCCAAGGAAAACGGCATTACCGACAAGACTTACGCCGATTACAACAAAGCCGTAACGCGCGAGGAATATGTCCACATCTTCTTCGGTGCGCTTCCGCAGAAGGAATACGCACAGTTTAACCTTGTTCTGTACGGCGATATTCCCGACGTCTCGGAAAGCCACGAATATGCGCTTGAAATTTATACCTTCTATCGTGCGGGTATTTTGGCGGGTATGGACGAATACGGTACGTTTGAGCCGAAGAGCAATATCAAGCGCAGCGAGGTCGCGGCGATCCTTACGCGCATGACCGACGACAACACGAGAAAATCGGTGATTCTGAAAAAGAAAAAATAAAAATACAATTTTGAGAGAGAAGAACGGAAAGGATGGTCGCATTTTATGACCGACGTTAAGGGCTACAGCTGTCCCTCCTGCGGCGCACCGCTCGAATTTTCCGTCGATACGCAGCATCTGCACTGCAGCGCCTGCGGAAACGATTTTGACCGCGCCAATCTGGACGAACTTTTACAGACCGATAAGGAGATGAACAGGGAGTCTCGTTTTGACTGGGACAGCTACACTCCGCGCGAGTATACGCCCGACGACAGCATCCGTCTTTCGAATTACGCCTGTCCCTCCTGCGGCGCGGAGATCACGGGCGACGATACGCTGGGCGCGGCGGTTTGTCCGTATTGCGGCGGCGCAACCATTATCAAAAAGCAGTTTGAGGGAACGCTGAAGCCCGATCTTGTTATCCCTTTTAAGATCGACAAGAAAACGGCTGTGGCAAAATTTAAAGAGGCGTGCAAAAAAGCGCCGTTTTTGCCCGATTCCTTCACCGAAGAAAAAAAGCTCGCGGAAATGAGCGGTCTTTATGTTCCGTTTTGGCTGTTCGGCTGCGACTGCGATGCGACGATGCAGTTCGGTGCGGAGAAGATCACCTGCTGGAGCGACAGCAAATACGATTATACCAAAACCGATCACTATCGACTGATCCGCGCGGGCGAAATGGGCTTTGACAATCTGCCCGTAGACGGTTCGCTTGCGATCGACAACGATTATATGGAGGCGCTTGAGCCTTTTGCGTACGAAGACGCCGTTCCCTTTGACACCGCTTTCCTCGCAGGTTTTTTGGCGAACAAGTACGACGTTTCGGCAAAGGAATGCGAGTCTCGTGCAAACGAGCGCGTCGAGGAGAGCGTCGAGCGCTATCTGCGCGATACGACGACCGATTTTCAGGGCGTTTGCAAGGAAAAAGGAAACGTGAGCTTTTCGCACGGTAAAGTCCGCTATGCTCTCCTTCCCGTTTGGATGCTCAGCATGCGTTTTGAGGACAAAGTTTATCGCTATGCCGTAAACGGGCAGACGGGAAAGGTGGTCGGCGAATATCCGACCTGCAAGAAAAAGAAGCGTCGGTATTTCTGGAAGACCTTCGCGATATGGGCGCTCATCACGCTCGGCGTCGTTGCCGTTCTGGAATTGCTTTCGAGACTGTGACGGGAGGAGAAGAAGTATGAAAATGAATAAAAAACGCTTCCTCCGCACACTCCGCACACTCGGTGCGCTTCTTGCGCTCCTTTCGATAACGCTTTCTTTTTCGGCCGCGGCTTTTGCTTCCGACGAAGAAGAAAACTACGGGGAAATTCCGTTCCTCACCGACGAAAACAGCTATCTTACCGAAGAAGAAGCCGACACGGTTTGCGGCATGCTCTCGGATATTTACGACGACTACGGTTATCGGCTCGTGATCTATACCGAGCCCAAGCTTCCGTCGGAATATGACGACGGAGAAGAGCGCGCTTACGACCTCTACTATCAATACGCCGACTTTTCGGGCATTCTGTTCTATGTAAGCGGCGATCGGTATTACCATCTGCTCACGGTGAGTGAGGGCTACTATGTTTTCGGCAGTGACGAAGTCACCGAGATCGAGGATGCCATTCTTACGTACATGAGGGACAACGAGATGTTCGACGCCTTTACGGAGTACGCAAGAGTCGGACGGACGATCCTTGAAAACGCCGATCTTGAAGAAGCACGGGCACAATATGAGGATTACATGAACTGTATCAGCGACGGCACGATCGACGACGAGGAAAGCGGTTTTCCGTGGCTCTTCGTCTTTGCGGCGCTCGTGATTTCGCTGATCGCCGCCGCAGTTATGACGGGCGTAAAATCGGCTGCCATGAAAACGGCGCGCGCACAAAGCGGCGCGGGAAACTATCTGCGCAGCGGAAGTCTGAATATCAAACAGCAAAAGGACATTTTCCTTTACAGCACCGTCACCCGCACGGCAAAGCCGGACGATAACAATGATTCAAGCTCGGGCGGCGGAGGAGGCGGCGGAAGCCGCGGTTCGACCGGCGGACACGGCGGACGTTTTTAAGCACACAGACAAAATCGAATGTATTATTTGAGAAAGGGAAAAAATATGGGACTTTTGAAAGCGGGAGCCGGTGCTCTCGGCGGCGTTTTGGCAGATCAATGGCGTGAGTATTTCTATTGCGAATCGATGGACGCCGATGTTTTGGCGGTCAAGGGCGCAAAGCGCATTTCACAGAAGCGCAGCTCCAACACCAAGGCGGAGGACAACATCATCACCAACGGCTCGATCATCGCCGTAAACGACGGTCAGTGTATGATGATCGTCGAGCAGGGCAAGGTCGTCGAGGTCTGTGACGAGCCGGGCGAATTCGTATACGACACGTCGACCGAGCCGAGCATTTTCTACGGCGGTCTCGGCGAGGGCATCAAAAAGAGCTTTGCCACGATGGGCAAGCGTTTTACCTTCGGCGGCGATACTGCGAAGGATCAGCGCGTTTACTACTTCAACACGAAGGAAATTCTCGGCAACAAGTTCGGCACGGCAACGCCCGTACCTTTCCGTCTGGTCGACCGCAATATCGGTCTTGACATGGATATCACCGTGCGCTGCCACGGCGAATATTCGTACAAGATTTCCGACCCCGTTGTGTTCTATACCAATGTGTGCGGAAACGTGAGCGAAGCTTATACGCGCGATAATCTCGACAGCCAGTTAAAGAGCGAGATTCTGGCGGCGCTCCAGCCCGCGTTCTCGAAGATCTCGGCTCTCGGGATCCGCTACAGCGAGCTTCCCGGTCATACGCCCGAGCTTTCGGACGCGATGAACGACGTTCTGAACGAGCGCTGGACGGCTCGCCGCGGTCTTGCGATCGTCTCGGCGGCAATCGCCTCGGTCAGCACGACGGAAGAAACCGAAAATATGCTGCATGAGGTTCAGCGCAACGCCGTCTTCCGCAACGTCGATATGGCGGCGGCACATCTTGTCGGCGCACAGGCGCAGGCAATGCAGGATGCGGCGAAGAACGAAGGCGGAATGGGCGCGATCGGCGGCATTTTCGGCATGAACGCCGTTCAGAATGCGGGCGGTCCGATCGGCGCACTGTATCAGCAGGCGGAGCGCCGGAAGCAAAACGCCGCGCCCGCATCCGCACCCGCGGCGGAGGGCGGATGGACGTGCTCCTGCGGCAAGAGCGGAAACACGGGTAAATTTTGCACCGAATGCGGTAAGGAAAAGCCCGAAGACGAGGGCACATGGACGTGTTCGTGCGGCAAGAGCGGCAACACGGGCAAATTCTGCAGCGAATGCGGAAAGCAAAGACCCGAAGAAAAGACCTATCGCTGCAACAAGTGCGGCTGGACGCCCGAGGACCCCAAGAATCCTCCGAAGTTCTGCCCCGAATGCGGCGACCCGTTTAACGACGAAGACGCAAAATAAAAATAGACGGACAAGAAAGGCGGTTTACGATGAGACGTATCGCGGTATTTCTCCTTGCTCTTTTTACGGCGGTTACTTTTTGCGCCGCCGATGTATGCGCCGAAAACGGAGCGGACAATGAATTTGTTTTTTCCGAAAACGACGAAAAAGCCGCTCCGTCCGATTGGGCGGCGCAAGAGGTTGAAAAAGCAGGATTGGTCGGCATTACCGAGACCGATACGGGATACCGTTACGATGAACCGATCACGCGGGAGCAGTTCTGCGAGTTGGTTTACAATACGATCCGCAGCGTGAACCAACGTGTCGATCTTCCCGATAACGAAGCGCATTTTTCCGACACCGACAACGAAAAAATTTTGCGCCTTGCGCGCCTCGATATCGTCAAGGGGAAAAGCGAAGATCTTTTCGCTCCGAACGATCTTTTGACGCGGGAGGAGGCGGCGACGCTTGTCATACGCATGGTAATGCGTGAGATGCCGCCCGCTCTTGAGGGGGTGTGGCATGACTTTGACGACGGCGCGGAAATATCCGACTGGGCGCTGAATTCGATTCAGGCGGTCTGTGAGCTTGGATATATGCTCGGCACCGACGAAACGCACTTTTCACCGAAGGGCAATTATACGGTCGAACAGGCGATCGTGACGCTTGCGCGGGTATATAAAAAAGCGACCTGTTTCGTTTACGAAACACCGCTCGGAACGATCGAATCAAGACGGAGCCTTTTGGTGCCGCTGTCGTTTACGGAGCGTGCCGAGGGGGTACTTGAGTTTTCGAAAGACGGCAGTTTTTCGGATTCGGTTTTGGCGGAAAAGCCGGTCAGGGCGCTGGTGAGCGGCACCGGAACCGCGGACGCCGTGCTGTTTGATGATGTTGCCGCCCTTTTCGGCGGGACATGGTCCTTGCGCGACGAAGAGTTTTATTTTGAATACGATCCCTCCGTCGAAGTGTCGGTGATACCGGAAAAAGGGTATCCGCGCGAGAACTTAGGCTCGACCCCGACGTACGATACGCTTACCGCCGTGCGGCTTGATCAAAGTGTCCTTTTCGCAAACGGCAAGGAAGTACGAATCAAGGGACAGTGGGGCGGCAGAGTGTATGACAGTGGTATCATTCTGTATGACGGGGAGCTGTATCTTCCCGCGCAGACGATCGCCGAAATCTTGGGATATTCCAAAACGGTCTTGTGGGCGTTCAAAGCATAATGCAAGGAGGACACGTGCTTTTACGTGTCCTCTTTTTTGCCGTTTGATAAAAAAGTTGTCGCGGTTCGGCATGGGAAAAGGGTTGAAAACGGGAAAAAATGAGAAATGAAAACGGATATGTGCTGAAAAACGAAATGCGCGATTCGGGGGGACGATTGGTTTTATTGGGAATTTTGCGCGGAAGGCGCCGCGGGCAAAGAGCTTACTTTTCAATTTGACCCAAACCGTCTCGGCTGTTTCGGTCCGGCGTTCATCGTGCAGAATCTTCCCGAAAAGAAAGGACCGTTCGGCGAGCTGTTTGAAGCGGCGGGCAATGCCGAAGCGTTCCGTTACGAACACAAAAACGACTATCCGCCCGAAACGGGATGGAACCGAGTGTTCCGTCAGTTTTTGGTTTATATGGCAAAAAGACCCGAAAACGACATTGCTTTTACGCTTGAAACCGCATATTTCGGCATACCCGAAAATCCCGTCGGCGCGAAAAGGCTGATTGAATTGGGACACTGCTTTGCCGAGGCTCTGAAAAAGTATATAGAAACCGAAAAGAAGGGGTAAGGCAAAAGCGCGGACAAAATAAATTTCGGGAAAATATAAAAAAACTCTTGACAAAACCGCTCTGCGGTGATATAATCATACCCGTCGAGAGCGAGACCGTTCGGTCGGCTCGAAACGTTTGGGAGTTTAGCTCAGCTGGGAGAGCGTCTGCCTTACAAGCAGAATGTCAGCGGTTCGATCCCGTTAACTCCCACCAAAGAAGCACTTGCATTTTTGCAAGTGCTTCTTCTTTTTTTGCTTCCTGCCTGTTTACTGTTTGAACATATAAATTATACACAATACACTATATTTCTTTTAAGCCGTTTGTTAAAATGTGGTTGAATCAATTCATTTGACGGAGGTCGAAAAATGATTAAAAACACACCCCCTATGGGCTGGAACTCCTGGAACACGTTCGGACCGGACATCAACGAAAAGCTGATTTTCGAAACGGCGGACAAGATGGTCAAAACGGGACTTTTGGATGCGGGATATGAATATCTGGTTATTGACGATTGCTGGTCGTTAAAGGAACGCGACAAGAACGGAAAACTGGTTGCCGACCCCGAAAAGTTTCCGCACGGCATGAAAACCGTTTCCGATTATGTTCATTCAAAAGGCTTGAAATTCGGTATGTATTCCTGTGACGGAAATCTTACTTGTGCCGGATATCCGGGAAGCTTTGAACACGAATTTGTCGATGCCGAGACCTTTGCCGAATGGGGCGTTGACTTTTTGAAATACGATAATTGCTATCACAGCAATATCATTCATGAAAAATATCTGTATCGCCGTATGGGACTGGCACTCAAAAACTGCGGACGCGATATACTTTTCAGCGCCTGTTCCTGGGGAGTCAATATGACCCATGAGTGGATCCGCGAGACGGGCGCCGAAATGTGGCGTTCGACGGGAGATATTGTCGATACATGGGAATCGGTCAAAAAACTGACGGTACAGCAGGAAGCGATTCTTCCTTACGGCGGCAAGGGCTGCTTTAACGATATGGATATGCTGATCGTCGGTATGCACGGAAAAGGAAACGTCGGCCTTGAAGGCCTGACCGATGAACAGTATAAGACGCATTTTTCGATTTGGGCGCTTTTCGCGTCTCCGCTTATGATCGGATGCGATATTCGGGATATGACCGAGGAAACGAAAAAAATTCTCACAAACGCGGAAATGATTCGAATCAACCAGGATGCCGATTGCCGTCAGGTCGTAAAGCTTCCCAATGTGTGGAACGACAATGTTAAAGTATATGCCCGCACACTCGAAAACGGGGATATTGCGCTCGGTATGTTTAATTTCGGCAGTGAAAAACTGTGCGCTCGCATCACGACCGATGAACTGGGACTTCCCGAAAGCACGAGCAGAACGCTTGAAATGCACAATGTTTGGGAGGATGAGGTCATCACCGTTACAAACGGCGCTTTCCTTCACGACATTGAGGCGGGCGCGTGCCTTGTATACCGCTGTAAGGTCGTGAAGAAGTAATGGCGCTTTGCTTTCAATGCGGAAAGGAACTTTTGCAGAACGACATCGGCGCTTATAAGAAATTTATCAATCGCGGCAGTACGGAGTTTATGTGCCGCGCATGCCTTGCGAAAGAACTTCATGTTTCCGAGGAACGCATCAACGAAAAAATCGAAATTTTTAAGCTTCAGGGCTGTACGTTGTTTGTGTAAATAAAAACGACCCGCATTTCCGAAACCGTTGAAGTGCACCCAAAAGTTTGGACAAAAAATCAAATATTAAACAGCTTTCGAATGAGCTCGGTATTGAACCGGGCTCATTCCGTTTAGTTTAAGAGAAATTCTCTCATAGTTGCAGTAATGTATGTACTCTTCTAACTTTTCAATGAATCCCCGAGGGGATTCAAATTTTTCGCCGCGGAATATTTCAACTTTCAGCCTGCCGAAGAAGTTCTCCGTTATACCGTTATCCATACAGTTCCCTTTTCGGGACATACTTTGCGTAATATTGTGTTCGGTAAGTAACGGTTGGTATTCGGCATGCCGGTACTGCCATCCCTGATCGGAATGAAACAGAGGTCGTGCAGCGGCAGGAAGTTTTTCAAACAATCCACTCAGCATGTCCCGGATTTGTTGCAAGTTAGGACTTGTAGAAATCGAATAGGATATAATTTCACGGTTGAACATATCGAGCACAGGTGAAAGGTGCACCTTTTCATTGCCGATCTTAAATTCTGTAATGTCGGTTGTCCGTTTTTCAAATGGTTTATCTGCATGAAAATCTCTTTTCAGCAGATTATCGGCTATTTTGCCAACCTCGCCTTTGTAAGAATGGTACTTGCCGTTTTTACTTTGTTTTCCACGCAAGCCAAGGGCTTCCATCAATTTTAACACGGTTTTATGCTTGAATTCCGGCGAGTAGTTTTTCTGTTTTCTTGACATAAAATATGCACCTCCATAAGTGTCTGACTTTGGGGGTGCATATCATTTAGGAAATGCAGGTTTGCTTTTTACTTTTTTACAGCATAACAGGCAATGACCTGTCCCTCGTCGTCAAAATCGACCTCAAAGCTTGTGTCGGGAAGCTCATCGTTGCGGGCGCTTCCGTTGCAGGACAGATAGAGCCAATTTTTTCCGAAATAATAATCGGGTGAACCGAGGCGGTAGATCACACTGCTCACGAGGTCGCCGACCATGACGCGCCCCGAAGCGTTTTCGCCTTTAAATCCGACCGTGACGGGGAAGAACTCACGCGGATCGCGGTAATATCCGACAACCGTGCCGTCGCGGACGATGAGATAGGACTTTTGATAATAGCGGTACGAATCGTAAACAAGATCGGGCTCGCCCAAAAGCTCGTCCGCGCGCTCGATCGAATCGCCGACGGTCACATATCCTTCAAACGGACCGAAAGCAAACGGATTCGCGTCGTTTCCGCTTTCGGAATAAAACGCCGCGCGAAGCCGATCGCTGAGGTGCGAATCGGAAAGGAGCGAAATTCCCGAGATCACGGCGGCGGTCGTTACCAGCAGAACCAGCACCGTCACGATGCGTCGGGAACACAAAAGCGCGCGGGCACGCTTCTTCTCCCATTGCGGGTTGATTAAAACGACCTTTTTCGTCGTGGGCTTTTTCCGCCCGACGCGAAACGAGTCGTCGGGCATTTCACCCGTGCGCAGAAAGGAGTCGTATGCTTCCTTTTCCTCTTCGGTTGCGTCTTCGTAGCGAATGACCTTGGGACGGCGAGAGTTTGTTCCGTCCTCCGAAGAAGCGTCGGACTTTTTGCCCGCTCCCATTCCGTCGACTGTGCGCTTTGATTTGTTTTTTTGCTTGCCGTCGGCGGACACGGCTTTTTCAAAAGTGTCGGTTTGCGCATGCTGTGCGATAATTTCTTCTTCGGTCGGAAAATCCGTCGGAAGGGGCGTGTAGGGTAAAGATGCACCGTCCGTGTGCGCGCCGAGCCGTTCCTTTTCCCGCCGAATGCGCGATTTTGCGAAATCGCTTACCCGATTATCCGATTCGGGCTTGTTTTCTTGTGGCATAGGGTGTGTCTCTCTTCGTTTTTATGTGTCCGCTGTCGTAATCGCTGCCGTCTTTTGTGACATAAATCTCGTTTACCTCGGGAAGGATCTGGAACAAAACGTCCGAAATGCAATCGAGAATGCGGCTTTCCTCATAAGAACCCGTGCCGTAGACCGGCGCCTTTCCTTCGGCAAAATCTACGGTGACGGTATTGTTTTTCACCGTGACCGAATTGATTCCGAGCTGTATTTCGAAAAGGCGCGAGATCCGCTTGAGGCAGCAGAGATAATTCGGCTCGCCGATATAGCGGTAGAGCTGTTCGCTTTCCTCGGTTTGATCGGTGTAAACGTCGTAATACGAAACGACAAAGGACATTTCCGATATTTCGGGCTGCGGCTCATCAAGTATTTCGGGAAGAAAAGGCACATCCGAATCGATCGCATGATAGTCGGTAATAAAATCCTCGCCGTCCAGAGAAAAATACACTTCATCCGCGTCGTCCAAATTACGCAGAAGGCTCTGGCTGACGCTGTATAAAACCGACGCCTCGTTTTTTTCGGTATTTTGATCGGAAAGGAAAAAATTCGGATCAAAATCCACCGTAACACGATTTTCTTCGCTGCTTACCGACAAGACCGAAACGGGAAGACCCGAAAGCTTTATCACTTTGTCCAAAAGAAAAGCGGGGGAGAGCGGTTCGCTCTGCTCAAGGCTTGCCGTGTCGTATGAGGAAAGACCCGTGTTGCGGTCGAGATAAAAAACCGAATATTCAACCGTCCGAAGGGGGTCGGGATCGGTCGAAATAATCTTATCCACCGTATCGGCAACCTTTTCGGGAACGCTTTTTTCGGATTGGTCGTCCTTTTTCTTTTCGGACTCCTTTTGACAGGAACACAAAAGCAGTGCGGACGCCAGCATAAGACAGAACAATCGTTTTTTCAAAACGGACTCCACCTCCTTATTTCCTTATCGATACGGTATGCGGAAAATACCGTTTCTATGCAGAATGTTAAATTCTGTGTTTAATCTATTGTATATCATTCCGGCAAAATTTGCAACCGTAATTTTTAAATGTTTTTCCGCACGGTTCGGACGAAATCAGAGGTCGAAATGTGGAAATTCTTTTACCGTATTGTAATATTCCTGCGATTGTGGGATTATTTTAACAAAAATTCTATTTTTGTTAATGCTTTTCTTGATAATAAATGCTATAATGAACCCGCAAATGAGAAGAAAAAGTTCGGCGGCGTGCGCGCAAGCTTGCTGCGACAGCCGACTTTCCGTGTTAGGAAAAGAATGTAAGAGAGAAAAAATGGCAGCAAACGAATCGAAAAAAGAAAACATCCTGTGGCAGCTCCCAATCGTCGGGAGCTTCAAAAGCATGTCGTATTGTATCCGCACGGCGGACGATCTGTGTTTTGTGATCGACGGCGGAGACGCGCCCGAGACCGACTATCTGGTCGATTTTATCAACACACACCTTGACGGAAAGGTCGACGTTTGGTTTATTACTCATCCGCACAAATCGCATGTCGGCGCGTTTATCAAAATTTTGAATGAGGGTCTTGTCCCCGTTAAGAAGATCATCTATTCCTATCTCGATCCCGAGGTCGTGGCGCACTATGAGATGAGCCGTGTGCCCGAGGTGGAAAATTTCAACACCGCGGTAAAGCAGTCCAAGATTCCGTCGGTCCGCGTGCGCAACGGCGACCGTTTAAAGCTCGGCAAGAGCATCGTCAAGATTATCGGCGCGCCCGCTGTCGATACCTCGCGCAATTATATCAACAACCTCAATGTGATCTACAAGTTCAATTTCAAGACCTCGTCGGTTCTGTTTTTGGGCGATACGGGATATGAAGCGGGACTTGCGCTTTTGACCCTGTTTAAAGACGAATTGAAGAGCGATATTCTGCAAATGGCACATCACGGCTATTACGGCGTTTCGAAAGAGCTTTATGCCGTCATTGCCCCGAGCGTATGCCTCTGGCCGACGCGCCGCGAAATATGGCCCGGCACCTCCAAGATTCTCACAAGCGAGGGCGAGGACATCAGCGAGACCTACGATTTCATGTGTTCGCGCGGTGTAACCAAGCACTTCGTTGCGGGAATCGACGGATTGACGGAGCTGCATTTGTGATTTTTTGAAAAATACAGCCGAAGCGCGGCGGTCTTTTCGGACTGCCGCGTTTTTTTCGAACGGTTAAACAAATACGGGAAGGCAATGCCCTCCCGTATCGATTTTTTACTTTTTGTGTCCTCCGCACGCCGATACAAAACGAAGAAACGCTTTCCGTCCCTCGGACGTGCATTTATATACGCCCGCGTCCTCCAAGACCCGTACAAAGGTTTTGCCGATCTCATCTTTCAGAATGTCCTCGGTATTTTCGGGGGTGAAGGTGTATTTGTCGCGGAAAGAAGTGAACCATGCAGCGTGCTTTTCAATGTCGGGAAGGGTCGAAAAACCGGTTCCCGAAAGAATCGCTTCCTTCATGGCGGCAATCTCCGCTTTCAGTCTTGCGGGAAGCACGGCAAGCCCCATGACCTCGATAAGACCGATGTTTTCTTTCTTAATATTGTGAAGCTCGGCGTGGGGATGATAAACGCCCAAAGGATGCTCTTCGGTCGTAATGTTGTTGCGCAGCACGAGATCCAGCTCGTACTTTTCGCCTCTGCGGCGTGCAATCGGCGTGATCGTATTGTGCGGCTCGCCGTTTGTCTCGGCAAAGATAAAGGCGTCCTCGTCGGTATAAGCGCGCCACTTCGAAAGAATTTTGCCCGCAAGCGCGCAGAGCTTTTCTTTGTCGTCTCCCGTAATGCGCAGTACCGCCATCGGCCAATGAACGATCGAAGCGTCCACACCGTCGTATCCGTCGAAGACAAGCGGAATTTCCGCGCCCGCGCGCTCCATGGCAAAGGTGTAATGACCACCCTGCATGTGGTTGTGCGTCAAAATCGAGCCGCCCACAATGGGAAGATCGGCGTTCGAGCCGATGAAATAATGCGGGAACACGCCGACAAAATCAAGAAGCTTTCGGAACGTTCCGTCGTCGATCTTCATCGGAACGTGTTCTTTGGAAAAGGCGATACAATGCTCGTTGTAGTAAACGTAGGGCGAATATTGCAAATACCACTCGTCGCCCGAAAGAGAGATCGGAATGATGCGGTGATTCTGACGGGCGGGGGAGTTGACTCTGCCCGCATATCCTTCATTTTCACGGCACAAAAGGCATTTCGGATAACCGCTCTGCGGAAGCGCTTTTGCCGCCGCGATGGCTTTCGGGTCCTTTTCGGGCTTCGAAAGGTTGACGGTGATGTCAATCTCGCCGTATTCGCTTTCGGTCTTCCATTTCATATCCTTTTTAACGCGATAGTCGCGGATATAATTGGTTGCTTTGGAAAGGGCATAATAATAATCGGTCGCCTTTTCGGGGCTTTCTTCGTAAAGAGAATAAAACTTTTTGATCACCGTGCTCGGGAAAGGCGTGAGCGCGCCCATGAGCTTTGTGTCGAAAAGATCGCGGTACACGACCGAATTATTTTCCAAAAGCCCGTCCTTTGCCGCCTCGTCGCAAAGCGTTTCGAGAATCGTTTCAAGGTCGGTGCAGGTTTCGAAAGGCTCATCGCTTATCGAATCGGTTTTTAAAATTTCCAGCAGCTTGTTCTGCGCGCAGATTCGGTCATATTCTTCGATAAGTCCCCGATCGACGGCATACTGTACCAGTTGCTTTACGGCTTGTTCTTTCATAACGTCGCTCCCTTACTGTATATCAATCAACCGATATTTTACCACGATTCCGCTTAAAAATCAACAATAATCCGCGCCGAAAATCAAAAACGGGCGAAAAAACAAAACTTCGATAGAAAATTATACCGATTGAGGAAAAAATTATACAAAATAGAGGGGAACATTTTTTTCGTAAACACGTCTTACAAGACAGAAACGGAAAAGGAATGCATGAACATGAAAATGTATTTCAATCCGAAAGAAAAAACTTATTTTTACATAAGAAAGGAATCCGAAATATGAAAAAGTTAACCGCAACCCTTTTAGCCCTTCTGATGATCGGCGCCGCTTTCACCGGCTGTGCCAAAAAAGACAACACGGCAGAAAAAGACGATAACACGAAAGTCGAAGCCCCCTCCGACAACAAGAAGGACGATGAAAAGACTGACGACAAAGCAGATGACAAGACTGACGACAAGACCGACGACAAGTCTGACGAAAATACGGACAACGCGACGGTTCCCGACGACAAAAAAGAACCCGACACATCGGATAAGCCTGCCGTAATGCCCGACGAAAAGCCGACGGTCAAGCCCGAACAGCCGGTTCAGAAGCCCGAGCAGAAACCCGAGCAGCAGCCGGAACAGAAACCTGAACAGCAGCCGGAACAAAAGCCCGAAGACAACACCGCCGAATCGGCGCTTGCGGGCAAGTCGCTTTCTGAAATCATCGATATGATCTACGAAAAGAATCCGGTTGAAGACCTTTCGCTTGTAACCGATGCCATTGATGCGGAGGATGCCGATTCGCTCGAGTATCTTACCGGCATTACCGACGGAAGCCTTGTTTCCGAAGCGTCGATTTCGGCGCCGATGATCGGCTCGATCCCGTATTCCCTCGTCGTGGTTCGCGTAAAGGACAAAAAGGATACCGCAACGGTCGCACAGCAGATGAAAGATAACATCAACCTGAGAAGATGGATCTGCGTCGAAGCCGATTCTCTCACGGTCGTCGGATACGACGATGTGATCATGCTCTTCATGATCAATTCCGTAGAATACGGCGACGTTGCCTCGACCGACGGCATGAAGGAGGCCTTCAAATCGATTTGCGGCGGTTCTCTCGATGTCGATCTGTAAGAACCGACGCTCATAAACCGACAGCCCGCACCTTCCCGCGGGCTGTCCTTCTGTAAATCGATTTTGACGGGAGAAACCATATGCTCTTTTCCGGAATACCGTTTCTTTATACATTTTTACCGATTGTGCTGCTTTTGTACGCGATTTCTCCGAAAAAAACGAAAAACTGCGTGCTTTTGCTCTCCAGCCTTGTTTTTTACGGATGCGGCGGACCGAGATACTTGCTTTTGATGATCGGTGCGATCCTCATCGGCTATGTCGGCGGACTGCTGATCGGGCGCGCCGAAACGCGCAGGGTGAAGAAAATCTTTCTCACCCTTTCGATTCTGCTCCTCGCGGGGCTTTTGGGCTATTTTAAATACGCCGATTTCTTCGTTTCCAATGTAAACGCCCTCTTCGGCGCGTCAATCCCGCTTTTGCACGTGACCCTCCCGATCGGGATCAGTTTTTATACCTTCCAGATATTGAGCTACGATGTCGACGTGTACCGCGGAACGCCCGTGCAAAAAAATCTTATCGATTTTGCCGCCTATGTCTCGATGTTTCCGCAGCTTATCGCGGGTCCGATCGTGCGTTATACCGATGTTGAAAAAGAACTTTCGGTGCGTACCCACAGCGCGGCGCTTACCTATGAGGGCTTGCGACGCTTTCTTGTCGGACTTTCGAAAAAAATACTGCTTGCCAATCTTTTTGCCGAGCTGAACGACGCCTTCCGCGCGGCGGACGAAAAATCGGTGCTGTTTTATTGGATGTACGCCGTGAGCTACACACTGCTCATCTATTTCGATTTTTCGGGCTACAGCGATATGGCGATCGGTCTCGGAAAGATCTTCGGGTTCCATTTTCCCGAAAATTTCGATTATCCGTATCTGTCGCGCAGTGTGACCGAATTCTGGCGCAGATGGCACAAAACGCTCGGCGGCTGGTTCCGCGATTATGTGTACATCCCGCTCGGCGGAAACCGCGTGAGCACGGGACGGTGGTTCTTCAACATCGCCGTTGTGTGGGCGCTGACGGGGCTTTGGCACGGAGCGGCGTGGAATTTTGTTTTGTGGGGGCTTATGTTTGCGGTCCTTCTGATTGCCGAAAAGCTCTTTCTTAAAAAGCTTCTCGAGCGTCTCCCGCGCTTTGTTTCGCATGTGTATGTAATGTTTATCGTAATGATAAGCTTTGTGATCTTCAATGCCGAAAGCATGACGCAGGCGGCGGGCGATCTTTCCGCTATGTTCGGCGCGGCAAAGCTGCCGTTTGCAAACGAGCTTACGCTGTATTATCTCAAAAACTATGCGGGCATTTTCCTTCTCGGTGTGATCGGCGCAACGCCGCTCATGTCTCGCCTTGCCGAGCGTGTGCGGAAGCTTTCCGACGGACGTATCTCGGCAGTGCTTGAGCCGTGCGGAATGCTTTTGTTGCTGCTTGTCTGCACCGCCTTTTTGGCGGACGGCTCGTTCAACCCGTTTTTGTATTTCCGATTCTGACGAAAGGAGAACGAATATATGGAAAAGACAAAGCTTCGTTCGCTTGCGGGTATTCTTGCCGTTTCGGCGGTTTGGGGAACGCTTTCGGTTTGGAATTTTATAAAACCCGCCGATACGTATTCTCTTTCGGAACGGCGAAAGCTTGCCCAAAAGCCCGCCTTTTCGGCGGAATCGATCCTGAGCGGCGACTATATGACCCGGTTTGACAAGGCGGCGCCCGATCAATTTCCCCTTCGCGAAAGCTTTCGCACGCTCAAGGCGGTGACGGCGCTGTATGCGCTCGGGAAAAAAGAAAATAACGGGATCTATATCGCCGACGGCTATGCCGCAAAGCTCGAATATCCTCTGCGCGATGCGTCGGTGAAAGGAGCGGTCGAAAAGATCTCCGATCTTTACGAAACCTATTGTAAAGATAAGGCAAACAACGTGTACTTCTCGATCGTGCCCGACAAGGGATACTTTCTCGCTCCGAAATATTCTTATCCGCATATGGATTACGACGCTCTTGCAAAAGAGCTTACAAACGGACTTTCGTTCGCCGAATATATCGATCTTTATCCGACTCTGTCGCTCTCGGATTACTATAAGACCGACACGCACTGGAGTCAGGTAAGAATCCTTCCCGCCGCGAATCGCTTGTCGACCGCGATGGGCGGAAGCGAGCTTACCGATTATACGGTAAAGTCCTTTGCTACTCCGTTTTACGGTGTTTATTACGGGCAGGCAGCGCTTCCCATGAAGCCCGATACGATCTCTTATATCGAGACCGAGACGATGAAAAACGCGCTCGTTCAAAATGTCGAGAACGGCAAAAAATACACGGGCGTTTGGGAGACGGAAAAGCTTGAAAGCAGCGACCCGTATGAGGTCTTTCTCTCGGGGGCGGCGGCGGTCGTTTACGTGGAAAACCCGGATGCCGAAACCGACCGCGAGCTTATATTGTTCCGCGATTCCTTCGGAAGCAGTATAGCGCCGCTTCTTTTGCACAACTACAAAAAAATTACCCTTGTCGACACGCGCTATGTCCGACCGTCGCTCCTCGGAAAGCTTGTTGACTTTGAAGGAGCGGATGTACTGTTTTTATATAGCACGCTGATACTCAACCAAAGCGAGGCTTTGCAAAGCTGACCGTAAAAAGCGTCCCTTTCGAAGGGACGCTTTTTTATGCCGTTTTGCTTTAAAAAGGAAAAATGGGTTGCAATTGCGCAAAGAGTGTGATACAATGAACGCGACACGAAAAAACGGCGGTCTCCGCCGAAAAAGCAAGGAGAAAACGATATGTTTACATTGGTTAGAGAAAATGAAAAGCCGCTCGATATCGTCTCGGAAAACGGGGGATATACGGCGATTTTCCGCACAATTGCCTGTATCGGCGACAGCCTTTCCTCGGGCGAATTCGAATCGGACGCGGGGGACGGCAAAAGCAATTATCACGATATGTTCGAGTATTCCTGGGGACAGTTTATCGCCCGCATGTGCGGAAGCACGGTCTATAATCTTTCACGCGGCGGCATGACCGCGTCGGAATTTTGCCAAAGCTTTGCCGATAATATGGGCTTTTGGAACGCAAAATACGCGTCGCAGGCGTATATTGTCGCACTCGGCGTAAACGACCTTTTCGGACAAAACCAGACGATCGGCTCGACCGCAGACATTTGCGACGATGACCCCGAAAAGAACGAAACGACTTTCGCAGGCTATTACGCAAAAATTCTCCAAAAAATGAAAAAGATCCAGCCCCGTGCCAAATTCTTTCTCATGACCATGCCGAAGGAGTCGCATGACAACGAGGAAAGAACGCAGAAAAAGCTTGCGCACCGCACGCTTCTTTACGATTTTGCAAAGAAGTTTGAGAATACCTACGTTCTCGACCTGTACGAATATGCGCCTGTCTATGACGAGGAGTTCAAACGCTGCATGTTTATGCGCGGACATTTGAACCCGATGGGATATCTTTACACGGCGCGCCTTGTTTCGTCGTATATCGATTACATCATCCGTAAAAACCCCGAGGATTTTGCCGAGGTCGGCTTTATCGGCACAAGCCTTTATCGCTGAAAACAAAAAGACCGCGGAGCGTATCCGCGGTCTTTTGCTGCCATACAGCCGCCGATTTACAGTTCATACCTTTTTCTTCGGCTTCGGCAGCGGCGTGATCTCGATAAGAAGCGGGATCAGCCGATCGTTAAGCTCGCTGTTCTCAATGTCCAAAATGTAATACTCTTTTGCTCCTTCATACGGATATCCGCTTGGCGCATCCTCCGGAAGAAGTGCGGAGACCTCGGGAAGTTTTTTTACAAAAACTGTGTTGTCGCACACCAAAAGGATCGGACGGTCATTCAGATAAACCATATATTCTCCGAACATCTTCCTTGCGCGCACCTCGCCGTATCGAAAAACACAATCGCAGACAAAAGCAACATAGTCCTTTGTCGTTGCCATATTACCGCCTCCTTTTCTTTCAGATACGGTCATTATATAAAAAATCGGGAAAAAAGTCAAGAAAACGCTTGCACAAAGGGGGTTTTCGGTGTATACTGAAAACAATTCCGATAGGAAAAAGAAAAAAGTGAAAAAGAAAAAGGAGAGAAAAAATGGATTTTGCTCCCTATATATTCGAGCGCGATTCTCTTTGCAATACACGCTCTTGCCTTGAAAAAGCAAAAAAACTCCGCATCGCCTATTTCGGCGGTTCGGTTACGGCGGGTTACGGAGCACAGGATTTTGACGTTCACGGAAGTGCGGTCGATAAAAGCTCGTGGCGTGCCAAAATGACCGCTTGGCTAAAGGAACGGTATCCCGAAGCCGACATCGAAAGTATATATGCCGCCATCGGCGAGAGCGGAACCTATCTCGGCACCTATCGCCTTTACGATCATGTGATCGCAAAAGACCCCGATCTTGCCTTTGTTGAATTTGCCATCAACGACACCTATGGCGGATTTGACCGCGAGCGAGCCGCCTATCAGTTCGAGACCATCGTGCGCGAGCTTCGCACGGCAAAGCCGTTTTGTGACATAATCGTGCTTATCAGCGGAGATCGAAACGTCTTTGAACGATACGACGGCTTTTTTCCGACGGCGCAGGGACATGCGGACATTGCAAAGGCATACGGTCTGCCGCTTGTTTACATGGGACGCGCTCTTTACGATCATATCAAACAGGAAGACATTCCGTGGCAGACGTATTATGTTGACGGGGTACACCCGAACAACGCGGGCTACGCCTTCTATTTTGACGTAATCAAGACCTATATGCAAAAAGCGCTTGCCGACGCGTCCGTGTTTTGCGAACCGCGCGCGCATACCGTGCCGAAAAGCATCGTGAGCGAGCATCTTCTCGACGGAGACCGAAAGCTCGTTTACGCGTCGCATACCATGCTGCGCGAGAGTCCGGGCTGGTATTACAGCGACAAAAACGTCAATACGACGCTTTCAAAGACCGGTTCGGTCGCCGCGGCGATTCGCCGCGGCATGCCGTCTTTTTCCTATACCTTTAGCGGAACGGAGTTTGCGGTGTTTACCAACCTTTACGGCGATCGGAAATACGAATACTCGGTCGACCGCGGGGGATGGAAGGAAGCGATCTTTTCCAAGCACAACCCCACGACCGTCGTGACGGGACTTGCGAGCGGCACGCACCGTATTGCAATACACCCGCTCCCGTCGGAGGAAGAAAACGCCGAGAATGAAATGTATATCGCCGCCGTTATGTTCCGCGACGAGACAAAACAAACGGTACGAGAATAAAAAAGTACGCCCCCGCAAAAAATGCGGAGGCGTATTGCTTTTGTCTGTAGTTTCAGTCCACCGTAATGATCAGCGCATGTCCCTTATCGTACATGTTGCCTGTCAGAACGTATTGGGGAATCACGGTTTTTTTGCCGTCGGGCGTTTCGGCGAGAATCTCGGTGTAGAAGTCGCTGTGCCAATGCCCGCAGAAAATACCGCGGATAACGTCGGCATTATGGGTCACAAGGTTGTAAAACTCTAAGGATTCGGCGCATGTCTGCCCATCCTTCCCGATAAAATTGTGACAGAAATCGCGCGTGCCCGAACCGTCGTTCACGCGAATCGGCACAACGTCGACCTCGTTCGGATTGCGCGTACAGATCGGCTCGTGCCAGAAAAGAAGTACGATGTGTCCGCGCGCCCGCGCGTCGGAAATATCGGCACGCAGCCTTTCGGTTTGATGCGAGAAAAAGCGCGATTGCCCGTTGTTGATCGCAACGACACGCACCTTGTCGCCGAGAACACGCGAGACATAATGAATGTCGTGACGCCAGTTTTCGGAAAGCAGCGCATAGCGCGATTCAAGCGTGGTGTCGTCGGGCACTTTGCCCTGCATAACGCGGGTGATGTCGTGTCCGCCGATCGTGACGAACGCGTCGGGGCATACATCCCAGACAAGACGTTTCGTCAGATCAAAGGTTCCGTGTGTAATATAATCGAGTGTGTCGCCCGTGACGACTGTCTGATCAAAAAACTTCGAGAGAGCCATGGTGCGCACGGTATTCGGAACGGTGCTTCCGTCGCGAAATCCGAGACGAAATTCCCGCGTGCTTAAAATGCAGGGACGACGCTCGATACAGTCGACGGCGTCAAGGCAGTTTAAATGAAGGTCGGTCGTATGCAGTATCTCGATCGGATCGCCGCCCTTTTCGGTGTCAAAATGCGCCGTGCGGAACATTATCCCCTCGTTTTCAAGACGGAAAATGTGTCTGCGCGGATCGGCGCCGCTTCCCTCAATATCGGTTCTTTCCGCCGCAAAATAGGCGGATTTTTCTTCGGACTTTATCATAATACGCTCCTTGAACTTCTTTCTGTGATGATTGTAATACGGATTATGAGAAAAGTCAAGAAAAAGTTGCGTAAAAAGAAGATTCGAAAAAATTTCGTTTGTCGGTCGATTGACAGGCGCGGTTTTGTTTGTTACAATCGTCGCAGACAGAGGGAGGTGTTTCGGTGGAAGAATATGTAAGAGTCGACAAAATGGACGGACGGGATGATGCCGAACAAATTCAAAATGCCGTAGCCGAAGCAAAAAGAACGGGTGTCAACCGTATTGTCGTACCGCAGCGCAACGAGCGTACGGGAAGAGAGATATGGGATATTTCCCACACGATTTATCTGCCGAGCGACATTGAGGTCGTTCTTTATAACGCACATCTCCGTCTTGCCGACAATTCCTTTTGCAATATGTTTTCCAATGAAAATATATTGCACGGCATTGCGCGGACAAAGGACGGCGAACAAAGGAATATCCGAATACACGGAATCGGAAATGCGATTTTGGATGGCGGAGAGTATAACGGTCTTTCCGAAAGGAATAGCGAAAAGGATGGGCTGCCGAGTATTTTGGTCAACACGACGCTCTTGTTTTTTAATGTCTCGAATCTTTGCGTTGAAAACCTTTCGATCATCAATCAACGGTGGTGGGGAATGACCAACATTTTTGTGCGCGATTCGGTTTTCCGCGGCATACGCTTTGAAGCCGATCTTTCGTGGGTCGATGAAAACGGGGTGCATCATCCGGAGGGCTTTTCCCGAGATCGCGGCGAAATTTACGTCCGTAATGCCGACGGTATCGATCTTCGTATCGGCTGTCACGATATACGGATCGAAAACATCTCGGGATTTACCGAGGACGATACGGTTGCGCTCACCGCACTCGGCGGTTTTGAGCGACAGAACGGGCTGATCGTTGAGGGAGAACCCTGCGATATTCATGATGTAAAAATCCGCAATGTTGCGAGCGACAGTCATGTTTGTGCAGTCGTGCGGCTTCTTAACGATGAAGGAAACAAGCTGTACAACATCGACATCGACGGCGTGACGCATATGCGCTGCGGAAAGCATAACGATAAGGCGCGCTACGTCATCCGTATCGGCGACATGGCATATGCAAATGAACACAGCACGCTCGGAGATACACATCATATCTCCATTCGCAATGTCTTTTCGCACGGCACGTATGCGATCAGCCTTTGCAAGGGTCTGAGCGACTCGACAATCGACAACGTCGTTGTCGCAAGCGATGGGAATTATGGCTTCGGCGGCGTCGAAAACGGCCGAGCGGTTATAAAGAACGTTCGTTTCGGAGACTTTTTCCTGCTTTCCGAAAACGCAAGCGCGTTTCGCGAGGGTAGCTTTGCCGAGGAAGAATAAAGAAATTTTTCGCAGCGGATGAGAATGTTCCGAATCCTCTTGAAAAACAGCCAATAATTTGATACAATAAAGAAAAATCCAAAAAAGACGGATAAGGAGTAAAAATATGGATAATCTGAACGGACTCAAGATTGCGGCGCGTGTTAACGGTCAGCCGATTACCGAAGCGGATATCGACGCGGCGCTCGTCGGAATGGGTGCCAAGGGCGAACGGTACAACACGCCCGACGGCAGAAAAATGGTGCTGGAGCAGCTCATCAATAAAAAGCTGTTTTTGGCGGACGCGGCGAAGAATCTTTACGAATACGACCCGCAGTTCAAAGCGGAATTTCAAAAGCTCAAAGAGGACATGCTTGCTAATTTTGCCATCGCCAAGGCGGTGGACGGCGTTCGCGTGACCGATGAGGAAGCTAAGAAGTTCTTTGAGGAAAACGAGAAAGACTTAAACTCCGGCGAATCGGTCAGCGCAAGTCATATTCTCGTGGACAGCGAAGAAAAGGCAAACGAGATCAAGGCAGAGATTGAAAGCGGCGCTGTCTCCTTTGAGGATGCGGCGCGCAAATACAGCTCCTGCCCCTCGTCCGAGCAGGGCGGCGCGCTGGGCGAATTTACCCGCGGACAAATGGTTCCCGAATTCGACGAGGCATGCTTCTCCATGAAAGTCGGAGAGCTTCGCGGCCCCGTAAAAACGCAGTTCGGCTATCACCTTATCAAGCTCAACGACAAAAAGGAAGCGACTCCTTTGAAATATGAGGACATTGCCGATCAGATTAAGCAAAAGCTTCTGACCGACAAGCAGCAGGCGGCGTACCGCTCGAAGGTCAATCAGCTCAAGATACTCTATCCGGTGGATATTCTTTAAAAGACAAAAAACACGGCGGCAAGCATCCTTGCCGCCGAAATTCGTTTATAAAGGGAAAAACGTATGAGGAGACGCAGAAGGAAAGCGCGGGACTTTTGTACACTGTGAAGCATTACGTACCCGAGCGCGGTGAATTTTCTTTTCCCGACGCAGCGCTTTCCCGCACGGCGTTCTTTCGCATTGACGTGACCGAACGGAGCGCAAAGGAACACGGAATGCGCCAAACGAAACCGAGGATCACGATGCGGATTCGGAAAAGACGAGCGTGCTTATCGAATCGGGTGGGAGAGCCGCATACCACCATTTGCCGCGGAAGAAATATTGAATCCGAACCGATTCGGAGCGGGGGTTGACCAGCTCCACGGTGTGCGAACCGTCGGGATTTACCGCTGCCACAACGCCGAGCGGTTCCGTGCCGTTCGGATAAGCGAAATATCCCGTACAGCCCTCGGCGGACTTTGCGGAATAGATCGAAGCGCCTTTTTGAATGTGGCGGGAAAAATGGCGTAACGCCCGATACTGACCGCTGTATGAAAGCGCCTGCGTTTCGCGGTTCAACGTCACAAGTCCTCCGCAGAAAAACGGACCGACGTTCGGACCGCCGCATTCGTCCAATAAAAGATTCCATCCCGTGAAGCTTTTGCAGCCGTGCGAAAGGGATCTTGCCGCGATAACGCCCCATTTGCACCAATCGGTGTCATAGCGATCGTAAAGACGCGGACCGCCTTCGGTAAAATGCCAATCGAGGGCGGGAAAGGCTTTCCGAAAGGCTTCCGTCATGCTCGGTGACCCGCAGTAATAATGGAATGCGGCTCCGTTTACCGCTTCTTGCAGCGCGGGAAAATGAGACAATTGATAGAGCAGCCGCGAAACATTCGAGAAATTGTGATCTAAGAGCAGAAGCGCGCACTTTTTGTCCCGCTCCGCAAGTTTTTTGCGCAAAACAAGCGCAAAATCCGCCTCGTCGTCGGGATGCCATATGCAGGCGGGCATTCGTCCGTCCTGATCTCCCTGACATTCGTTTTGCACGGTCAGAGCCGCGATCGGAATGCCTTCTTTTTCATAAGCTTCCAAAAACTTTAGAATATATTCGGCGTAACAGTCGATATATTCCCGCCGCATAAAGCCTCCGCTCATCGTACCGCTTGTTTTCATCCAACCGGGAGGACTCCACGGCGAGGCGATAAAATAAAGATCGGGACGCAGGAAGATGATCTCGTGCAGAACGGGAAGAATATACGCGCGATCCTTCTCGATCGAGAAGCTTTTCAGCGACCGATCTTCTTTGACATCACAGTAGGAATACACATACGGCGAATAGTCGCTTGCACCGATTGAAAGTCTGCCGACCGAAAGACAAAGCCCGTCCGAACCGTAAAGGTCCTGCAAAAGGGCTTTTCTTTTTTCGTTTTCCAAAAGCGAAAGATTGTAACAGGAGCTTCCGGTGACGGCGACTCCGAAGCCCAAAAAGTTCTCGACTGTCGGTTCTTCGCAAAACGAGACGGTGAAAGCGTACGGGATCGGTTCATCGGACGGAAACAGCGGCGCTTCTTTGTATTTATGCGTCGAATCGGTAAAAAACAAGGATGCGTTCATAGGTATTCTCCTTACTTTAATTTTCTCCATTGTAGACCAAGTGCGGTTTTCGTTCCATGGAAAAAAACTTCTTATTTTTGTGTTTTTGCGTCACGGCTCTTGACGAAAACGCCTTTTTCTGTTATGTTAAAAGAAAAGGAGGAGAGCAAATGGATAATTATACGGCTTCATTATTGCATTATGCGGTGAACGAAGCTTTTTTACAGCACTGGAGCAGGAAAGATAAGTATTATGTGATGCGTGCGCGCCGAAGCTGCGGCCTTTTCTGTGTTGTAAGCGGCTCCGCACGCTATCGCAACGAAAATGCGGACGTTACCGCTATGCCGGGCGATGCTTTGCTGATACGCAAGAATTCATGCTATACCGCCTATTTCGAAATGCCCGAAACGGTCGATTACCTGATCAATTTCGATTGCGACGGAGATATTTTTTCCGGTTGCACGGCGGATTTTGTTGTTTTCCGTCCGAAAAGATCCGATGAATTTTTGTCGAACGTGGCGCATCTTGTTGAATGCATGAACCGCGGCGGAAACGCAAGGCATTGCCTTGCAAAAGCGCATTTTTATACTTTGCTGGACGCGCTTTTTTTGCCGACCGACGATGACAAGGAACTTTCGGAAGTCGTTCGCGCCGCGGAAAACGATACCGCTTTTGCTCTCGGGGAAAAGGAGTTGGCACGGAGTGTCGGCATGAGCGTTTCGACTTTCCGCCGAAATTTCTTTTCCGCAACCGGTATGAACCCTTCCGAGTATCGAAACGCGCTCCGAACGGCAAAGGCGAAGAGTCTTCTTTCCGACGGCAGCGAAAGTATCGAACGTATTGCCGAGCTTCTCGGATTTTGCGACGGAGCGTATTTCAGCCGCTTTTTCAAAAGACAAACAGGTCTTTCGCCGAGTGCTTATCGTTTCCGAGCGCATGCACCGTAAGGTCGGATTCTTCACAGAAAGTACTTTAAATGTACTTTTTGCACGAATATCTCTTGCAATTTATCGGGAAATGTGGTATAATCCGATTGTTGTCGGCAAGAGTGTGTTTTGAAAAGCCGATAAAGGATTACAAAATGCTTTTTGGAGGATTTTTACAATGGCAAACAGCAAGAAGAAAAACGGCGGTTTTATCGCAATTTTGGTTTTGATCGTTTTGGTTGCGGCGGCAATCGTGTATGTTGTGGTCGACGGCATTTCCGCCCGCAATGAAAACAAGGCGAACGATCAGCAGACCCCCGGTATCGAAAACACCGAAAACGGTGCAGATACGGACAAAGACGCAAACGCCGAGAACGGCGCGGAGGATACGAACACCGAGGATAATGCCGACACGACGGATGACGCCAACACCGACGCCGACACGACGGATGACGAAAACACCGACGCCGACACGACGGATGACGCCAACACCGAAGAAAACACCGAAGCGGACGCCGACGACACAACCGACGAAGATACGGCGGGCTGATTGCAAACGGGTATTACGATATGAAAAAGAATTTATTGAAGACAAGTGCTGTCCTGCTTTTGACGGGGGCGCTTCTCCTTTCCGTTTTTTCGCTTTACGGCTGCGGGAAGAAGGGGCTTTCCTTCAATAATAAGGACTTTGCGGCGGTCATGGCGAAAGCCTTTTCCAAAGAGGTCAACCGCATTACCGAGGAGGATCTTGCAAGCATCGAGAGCTTCTCGATGATGACCTATTCGCAGAACAATTACATAAGCATCACCTTCGCGGGATTTTCCGAAGCGTCGGACGAAGAGCGCGAAAAGCTGTCCGCAAGCGTGGATATCACAGGGTATACTCTTTCCGATATGTCGGATATGCATTATCTTACGGGCCTTAAGTATTTCTACGGTGCTTACCTCGGATACTCGAATTTTGATTTTTTGAAATCCTGTACCGCGCTGGAGAACTTTATTCTCGACGGAAATTCCGAGTGCGGCGATTATACATTCCTTTCGAATTTTCCGAACCTTACGAGCCTTTCGCTCAACGAGTGCCAGACGGGCAGTCTTGATTTTGTGACGAAGCTTACGGGTCTTACGTCGCTTACTCTCAATTCGATCCGTATCGGCGACGATATTCCGTATGAACTGGATTTCGTAAAGCCGCTTACCGAGCTTACCTCTCTGAGCGTGGAGGGGAACTGGTTCGAGGATCTTTCACCCTTGAAAGAACTGAAGAAGCTTACCCGCATCGACTTTTCTTACGGCTCGATCGAGGACGTTTCGCCGCTTGCGGATATGCCGCAGCTTACCTTTATCAACCTTACGCAGAACTGCGTGCGCGACGTTTCGTCGCTCACGACGTTTGATCCCGAAAACTTTGACCGCATTATTCTCGACCTCAATTCGAGCATAACCGACTGGTCGCCGCTCGATTATCTCGGTGACAAGGTGCAGGGAAGACCCACCACGCGTGATCTCGAAGAGGCAAACGGAAACACCGCGTCCGATGCCGCAGACGAAGAGCCGACCGATACGCAAAAGCCGACGGTTCTCGACCCATCGGGCGAGCCGGATTTTGAAAACGGCTACGGCGACAACGAGATCGATATAAGCGATTTTGACTTTTGATTTTTGCAATTTTCCCCTTTGCCGCATGCGGCAAAGGGGTTTTCTCCGCTCTTTCGGTAAATTTTCTTTCCTTATTTTTTCAGCCGACATAAATTGTTGAAAATGGCCTACTAACCGTGTTAAAAATCGGCACTATTCACAGTTGATTTTTCATTTCGACTATGGTATCATACCTATACGGCGTGGGATGCGTACGTTCCCGAATTCGGGTGAATGAAGAGGTGTCGCAATGAGTAAACATCATGATGTGAGCCGATCCCGTTTCAACCGCTTTAAATTCGACACAGGAAAGCTTTCGGTTGTCGCAACGATTTTTTTGCCCGTTCTGATCGAAACGGCGCTGTCGCAGTTTTACAACGTTGTGGACATGATGATGGTCGGGCGGGACAATCCCGACGGACTTGCCGCCATCGGACTTACCTCCAGTCCGCTGAGTATTTTCCTTTCGATTTTTTCTGCCGTCAACGTCGGCACAACGACGCTTGTCGCGTGGCATGTCGGCGCAAAAAAGTTGAAGGACGCACAGGACGTTTCGCGAACATCCCTTTGGATGAACCTTTTTCTCGGCATTATCATGACGCTATTCGGCATGCTCATGGCGGAGCCTATCGTGCATTTTATGGACGGTGACGAAGAGGTCATGCGCCTTGCCGTCGATTATTACGATATTTTGGTCGTCGGAACGACCTTTCAGGCGCTGACCTACAGCGTGACGGCGGCGATGCGCGGCGCGGGGCTTTCCAAAGTGCCGATGATCTACAACACCGTTTCCAACCTTTTAAACGTAGGCGGTAACTATGTGCTGATCTACGGAAAATTCGGCTTTCGCCCGATGGGCGTGATCGGCGCGGGCTATTCGACGCTTATCAGCCGCATTATCTGCTGTATTTGGGCGCTGCTTTATATGTTCTTTGCCAAGACGCCCATCTCGTTCCGCACCCACTACGGAAAATACCGCTTCTCATGGTCGCAGGTGTGGCAAATGCTGTGTATCGGCATTCCGACGGCGGTCGAGACGCTGATCATGAACTGCGGCAGTATGCTGTTTGTAAAAATTGTCAATATGCTCGGCAAGGTCGCCTTTTCGACCCATCAGATCTGCGGAAGCTTAAACGGCTTTATTTCTTCTCCTGCGACGGCGCTGAGCGTCACGTCCAACACGGTGGTCGGGCAATATCTCGGTGCAGGCGAGTTCGACACGGCGAAAAAATACAACAATTATCTTTACAAAACTTCGTTTCTTCTGAGTGTCGTCATGACGACGCTCATCAACATCTTTTGGCGTCCGCTCATCGGCTGCTATGCCACGGCGGATCAGACCGAGATCATCGCGCTTGCTCACACGATCTTTATTATCCTGTCGATCCAGTATCTCACGGGATATACCAACGGCGTTTTGATGGGAACAATGCGCGGCGCGGGCGACACGCGCTTTGCCATGCTGCTCAACACGTTCGGATTTTTCTGCTTCCGAATCCCGCTTTCGTATCTGTTCGGCATAACGATGGGATGGGGGCTGGAGGGCATTTGGCTTGCACTCATCGCGCACAGCTGGCTGAATACGATCTGTCTTTTCCTGCGCTACCGCTCGGGACGCTGGATCGAGACTTTCAAGCGCACAAATGCAAAAGGATAAGAAAAAGGCAGTCTCCGCACAAAAAAACGGAGACTGCTTTTTTGTTATCCGATCCCGAAAAAAGTGAAAAACAGATTTACGAAAAAACAGGTCAAAAGTCCGCACACGGCGGGCAGAAGAAAGGACAAAGCTGTTTTGGAAACGCTTTTTGTCTCGCGGCGGATCGTAAGCAGTGTTGTGGCGCACGGCCAGTGTAACATGGCGAAAATACAGGTGCAAAGCGCGGTCTTCATCGTCCAGCCGTTTGCCGCAAAGAGCATTTTTAATTCCGAAAGGCTTTCGTAGGTGCGCATCTCGCCCGCCGAAAGATAAATCATCATCATGATCGGGATCACAATCTCGTTGGCGGGAAGTCCCAAAAGAAAGGCAAGAAGAATAACGCCGTCCATTCCGAAAAGCGAAGCGAACGGATCGAGAAAACGCGACAGATGCGTAAGAAGCGTAAGCTCGCCCACCGTTATGTGCGAAAGTCCCCACAAGATCGCTCCGCAGGGGGCGGCGACCGTGACGGCGCGAAGCAGAACCGAGAGCGTGCGGTCTTTTATCGAATGAACCAAAACGCTTCCGACGCGCGGCATGCGGTAAGGCGGAAGCTCCAAAACAAAAGAAGAGGGCTTTCCGCGCAAAAGCGTTGCCGAGAGAAATTTTGAAACGCCAAAAACCGCAAGGATCGAAAACAGAATCATGCCGCAAAGGATCAGCGATTGATAAAACGTGCCGTTTACGCCCGAAAACATGGCGATGAGGGCGATCATCATGGGAAAGCGCCCGTTGCAGGGGGAAAAGCTGTTGGTCAAAATCGCAATCAGCCGTTCGCGTTCCGAGCCGATGATCGAGCATCCGCTCACTCCGACTGCGTTGCAGCCGTAGCCCATGCACATGGTCAGCGCCTGTTTCCCGCACGCGCCGCAGCGGCAAAACGCGCGGTCGAGATTAAAGGCGATGCGCGGAAGATAACCCGAGTCCTCAAGCAGCGTAAACATGGGAAAGAAAATCGCCATCGGCGGCAGCATAACGGCGACGATCCAGGCGACGACGCGGTAAATTCCGCAGACCAAAAGCGAAACAAGTCCGTCGGGCAGTCCGAGCGTGCAAAGTGCTTTATAAAGAAAGGCTTCTCCCTTTCCGAAAAGACTTGTCAGCGCCTCGGACGGAACGTTTGCTGCCCGAATTGTGATCCAAAAAATAAGAAGCAACAGAAAAAGCATGGCGGGAAAGGAAAAAACTCTGCCCGTCAATATTTTGTCGGCGCGGTCACTTTGCGGTTTTCCTTTTTGCACGCATTTTCGAACAATGTCGCGGCACGCTGCGGCACAGGAGGCGGAAAGCGCTTCGGAAAAGGCTCCTTTTTCGGTGCCGCTTTCGGACAAAAAGGTCTTTGCTTCGGTAAGAAGCGCTTCGGGGTCGGGCAGGATTGACGGCTCGCAGTCGGAAAATTCGAGCACAAAGCCCGCGTCGCTCGCAAGACACTTCGCCGCGAGTACCCGACGCGGAAACCGTTTGCAATCCTTCGGGATCCTTTCGGAAAAGGCGGCGATGAGCGCCTCTTCGTTTTTGCCGTAAAAGGGCGTCGGGGGCGGGGGAGGCGGATTTTCGACGCTTTCGAAGATCGCGGTTTTCAGAGCGGAAATTCCTTGTTTTTTCTTGGCGCTGATCGGAACGACACGCACGCCGAGCTGCTTCTGCAGCGCGGTGTAATCGATCTTCTCGCCGCACGCCGCCGCTTCGTCGGTCATATTGACGCACAAAATCGTCGGTTTTTCGAGCGCGCAGATCGAACGAAAAAGCATAAGATTTCGTTCAAGTGTCGGCGCCGAGCATACGTACACAATCAGATCGGGTTCGGAAAAAGCAAGAAAATTCCGTGCCGCCTCCTCTTCGAACGATTCGGGGTCAAAGGAATAAGCGCCGGGAAGATCGGCGGCAAGAAAATCTTTGCCGCGAATCCGAAGCGTGCCGAGCGTGTTGCTCACGGTTTTTCCCGACCAATTGCCTGTGTGCTGGTGAAGTCCCGTCAGCAGGTTGAACACACTGCTTTTTCCGACGTTCGGATTCCCCGCAAGGGCTATAAGCGGCGTCTTTTCGGATATCTGTCCCGTCCGCGGCTGTCTTTCACGCAAGGCTCATCACCTCGATTTTCGAACAGTCGTTTTTGCGAAGCGCCACGATCGTGTCGCATACGCGGTAAGCGACGGGGTCGCCGAGCGGACTTCTGAAAAGGCACGAAAGGATCGCTCCCTTCGTGATCCCAATATCGCAAAGCCGCTTTTTCAAAGGACAGTCGTCGATCTTCTCTATCGTAAACCGCTCGCCGAGCGTTACCGTATCCATGGTTTTGGTCTGCATTCTGTAGACTCCTTTCTTGCAGGACCGTCTTATGACAGTGTATGCGAAACGGAAAGGAAAGGTCACGGAGACAAAACAAAATACGTATGATACAGTATCGATATCAACGGAGCGGAAACAATCGTTGTTTCAAAAAACGTGGAGACGTCGAATTTTTCGAAAAACGACTCACAAACTCCGAGACATACCGACTGTAAGAAAATCCCCCGTACGAAATAGTACGGGGGGATTTTCCTGTTCCGCCGGCTTCGGCTCAGCGCGTGCGCACGCGGGAATATTTCTTTCGGTATTCGCCCGGCGTCATGCCGCAGTGCTTTTTGAAGGCGCGGTAGAAATATTCTTTTGTCGAGTAGCCCGATTCGAAAATAATTTCGTTTATCGATTTTTCGGTAAGTGTCAAGTGCTTGCAGACAAAATCCATGCGCTCGTTTGTCAGATTTTCTTTGAAGGAAAGCCCCGTGTGTCGGCGGATGAGCTTGCAGATATGCGACGGCGTGTAATGAAAACGCTCGCAAAGCTCGTCCAGCGTGACGCCCGAAAAATGAATGTGAATATAGTCCATGATCTGTGCGGCGGGGGTCGTTTGACCGATGAGAGAGGCAGAGTAAGAATAGTACGGCGCGTCGGCGCGGGAATAGGTGATCAGCAAAAGATTCAAAAGAAGCTCGGCGGCGACAAGACTTTTGTTTTTGTCCTTTATCTCATCATCGTTCGCCCGATCGATCTCATAAAACAGTTTTTGCGCGGTAAGAAGCGTGTCGGAGACGCCCTTGTGCAGGATCATAAACTTCGGGCAGTCCTTTCCGAACAGCATGCGGTTCAGATAATCGGAAACGGGAAGATCGGCGGCAAGGAGCGGCGCAAAGATGCGCGACGAGTCATGAACGGGGAAAAGAATATTGAACAAAACATTCTCGTCCCGCTTGCTGCTCGGCGGGAGGTTATAATTGATGGTGAACTTCTGAAGCACCTGCGGCGGAACGATGCAGAGATCGCCCTCCGAAAGCTCGGTGGGCGTGCCCTCGTCGGTATGAATAAAAAAGTGTCCGCGGTAAACGTAGCAAAATTTGCAGACGGGCAGGCGGTGATACATCGAAACGGTGTCCCACACATGGCGCAGAAGGAAGATCGGACGGTTTCGCAGAGATCCCTTTTCGCTGAGAACCAGCGGGGAGGTCTCGTCGTGAAAACGATCCTCAAATCGATAGCGAAGCTCGTCGTCGCTGAACTCGGTAAGACCTTGGATATATTCTTCGAAAGAACGGAGCATAACGGTCATTCTCCTTTTCGGTACGGTAATTGTATTCTATACCGAATCACCAAAAAAGTCAATAAAATTCGCTAAAAATTCGCTTTCCATTTTTTACTTTTTAAGATAAAATAATGTTGAAAGCTTGTGATTTGGGAAAAAGCGCAGTTGTCTGTACTTTTTCAAAATCAAGGCTTCGGCTCAAAAAACCGTTTTTTACAATGCGCGAAAAAGGAGAGGATCAAATGAAAAGAAAAACCGCAAAACGAAGTCTTGCCGCGGTTTTGTCGGTGCTTACGGCGTGCGGAAATTTTGTTTTCGCACCGTTTTCGATATCCGCCGCAGATGCCGACGCGACCGTGTATTTGCAGGACCTGTATTTCAAAAACCCCGACGGCGTTACCGTCGCCGGAAGTCAAACGATAATGGCAGGCGAACGCACCGTTACCTATGCGTCGGGCAATGTGACCTATTCAAAGGCGATCCGTCAGGATACGGTCAACAATGTCGGCGGGCTTGAGGAATCGAGCATGACTTTTTCGATCGGGGATCTCTCGGTTTTCGGCAGTGATTTTACCGCCGATGTCGGCATGCAGGCGGGCGACACCTATCTTTTGGGCGACGCTGTTTTCAAGGTTTATGTCGACGGTGTTTTGACGGCAAAAAGCGGCGTCGTTTCGTATAAAAGCGAAAAAACGACCGTTACGTGCTATGTCCCCGCGACGGCAAAAACGCTCACGATCGCGGTCGACTGCTACGACGACACCGCGTGCGACTGGTGCGTTTGGGGCGACCCGCGTCTCACGCCGCGCAAAAATGCAAAAGTTTATCTTTCGCCTCTTGCCCGCACCGAAAAGAACAAGGTGCAGACGGGTTACGGAAGTTACACGATCCGCTATAACGACACCGAGTCGCGGGAATTTTCGCAGTCGATCTATAACCACGCCGCCGGCGTCGGAAAACCGTTTGCGTCGGTGTCCTACGATGTCGAATCGATCGCCGCAAACGGCGCGGTGTTCAAGTCGTATATCGGACTGCGAAACGACATAGACGGCACAAAGGATACGAATAAATACGGAAAAGCTTCGTTTTTGGTATATGCCGACGATGTTCTTCTTGAGACATCCGAGGAGATCACGCCCGAAAGCCCGCTTACGCGCCTTTGCGCTGCGATTCCGTCGGGAACCAAGACTCTGACGCTTGCGCAGAATCCCGGAACCAGCCAGGACTGTGACTGGTGCGTCTGGGGCGATCCGTATATTTACCCGTCGGATATCGTTCTTTTTGACGCTTATGCGGACAAAACTATGCTCTTGTACGGCGAAACGGAAAAGATCACGGTGAAGTTTTTCGGCGGCGACGGTGAGAAAATTGCCGATGCCGCCTATACGGCAAGCTTTGAAAGCGCCGACAGCGCGGTCGCGACGGTATCGAACGACGGCACCGTCACGGCAAGAGCCTTCGGCACGACCGAAATTACTCTTATCGCCTCCTACGGCGGAAAGGAATATCGGAAAACGATTCCGATCTCGGTCACGACGGGAGCAAAGAACGTCTATCTTGCGGATTTGAGCAGTGCGCATGCCGGCTCTTATACCCTTCGTTATGCCGACACGGGGCGGCTTCTCTGTGAAAAGGGTCTTTACATCCACGCGGGAAAGCCGGGGGCGGCGTTTGTTTCGGCGACCTATGATATCGCGCAGTATACCGCCGCCGATACCTCGTTCCATTCCTATATCGGTTTTCTTGCGACCAACGGAAGCGAGACCGATACGGCGATGCGCGGACTTGCGTCCTTTGTTGTATATGCCGACGGCACGGAAATTGCAAAATCCGATTTCATCTCGCCCGCAAGCGAGCTTTCGCGCATCGATGTTTTGATTCCGAAGGGAACAAAGATTTTAAAGATCGCGCTTGATCCGGGCGAAAAGCAGGATTTTGACTGGTGTTTGTGGGGCGACCCGTATCTCGCGGTCGATGAGGACTACGAAAACCGCCTTTCGTCGGTCTCGCTTTCGGCGGAAAAGACCGAGCTTTCTCTCGGCGAATCGGTCGGGACGAGCCTTGTCGCGACTCTTGTGAGCGGAAGCGAGCCGGATCTTTCCAAAGCAAAGATCACGTATTCGAGCAGTGCTCCCGATGTTTTGTCGGTCAAAGACGACGGCACGGTTACGGCGCTTTCGAACGGCACGGCGATTTTAAGCGTGAAGGTCGAATACAACAGCAGTGCGGCGAGCGCCGCTCTGCGTTTCCGCTGCGGCGAAACGGCAGGGGACATCACCCGTTATCTCGGCGAGCTTTCGCCGGAAAAAGCGTCGGTCGGCTGGGGCGCCCTGACGATCGACCGCGACCTTTCGGGCAATAAGATTCACTTTGCGAACGATGGCGACGGTATTACGTGCGAAAAGGGTCTTATGACCCACGCGCCCGCCGAGCTTGTCTACGACATCGAGCATTACGGCGCGTTTGCCTTCCGTGCAACGGTCGGTATTACCGACGACGAGGCGGCGGGAAAGGGACTGGTGCAGTTCTTTGTTTACGCCGACGATACGCTCCTTTACCAAAGCGCGAAAATGACCAACGTCGGTCCGTATGAAGAGATCGACGTCACCGTTCCCGACGGAACGAAAACGCTTCGTCTTGTCGCCGATTCGTGCGGCGACAATGCCAGCGACCACAGCGCATGGGGAAACGCACGCATTCTTTTGAGCGCCGAGAATGGCAAAAACGTCGTTTTTGCCCGCGCCGCTCTGTCCCGCGCCGTTCTTCCCGTAAACGAAACGGCAAAGGTGAGCGTCACGGGACTTTATGCCGACGGAAGCGCGCTTGACGGAACCGAAAGCATAACCTACAAAAGTGAAAACGAAGGCGTGTTTACCGTCGACGAAAACGGCGTTCTGACGGGCGTTTCCGACGGAGTTGCGATGCTTTGTACGACCATTGCGTCGGGTAACAGCACGTATACGACCGAAACGCGCGTCATTGTCGGCGAGAGCGAGAACGGATTTCTGTTCCACTTTAATTCGCCCGACGGCACGAGAACCTTTATTCTCTCGCTTTCCGAGACCGACGGTGCGCTTTCCTACATGCTCTGCGACGAAAATTCTTTGGCGATCGAAGAGAGCGCACTCGGCATTGTCACCGACAAGGCGGATTTTACAAGCGGACTTACCTTGAAAGAGGCAAGTACGGCTGAATTTATCGAGGACACCTATACGCTTACGGCGCATACAAAGGAGCGTTATACCGACAACGCAAACGAGCGCCGCTTTACCTTTACGAAAGACGGCGCGGAAATGACGCTGGTCGTTCGGCTTTACAACGACGGTGCGGCGCTTCGCTACATTCTTTCTTCGGCGGACGGAGCGGACATTATGCTGAAAGACGAAAAAACCTCCGCCGTTTTCCTGTCGGATGCGACGGTGTGGACAATGCCGTATACGGCGACGCTCGAAGGCATGTACGGCGAAACGACGACCGGTTATACAAAGGGGTCGAATTTCTCCTTGCCGGCGCTTGTCCGCAACGGTGAAAAATACGTTCTTCTGACCGAAAGCGGAATCAATCCCGCCGTTTCGGGAACGAGACTTTACGGCGTGGAAGACGGACTTTCGTTCGTCCCCGTCGAAAAGAATGCGACCGTTTCGTCTCCGTTCACATCGACCTGGCGCGTGCTCATCGAGGGCAGCCTTGCCGATGTGACAGAAAGCTCTCTTGTTACGGCGGTTGCGGAAAAGCCCGACGAATCGATCGACTACGGCTTTGTCGAACCCGGCATGAGCGCGTGGTCGTGGGATGAGGTGCATTTCCGCGGTCAAGCCGACCCAGACGTTCATAAAAAATATATCGACTATGCCGCCGAGATGGGGTGGAAATACTATACCCTCGACTACGGCTGGCAAAAGCCCGACGGGGAAGTGAAGGACGGAAATTATAAGGTTCTTCCCGGCGTTCATTACGATTGGGTGCCCGACGTTATCGCGCACGCAAAGAGCAAAGGCGTAAAGCTCATCGGCTGGGTACACCGCGTAAACCTTGAGGACGAAGCTGAAATGAACGCAATCCTCGAGGATTACAAAACGATCGGACTTGCGGGAATCAAAGCCGATTTCTTCAATTCCGAAAGCGCCGAAACGATGAAAATATACGACCGCCTATACCGCAAGTGCGCACAGCTCGGTCTTATCGTCAACTGCCACGGCGCAAACAAGCCCACGGGCGAGGTGCGCACCTATCCGAACGTCATTGCTCGCGAGGGAATCAAGGGCGACGAGTATGCCTACTACGACGGTATGTGGGCGTCGCAGTATACAATCATTCCGTTTTTGCGCAGTGTCACGGGACCTGCCGACGTGACCGAATATATCTATCCCCGCCTCACGAACAAAACGACCTGCGGCTCACAAATGGCGCTGTCGGTTCTGGTTACGAGCGGACTTCACTACATGGGTACACCGCCCGAAAAAATGTTAAACAGCCCCGCAAAAAATCTTTATACCGATTTTCCGACCGTCTTTGACGACCGCTTCCTTTTGGACGGGGAAGTCGGAAAATATGCGCTCATCGCCGCACGGTACGGTGATGCCTATTATATCGGTGGCATCACGACCGACGCGCGCACGGCGGTCGCAAAGCTTGATTTTCTCAATGAAAACACGACCTATTTTGCCGACATTTACAAGGACGGCAACAGCAAGGACGAGATGAAGGTCGAGACAAAGCTCGTAAAACGCGGCGACGAGTTGTCGGTCGACTTTTTGGAAAACGGCGGCGCGATCATTCGTCTGCGTCCGATCTCGACTCTTACCGCTCCCGAATCGATCCGCATTTCGGAAGAGAGCGTGACGACCGACATCGGGGAAAGCGTTGGACTTTCCGTTATCACCTCGGGTGAGGAAACGCCCGGAGCGCTCCTTTATTCTTCGAGCAACGAAAAAGTCGCCCGAATCGAAAACGGGATCGTTTACGCCGTCGGCGCGGGCATTGCAACGGTGCGCGTTTCGGCGGCGGCAGACACGGCGGTTTATGCCGAATGCCGTGTGAACGTGCGCCGAAGCGAAAACGCTGTTTCGGGTCTTGCGATAACCGCACCCGAAAGCGTGAAACCGAACGAGAGCTTCACGGTATCCTTTAAGACCCCGAGCGGCGTCTCGAAAGACGATATTTCTTTTATCGACGGCAGTTTCAAAGCGCTTCCGATCACCTCGTCGAGCGAGGAAAACGGCGTTTTGTCCTTTGTGATCTCGATGCCCTGCGGCGAGAAGATCGGCGTATTGGACGCACGCGGAACGGAGCTCGGCTTCTTTACCGCCCGTGCCGAAGTGACGATACTGTATGACGGTGCGGTGGAAAAGACGGCGCTTTCGGGCGAGACGATCACATTAAAGGGAAAAAATTCTTCGGGCGATCTTCTCTTTGTCGGCTGGAAAATCGGCGATACGGTTTATGCCGCCGAAACCGACATAACCGTTCCGTTCGGCGTGTCCGAGCTTTCGGTCACGTCGGTCTTTGCCGACCCGACCGAGCGCGTTACGCTCTATATCGACGCGGAAAACGGAAAGGACGAAAACGAAGGACTTACGAAAAATTCGGCGGTGCGCACGGTTTCGAGAGCCTTCTCGCTTCTTGACTCTTACGGAGCAAAGGAACAAATTCTTACTGTCATCGGATTTCTTTCGCCTGCGCGAAGTCTTCCGCAGAACAGCTCGAACATCACGATAACCGGCGCGGACGAAAACGCGGTCTTTAACGTCGGAGCGGACGGCATTGCCATGAACGGCGATCTTTCCTTCCGCGATATCCGCTTCGAGTGCAATACGGTCAACAAATTCTTTGACACCATGGGGCATACCCTTGTGATCGGCGAAAACGTCTCGACCGAAAAATCGCCGAGCACGGTGATAATCCATTCGGGCACGATGAATTCCGACGGACCGCGCGAGCATGTCACGATAAAAAGCGGCACGTTCCGCATCAGCGCGGGAGCCTTTTACAACATATCGAAAGCCAATAAAACAAACGGCGCCGATTACATTATCGACGGCGGCAATGTTACGCTTCATTTCTGCGCCGATAATTTCTCGACGACTCAGCACGGAACGATCTTTACCGATGCCGTGAACGCCATACACAACGGCGGAAACCTTTCGATCACGACGCAGGACACCAACGGCGAGAACATCGTGTTCGAAAAGCCGGTTACCCTGATTCAAAACTACGGAAATAAGGCGTCAGTCAAGGGCATTTTCGAGCTTTGCACCAACGGATACTATGTCATCGAATCCGAAAAGTACGGCGCGTGCCGCGTCGAAGCGACTTCGACCGAAGGCGTATTCCGCGCCGTTTGCGGTGAGGGCGTGAACGCCTTTGCCGACAAGGTGAAGATAAACGACACCTTTACGGCGCAGTCGGATAAGATCACGCACGTGACCTATCGTCCCGACAAGGCGGCAAAGATCGGGGAGAACACCTTCGATACGCTTTCCGAAGCTGTTTCGGCGGCAAAGAACGGCGATACGGTCACGCTGCTCCAAAGCGCCGTTCTCTCCGAAAATATCACGATTCAAAGCGGCGTAAGCGTCGATTTGGACGGCTTTGCGGTAAGCGGAGGAAAACTCATTCTTTCGAAGGGCGCGTGCGCATACAGTACGGGCGAGCTTTCCCAATATGTTTTGCCGAGCGAAAACTACGTTCTCGGTGAAAACCGCGATGGGGAAGAGTACCGCATTCTGCCACTCGGTATCCGCCGCGACGGAAACACGCTGTATTTCGACGACGAAGCGTACACCGTTCGCGGGAAGAACGGCTCGGTGAACGGAGAAGTCGAGCTTTACGGCGTTTCGTACACCTTTACCGTATCGGATATGCACGCACCTTCGCTCTATGCGAAAAACATCACGATCTCCGACGGCTCGTTCGATTCTTTGCACGCGACCGACGGCGGAAGCGCCCGCTTCACCGTAAACGGTGGCAGTATCAATACCGTCTTTGCGGGTTCGCTCGGCGGAAACGAGAGCGTTTCGGTCTCGGCCGTCGGCGGAAGCATCACGACGCTTTATGCTTCGGGCGAGGGACTGACCGGTACGGTCGAAATTTCGATCGGTTCGGGAAATATCGAAAATCTTTATAAAACCGCGCCGAACGGAACGCCCGCCGGAACGGTTCATATAAACGGCACAAACGGAAAAGTGTTCACCGGCTGGGACGAAAACGAAAGAGCGATCTTTATGACACTGGAGCTTCTCGGTATGCAGCTTCGCACAACGGGCGTTCAGGGCTTGCGCTTTATTGCCGAGCTTCGCGGCGACAAAAACGGCGTGGACGAATACGGCGTTATCGTTCTGCCCGAGTCGCTCTTGAACGACAGCGAGCTTACGCTCGATACCGAACGGATCGCCAAGATCTCGAGTAAGGATTCGAATTTCAAGATCTTCGATTCGGATGCCGATTCGATCCGCTACACGGTCTGCATAACGGGCATCGAACCGAAGAATTATGACCGCCGCTACTGTGTCCGCGCGTATATGAAGTATACCGGCTCGGACGGCGAACATATCGTCTATACCGACACCATGCCCGGCGACATTCTCTCGACGGCAAAGGGCATTTGCGATCGCTATCCCGGACAATACGAGGAGCTGTACGAAAGAATTCTGAATGAATACGCCGCGACCTTTGTTTCAGCGGGTGAATTCAAAAAGAAGGTTGAGGAGCTTTCCGAAAGCGGACTTTCGGTACTTTCGCTCGATTTTACCTCCGAAGGAAAAGCGATCGGCACCGACGGCTCCGAGACCGAAAACGCCGATTGGAGCGTGACCGATTATCTTTCGGTCTCCGATTTTGATATTTTGCAATATTGTCTCTCGGTGCGCTCGGGCGTTCTGTCCCTTGCGTTTTACGATGCGGACAAGACGTTTATAAACGGCGTATCGGGAAGCACGAACGGCGGCAACGACGGTTATACGGTCGCGATCTATCAGAAAGACATCCCCGAAAACGCTTCCTTTGTACGCCTTTCGCGGCACAAGAATTTTGACCTTACCTCGGCAAAGCTCTCCCGCGCAATCGGCGATGAGGTGAACGGGTATTGTCTCACCAAGGACAAAACGACCTTTGCGGGCAAGAAGATTCTCTGCGTCGGCGACAGCCTGACCTACGGCGATTACGGAACGACCGTCCCCGGACGCGGCTATCCGCACAATGAAAACTACCCGTACTACCTTGCAAAATATACGGGCGCTTCGGTCGAATGGTACGCAAGAGGCGGTTATACCGCGACCAACCTGTACGGCGATTATCACGACGGAATCTTCTCGGGCGCGGGACGCGACGGAGAATATTCCGCAAAGGACGCGGATTTTGTTATCGTCATGCTCGGCACGAACGGCGGACTTACCAAAAACGGAAAAGCTCATTTCGAATCGTACCGCAAGCTGGTCGAGGGACTGAAAAAGGACATGAAGGCGGGCGCAAAGCTTATTCTGATGACCCCGCCGCATGCGACCAAAGATCCCTCCAAGGTCAATTACGGCTACGCCGAAAACGTTTCCGACGCATACGGCGCGGTTTATGCCCTCGCAAAGGAACAGAATCTTCCCGTGTTTGACGTATACCGCGATTCGGGTCTTTCGGAAAAGAACGAAACGCTCATGCAGCCGAACGACGGACTTCATTTCGGCGGCGTCGGTTATTCGACGCTGGCGGCGTTCGTCACCAACGAATTAAAGCTTTTGGTTTCGGGAAAGCTTGATGCCCTTTCGGCGTCGGAGGAGACCGATAAAGCCGACACGGAATTTTTGTCGACGATTGAATATCCCGCCTTTTCGCTTTGCGACGGGAAATACAAGACCTTCGGACGCTGGTTCAAAAAGACGGTGAACGGAGCGGAATGCGACGTGACGACCACGACGGGTTCGCAGATCTTTTTCCTGACAAACGGCGCGACAACCTTTACCGTCGACTTTAAAGACGAGACACAGTGCAAGAGTGCAAAGCCGTATTTTGCCGTTTCGATTGACGGGGGAGAGCCGACGCGCTGTCCCATCACCGAAAATACGATAACGCTCCCCGACGCTTCACGCCATGCCGTTTGGCTTTTCATGGACGGACTTTACGAGCGCGAGGATAAATGGAACGGCGAGGTCGGCTTTGCCGTCGCGGGAATCTCGGTCAACGCGGGTACGATGCGTGCGATTGAGCCTACGAACGATATTGTTTTCTATTACGGCGACAGCATTACCGAGGGCGTGAACGCGTTGGGCACGACCACCGACGGCGCATCGAACAGCGCGACGGGCTCGTATGCTTATTTCAGCGCAAGAGAGCTTTCGGCGATCCCGTATTACATCGGCTACGGCGAAAGCGGTCTTGTCCGCCCAGGGTCATTCAAAGAGATGAAAACGGCGATCGAATATCTCAGCGCAAACAAAACGGTCGATCTCTCGGTCGTACCGTCGTACATCGTCATAAATCACGGCTATAACGACGCATATTCGAGCAGCACCGTTCCCGCGATCACCTCGGAAGAATTTTCGTCGGCGCTTGCGGAAACGCTCGATCTTCTGAACAAGGTATACCCCGATACCGAAATCTTTTATATCATTCCGATCAACGGAAGCTATCGAGAGGAAATTTATGCCGCAGAAGAAAAATACAAAAATCTTTCCGTGATCGAAACAAAAGATCTTTCGATCACAAAGCACGACGGAATCCATCCCGACAAAGAAAGCGCCGAAAGGATGGGCAAGGCGGCAGCGGAGGCTGTTCGAAAAATACAGAGCCGCACGCACGTGTTTGATTCATATATCACGTACCGTTCGACGCTCCAAAACACCGCAAAGGTTTTGCGCGATGAGAAAAAGCTGACCGTCGCCTATTTCGGCGGCTCGGTAACGGCGGGCTACGGCGCTTCCGATTTCGACGCGGGCGGACGTGCGACCGACAAGAATTCGTGGCGCGCCAAAACGACGGCATGGCTTTCGGAAAATTTCCCGGACGCCAAGATTGAAAGCATTTATGCTGCCATCGGCGAGAGCGGAACTTATCTCGGGACCTATATCGTGCAGGATTATGTCATCGCAAAGAACCCCGATCTTGTGTTCATCGAATACGCCATCAACGATACTTACGGCGGATTTGATAAAGTCCGCGCCGCGCTTCAGCTCGAGACGATCGTGCGCGAGATCAAGACCGCGCTTCCGAAGGCCGATATCGTGATCCTTTTGTCGGGCGATCACGGACAGCTTTCGGGGAACGCATGGTACTTCCCGACGGCGCAGGGACATGCCGATATCGCCGAGCATTATAATTTGCCGCTTGTCTATATGGGAAGAGCGCTTTATGATCACATTACAAAGAATTCTCTTTCGTGGGACAGCTTTTATAAGGACAATGTTCATCCGCTCGACGCGGGCTATGCTTACTATTTTGAAGTGGTGAAGGAATACCTCGGAAATGCACTTTTGCATACACAGCTTTCCGACGCATACAAAACATCACAGCTTCCCGCACTTTATTCCGATCATCTTCTCGACGGCGACCGCACGCTTGTGTACGCGACCGAGGAGATGCTCGACGGAAACGACGGCTGGAGCCGTTCGAGTGCCAACATCAACCCCGTCTTTTCGAAGAAAGGCTCGATTGTGCAAAACATATCCGACACGATGAAGCCGTTCACGTATACTTTTAACGGCACCGAGCTTGCAATCTACACGAATCTTTATTCGCCCGTAAAATACGAGCTTACGGTGGACGGAGAAACATCGACCGTCACCTTCTCGGGACATAATCCCACAACGGTCGTAAGCGGACTTTCGGGCGGCGAACATACCGTGACGATAAAGCCGATCGCGGATACCGTTCCGTCGGGAACGACGACTATGCAGATCGATGCGGTTATGTATCGCGACGAGACGAAAGAAACCCGCAAAAACCCATAATAATTCCGAAGCGCCCATCGCGGCGCAAAACAAAGGTCTCCCGCCGCTTTCCCCTTGCGGCGGGAGATTTTCGTTATTCAGAACAAGGGCGCTTTTATGCCGAAGCGGAGAAGAAAAACAAAAAAACTCCGAAAATCGCGAAAAAACCTTTGCAATTTTCGAAAGAATGTGCTATAATTCCCCTTGGTGTGTAGCCGCACGGCGTAAGTCCAACTTTCGGACTTACGCCGTATTTTTTTATATTTTTACTTCGGAGGTCAAAAAATGCAACAGAAACAGCTCGGTCTTGCGACCGAAAAAATCGGAAGACTGATGGGGCGGTACGCCGTGCCGTGCGTGATCTCGCTTTTGGTCGGGGGGCTTTACAACATTGTCGATCAGATGTCTGCGGAAAGTGGCAAAGAAAAAAGCGCGGTCATACTATGACGGTGAGCGCGAGCGCTCGATATGACCGATAAGAAACAATAAAATGAGAAAGGAAGCGTGTGAAACCGTGAATCAATCGATTGTGATAGAACCGCAAATGCTTGCGTCGGCGTATATCCCGTTTCAGATAAGCGAATTCGATGCTTTGTATGAACCGGACGAAGCGCTGGAAAAGGGGACGGTGTTCCCCGAATTGTATCTTCCGGGTCTCGGATACGGGGGAGGTGCAAATTATGCGCGATAAAACCTCCCGCACCTATCTTTTGCGCAAATGGCAGGAGTATTCCTTTGCCGCCTATGAAGCAAGACTGTATCTCGATACCCATCCCGGAAGCCGCGCGGCACTGAATTATTTTAATAAATTTGTCGCTTTGCAAAATGCAGCCGCTAAAGAATTGCAGACGCGATACGGCGCCGTGACGCAAAATCCCGACGCTCCGCTTTCCGAATGGAGCTGGATCGATATGCCGTGGCCGTGGACCGAGAGCGAAGAAGCCGAAGAAACGAAAAGGGGAGGAAATTGACCGATGTGGAGCTATGAGAAAAAATTGCAATTCCCGATCAATATCAAACACACCGACGCACGCAGTGCCAAGATCATCATGAGCCAGTACGGCGGCCCCGACGGCGAGATCGGCGCTTCGCTCCGCTATCTCTCCCAACGCTATACCATGCCGAACGGTCAGCTGATCGGGCTTTTGACCGATATCGGTACGGAAGAACTGGCTCATATGGAGATGGTTGCTTCCATTGTCCATCAGCTGACGCGCGGGCTTACCGAAAAACAGATCGAGGAACAGGGCTTTTCGGAATACTATACCGACCACGGTCTCGGTATCTGGCCGCAGTCGGCGGGCGGAATCCCGCACGATGCGCTGACGTATGCCTCCAAGGGAAACGCGATTTGTGATCTGAACGAGGATCTGGCGGCAGATGGTACGACCACCAAAGAACAACCTGTGAAAACGAAGTGCCGAAAACCCTTGATTTTATTGGATTTTTCCGCTTTTTCAGGTTGTACAAGCCTTACCGCCCTGCAACCATATAATGGTACGGGTCTTCTCATACTTTTTCACGTTCCTCTTACTAAAATAATTCCTGTACTTATATTGTATAGAGTTCATACTGCTTTTTGGATATGTCTGTACAGTTCCATACATTCGCCAATATAATTCATTACGCTGCCTTTATGAAAGCGGTAGAGGTAATAATGAAAAAGTGGCAGGATTAAATTATAAATACCGCAAACAAAACAGTTCGGCTTCTTTATACAATCTTAATGTCTTACGCAAAAACTCTAATGCCATCTTTATAGGAATTGTGCTATCATAATACGGAAAAATGTGATCGAGGTATTTTGAATGGAAATACTGAAAAGAAAACTATCTACGTTTCAAATAATACTGCTGGGGTTTGCAGGGGTCATATTGCTTGGCGCATTGATATTAACTCTGCCGATTTCTTCAAAGTCTCATGAATGGACGTCATTTATCGATGCTCTGTTTACTTCAACATCTGCCGTGTGTGTAACAGGACTTATTGTGTTCGATACCGCAACGCATTGGACGATATTCGGGCAGAGCGTCATATTGTTGCTAATTCAAATCGGCGGTATGGGCGTTGTAACAATTGCAGTTTCACTTGCCGTTGCCTCCGGTAAAAAAATCGGGCTGTTCAGCCGTGAAACAATGAAAAACGCAATTTCCGCGCCGAACGTGAGCGGAATCGTTCGGTTGACCGGATTTATAATCAAGGGGATCTTTTTGATTGAAATGATCGGCGCACTGATTATGCTCCCTGTGTTTTGCAAGGATTACGGCGCGGAAGGTATATGGATGGCTGTTTTTCACTCCGTGTCTGCATTTTGCAATGCCGGATTCGATATTATGGGAACCAAAAGCGGAGAATTTGCTTCTCTGACTCACTACTCCGCACAACCGGTTATCAATATTACGATTATGCTGTTGATTATTATCGGCGGTATCGGGTTCCTTGTATGGGAAGACATTTGCAAACACAAGTGGCGAATAAGAGAATATCGCACGCAGAGCAAACTTGTTTTGATTGTTACGGCTGCGCTGATTGTTTTCCCCGCTGTTTATTTCTTCTTTTTTGAATGTGGCGACTTGCCTGTCGGAGAACGAATACTTGCGTCTTTATTTCAATCTGTAACGCCGAGAACGGCAGGCTTTAACACGATAAATCTTACCGCAATCAGTGATACGGGATTATACCTGATGATTATTCTTATGTTGATAGGCGGTTCACCGGGTTCGACAGCAGGCGGTATGAAAACGACGACGATAGCAGTCTTGTTTTCTTCTGCTTTTTCCGTTTTCCGAAAAAAAGATAATGCCGAACTCATGAAACGTCGGATTGATGATGAAACCGTAAAAACAGCTTCGGCAGTGTTTTTGATGTACATAACTCTGTTTTTGGCTGGCGGAATGGCGATCAGTACGATTGAAAATTTGCCTATCACATCCTGTCTTTACGAAGCAGCCTCCGCCGTAGGTACGGTAGGACTGACACTCGGCATTACTCCGACACTCGGTAGCGCTTCTAAAATGATTCTGATTATATCCATGTTCTTTGGTCGGGTGGGCGGATTAACGCTGATCTATGCCGCTTTCGGAGCAAATAAAAAGCAAGTAGCAAAACTTCCGGTGGATACAATTGCCGTTGGCTGAGCTGAGGAGGATATTTATATGAAAACAAAATCTGTTTTATTGATAGGTCTCGGACGTTTCGGAAAATACATAGCAATGAAATTGCACGAATTGGGACATGAGATCATGGCAGTAGACGCAAATGAGGAAAGAATTAACGATGCTATGCCGTATGTGACTAACGGACAAATCGGCGACAGTACAAACGAAGCGTTGCTGAAATCTCTCGGTATAAAAAATTACGATGTTTGTATCGTAACAATCGGTGGGGACTTTCAAAGTTCTCTTGAAACGACCTGCTTATTAAAGGAATTGGGCGCGCAAAAGGTTGTGTCTCGTGCCGAACAGGATGTACAGGCGAAATTTCTTCTGCGTAACGGCGCGGACGAAATTATCTACCCCGAAAAGCAACTTGCCACATGGGCTGCAATCCGATACACATCCGACCATATTCTCGATTATATAGAACTCGGTGATTCCAGCTCGATTTTTGAAGTGTCCGTTCCGCAGGCATGGATGGGAAAATCAATTGCAGAGATCGATATTCGCAGAAAATACAATGTAAACATCATCGCCACAAAGAAAAACGGAAAAATCAATGCGGTTGTTACCGCCGACACAGTTCTCTCGGGTGACGAAACGCTTTTGGTGCTCGGAGACTATAAGGCTTTGCGCAAATGCTTTGATATTTAACGGATATCAAAGAAGGTGATTGCCGTGGGAGATATCATACTTGTTTTTGCGGTAATTGCAATTATGGTTGGCGGCTTTTTCGTTATGAAAAGGCTCGACGCTTTCCCGGAAGCAAACGAGGAAGCCACTAAAAAAGAATACAAAAATACTCCGAACGTGCAGTTCCTTGATACGGATGACTATGAGAAAGTTATTTCCGATATAGAGAAATTCAAAATTACTCACGAAGACATAAAACTGATTATTTACGACGGAAAGAATGATGATCTGACCGATATGATGAAACTTTACGATCACACGGATATGTAGATTTATTCGGAAAAATATGTTATAATGAAAGCGTATAGTTTTGCTTCGCAAGCCTTACGGCGTTCCGCTGTTCAGCACTTCGTGCGTTCGATTCATTGACGGCTGTGCAAAATGCCCTTGCAAGCAAGCATTTTGCTTATGGTAATAAGTGTGATTCAATTTTCAAGGAGCGTTGTCATATCGGATGAAAAACAGTTTTTCTGAAAACACAAAAGAACACATATTGGTCTGCCTGTCGTCCGCACCTTCCAATACAAAAATCATTCAGACTGCGGCAGCTATGGCAAGGGCGTTTCACGCGTCCTTTTCGGCATTGTATGTAAAAACTCCCGCTTCCGAATATATGGAAACGGAAGACAAGAATCGTTTGCTCACGAACATTCATTTTGCTGAAAAGTGCGGTGCGACAATCGTTACAGCGTGCGGAGATGATGTACCCTTTCAAATTGCCGAATATGCGCGGCTTTCGGGTATCACGAAAATAGTGATTGGCAGAAGTGTTGTGGGCAAGCGACGCTTCATCGGCAAACCGACCTTGACGGAAAAGCTGATATCGCTTGCTCCTAATGTCGATATTCACATTATTCCGGACAGTGATGCCGTTATAGCCAAAGGAAAGAAAACGCTGTTTGAAAAGCCGCATTTTGCAAAACTCCTGAAAGGCTTGGCGGTTTCGGCGATTTTACTATCGTTTTCAACTCTGCTCGGTTTCCTTTTTTCATACCTTGGTTTCACGGAAGCAAACATCATTACAGTCTACATGCTCGGCGTTTTGATTACAGCTATCCTGACGGAAAGCAAAACCTGCTGGGTAATATCATCTGTTGCGAGCGGATTGGTGTTTAATTTCTTATATACCGAGCCGAGGTTTACATTCCGGGCTTACGGAAGCGGTTATCCGGTGACATTTATTATCATGCTTGCGGCCTCCCTTATAATAGGCGGCACAGCCGAAAAGCTGAAAAAGCGGGAGCGGCAGGCTTCGCAAACCGCATACAGAACAAAAATACTTTTCGATTCCAATCAATTGATTCAAAAAGCGTCAGATGAACGGGAAGTGTTCCGGGTTACAGCCGATCATTTGAGAAAGTTATTGAGTCGAAATGTAATTTTATTTAATGAGAGCGCGGAAAAAATATACGATTCATTTACAGATACAAAAGACAGTCCGTCAGAGGATTACAGGCAAATTGTCCGGTGGGTAATAAATAATAATCAAAAAGCCGGACAAGGAACGGGAATTTATTCCGACAGCAGTTATGTTTTTCTGCCGATATGTAAAAACGAAAAGAATTACGGAGCAGTCGGCATTTTTGTCGGAAATAATCCGATCGATTCTTTTGACGAAAGCATTGTGGTTTCCGTCATCGGAGAATGTGCAATTGCCGTTGACGGAATCGTAAACGCAAAAGAAAGAGAGCGCACCGCGGTTTTGGCAAAAAACGAACAGCTGCGCGCAAATCTGCTTCGCTCCATATCACATGATCTGCGAACACCGCTCACGTCCATTTCGGGAAATGCAAGTAACCTTATTTCAAACGGAAATGCTTTTGATGATGCTACCAAAATACAGATTTATGAGGATATTTACAGTGACTCTCTTTGGCTTATCAATCTTGTTGAAAACCTGCTTGCGGTGACACGCCTCGAAGAAGGCAGAATGAATATAAATCTAACGACCGAGCTTGTCCGTGATGTAATAGACGAGTCGCTGAAACATATTTATAAAAAAAGTGACAAGCAAAAAATAAGCGTAATACAGCAGGATGATTTGCTCCTTGCAAAAATGGACGCACGGCTTATTGTGCAGGTTTTAATCAATCTTCTTGACAATGCTATCAAATATACGCCATCCGATTCGCAAATTACGATTACTGCAAAAAAAGACGGTAATATGATTTCCGTAAGCGTATCGGATAACGGAAACGGCATTTCGGACGAACAAAAATTGCGCGTTTTTGATATGTTTTATACCGGCACAAACAAAATTGCCGACAGTCGTCGCAGTATCGGATTGGGTCTATCGTTATGCAAATCTATCATAAATGCGCATGGCGGAGAAATAACGATAACGGACAATGTTCCGCACGGCGCGGTATTTACCTTTACATTGCCCATCGGGGAGGTGGAAATTCATGAGTAACTTATTGGTTTTGGTGGTTGAGGACGACGCACCTGTTCGTAACCTCATCAGCACGACACTGAAAACACGCGGTTACGAATATTTGATTGCGCAAAACGGCGAAAGTGCCATTATGGAGGCATCCTCACATAATCCGGATGTTGTTTTACTTGATTTGGGACTGCCGGATATCGACGGCGTGGATGTTATCAAAAAAATACGCACATGGTCGGAAATGCCGATTATCGTAATCAGCGCCCGCGCCGAAGATAAAGACAAAATCGACGCTTTGGATGCCGGAGCGGACGATTACCTGACAAAGCCTTTTTCCGTAGAGGAACTGCTTGCAAGACTTCGTGTTATGGGCAGAAGGCTTTCGTCTATGCAGTCTTCCGGAAAATCCGACTCGCTTTTTGTAAACGGAGATCTGAAAATAGATTATGCAGCAGGGTGCGCCTACCTTAGCGGTGAAGAGCTTCACCTTACACCCATCGAATATAAACTGCTGTGCTTGCTGTCCAAGAATGTCGGGAAAGTGCTTACCCACACGTTCATTACGCAAAAAATATGGGGTGCGGCGTGGGAAAGCAATGTAGCGTCTCTACGCGTATTTATGGCTACTTTGCGCAAAAAAATCGAACCGTCCCCCGATTCGCCGCAGTATATACAAACTCATGTCGGTATTGGGTACAGAATGGCGAAGTTGGACGGCGATCAAATTTAATCCAAAACATTAAACAAGAAAAATATTGCATAATGCAATAAATTTTATTTTTACATAGTAGAAGGAGAACCAAACTAATTATAGGGACCTATTTTATCCACTGCTTACTTTTCGCGTAAACACAAATATTTCCATTGATGCTTTCTTTGACTACTTTAATCTTGTTCCGGACGATCCTATCGAATCCACTACCGTCAATGGTTGGATTATTGAGATGTGCAATGAGATACCGCGTATGGGATATTCATTTACATACGAACGATTTTTGATTACGGTGACAAAGGTTGAAAATACGCATACATTGGAAATCAAAGTAGAAATTCCGAATTAAAAAACTTCCCGCTATTCTGCCCAAAGTGTAAACAGGAAACACGGATAAGTGTGAGACAACATAAAATAATAATACACAAAGTGCCGGACGCAAAGACGCAGAGCCAATAAACCGCGCGATTTTACGCGATTTATTGGCTCTTTATGTTTTTCCGTAAAGACGGCTATTATAAAGCAAATCGGCGGTTTGAATGAAAAATCAAGCCGCCGTTTGCGACGACTTTAATCACCGGACGCGGCGGTATCAGGAGGGATCGCTGTGTTATTTTTATATTTTGTTCACTCACGATACTCCCTCACAGCCACAGTTCGAGCGTTGAGAGCGTCGCAAACGATGGGTGAGGTTGCGCCAAAGAGAGAGCAAGGGTGAAACTCCCGTGGAGCTATGTTGATAGCCGTCCGATTAAAGCCCTTTATTTTATGTTGTAATAGTGGACTTGCCGCTTTTCATATAGTGTAACAGTCGCCTTTTTGAAAGGGGGATTTCCATGAAGCAAAGCGATAAATCCAAAATTGGTGACGAAAAAGAAATTTGCGTCAGTGTTTTCAAAAGCGGCGGGAACACAACGAGCAAAGAAGAATATACAAAGAAGTGGATTGAGCTTATCCATCGAATTGAAAAAAGCAAAAGGTTAAACTTTTGCGACACTTGATGACAAGTTGATTTTTTATGGTATAATATATCCATAAGGAACAGCTTGTCCTTTCTTTATCAATGAAAGTAGCTATTTATTGCCGCTTATCCGAAGAGGACAGAAACAAGCAATTTGAAACCGACGACAGTAACAGCATACAGAACCAAAAAGCAATGCTGTTGCAGTACGCTATGGAACAGGGGTGGGAACTTTACAACATTTACAGCGACGACGACTACACGGGTTCAGATAGACGACGCCCGGAATTTAACCGTCTGCTCAAAGACGCAGAAGCGCACAAATTTGATATTATCCTCTGTAAAACACAATCCCGCTTCACCCGTGAATTGGAATTAGTTGAAAAGTACATACACGGGTTATTCCCTATTTGGGGTATTCGTTTCATCAGCATTGTTGACAACGCCGATACCGCCAACAAGGGAAACAAAAAGTCACGTCAAATCAACGGACTTGTCAATGAGTGGTATTTGGAGGATATGTCCGAGAATATCCGCAGCGTTTTAACCAACAGACGAGTGAACGGTTTTCATATCGGCGCATTTGCCCTTTACGGGTACAAGAAAGACCCCGACCAAAAGGGACACTTGATAATCGACGAAGAAGCCGCAGCCGTTGTCCGAGAAGTATTTACCCTATTCGCACAGGGTTACGGAAAAACTGCGATTGCCCGTATGCTCAATGACAGGGGCATACCAAATCCAACTGAATATAAGCGTCTGCATGGCTTGCGGTATCAGCAGCCGAAAACAAAGAACAGCACCCTTTGGAAATACTTTGCTATTTCTGATATGCTGATAAATGAAATCTATATCGGTAATATGGTGCAAGGAAAATACGGCAGCGTTTCCTATAAGACGAAGCAGAACAAGCCCCGTCCCAAAAGTGAGTGGTATGTCGTAGAGGGTACGCATGAGCCGATTATAGATCGTGAGTTATGGGACAGAGTACAGGCGTTAATCGAACAGAGGGCAAAGCCCTTTGACGTTGGCACAGTCGGTTTATTTGCAAGAAAAGCCCGGTGCGCTAACTGCGGTTACACCATGCGTTCATCAAAGTCTGCACCGGGGCGCGGAAGCAAACATTATTTACAATGCTCCAACCGCCATGTGGCAAAGGACGCTTGTATCGGCTCTTTTATCTCTGTTGATAAATTGGAAAGGCTTGTAATAGATGAGCTTAACCGTTTAGCAACCGATTATCTTGACAAAGACGAGTTAGAGCAGAACATTGAGTTTTGCGACAACTTACAGGAGCAGAAAGCCCGTCTACTCTCTGATATTGCAGTCTACGGAAAAAAGGTTGCAGAGTATTCAAAAGGTATTCGGGAGCTTTACATGGATAAGGTCAAGGGCTTAATCTCTGAAAGCGATTATGTAGAAATGTCTAAAGATTTTACCACAGAGCGTGAACGTTTGGAACGTGTAATTGCTGACGGAGAAAAGCAGTTAGCCGAAATCGAAGAAAAAATTGCGGCGGGCGATAATCGCCGCGAACTGATTGAACAATACACCAACTTGGAACACCTTACCCGCGAGATTGTGGAAACGCTGATTGATTATATATCCGTCGGCAAGCGTATTCCGGGAACAAGGAACGTTCCGATTGAAATTCACTGGAACTTTTAATCACAAGTTGTTCTTATATGATTGCAGCAGAGCAAAAGGCGAGAAAGACATATGACAATATCCTGCGGCTTGTCGACGATCCCGATGTCCGCGACCCGATAAAATTCCTGCGTGCAAGGGAGATAGTCCATTTCCAGCGGTTCGGCGAGGGTATGCGCCTTGCGACGGATAAGCTGAATTCAAAGAATTTCTATGCTTTCAACCCGTCCTTCGATAAGAATTGCCTTAAATAAACCCCTGATACGCAAATTTTTGTTGACTTTTTGACCCTGATAACTTAGAGCAGCTTCGGCTGCTCTTTTTTAATTCCGAACGCCAAAAATCAACTTATCTTATTGACAAAAAGTTATTAACACATTATAATATTTTTGTTTACTATGCTCTAACGGATTGGGGAAAAGGAGTGTTCGGATGAAAAAGTGGCAAAAAGCCGTATTCATCGTGGTGCTTACCGTATTCGTGGGCGCTTCGGTGTGGATGACCTTCAACTCTGCATCGGCGACGCGCTTGCCTCGGGCATGAAGCTCGCCGAGGAGGATATGAATGTCAGGATCAACGACTATCAGATGTATCTCTCGGGCGAACGCCTTGAGAACTATGCAGGGGTCATAGGCTGGTTTACAAGCCCTATTTCGGCTCTCATCAGCCTTATAATCCCGCTGCTTTTCTACCGCTACGGCTTTACCTCGGATTGGGATGTCCTTTTTGTTGACTCCATCCGTACAAAGTGCATGATAGTGGGCGTTGCCTTTGACCTTGTCGGGCACCTGCTCTGCTGCCTGCCGTATCTCTTCTTCTGGGATTATACCGACGAGAAGCATGCCGAGGTCATGCATGCCCTGAGCGAGCGCGCGGACGCCGCCGAGCTTGAAGCTATAAAAGAAAAGGCGCAGGCAACGGCAGATTAAGCCTTTTCGGTCAGATATGGTGCGAATTATCAGTTTATTAACAAAAAAAAGCTTGCATATTCAGCGGCTGTAATGTATAATTGTTACATTAATGTTTTGGAGGTCATATTAAATGAATTTTATCCCCCTTCTTGCTCAGCTCGGCGGATCGGCCGGCGGCGCATCCTCAACCCAGCAGAGTAACCCCATTATGATGATAGTAATGATGGCTGCCCTTTTTGCCGTTATGTATTTCGTTATGATCAGACCGCAGAAGAAAAAGCAAAAAGAAGAGCAGAACATGCGTGACAGCATCCAGGTCGGCGATGAGATAACCACCATCGGCGGCATCATGGGCAGAGTCGTCACCGTCAAAGAGGATTCTATCATCATCGAGACCGGCGCGGACAGAAACAAGATGAAGATCACCCGCTGGGCTGTTTCGACCAACAATACCGCCACCGAGAAGGCGGAGGCTGAGAGACAGGCCGCCAAGGAAGCTGCCGAAGCTGAGAAGAAAAAGAAGATGGACGAAGCCGTTGAGAACAGCAAGGCAAGCAGAAAGAAATCAAAGAAGAAGAAGGACGACACCTTCGACAGCTGAGAATAATTTATTCGCCCCCCTCATATCATGTACTAACATGACGTGAGGGGAGTATTTTTATGCCTGCGAAAACCAAAAAAGCGAGGCGTGAGGAGCAGTCGGCTTCTCCGTTTAAGAAGATTGCCGTCGGTGCGGCGATAGGTGCGGTGCTTTTCTTTGCTTTTACGGCGGCCTTTGCCCTCGCTTCGCTCAAAAGCGGCATAGGCTCGGGGGCATATTTCCCCGCAGGCTTGATAATCGCCCTGCTCTCGGGGCTTGCCGCGGGCTTTGCGGCGGCGAAGCCTATTAAAAAGAACGGGCTTGCCTGCGGTGCGCTTGCGGGGCTTTGCGCCTCGCTGCCCTGCGCTGCGGTTGCGGCTCTGCTCAGCTCGGGCGCGGGCGTGCGGCTGATAGCCTTTATCGGCGCAATGACCCTCGGCGGCGCTCTGGGCGGAGTTGCGGCGGTGAATATCAAAAAGAGGGCGAAGTATTGAGCCGCCGTGCCGTGACCGCCGTCGTTTTGCTGGTATCCGCGGCGATCGCTCTCTCGTCCTGCGCGCTGCAAACGGAGATGTCGCCCGAGATATTTCTTGAACGTCTTGCCGAAGCCGATAAAACGCTGAGCGTTGACTTTGACGGCAGATATTACAGCGGCGACCGCTGCTATTGCTTCGTCAGCGACGGGGGAGGGACCGAATATGTGCTCTCCATGCAGACCTGCGCCGACGGCAGCGTGCAGTCCGTGAGCCTTGCAAGCACCGCGGTTGACAGGACAGCTGCTTTTATTTCGCTTGCGGGCACGGTGACATCGGTCTATTCTCCGCAGGAGGATATCAAAGCGATTGTTTCGGCGCTTTTTGCAGACGGTGAGGTAGGGGAGCGGTGCGAATACTATAACACACGCCGCTATGAATATTCCTCGGCTTCAAGCGAAAACGGGCTGTATTTCTCGATCGACGATCTGCGCCTCGGCGAGCGCAGCACACCCGCCCTGACCCTCGGCGACCTCTCGGGCTATCTGAATAGATCAAAGCCTTCGGCGCGATAGCGTCGGAGGCTTTAGTGATTTCATCATCAATATTTTATATGAAAAAATATTACAAACGGTAAATAATCAATAGGTTACAAAAATGTTACTTGACTTAGCAAATTAAATTATATATACTGAAATTGCAAAGACGCTTATTTTGACAGGGGGTGTCTCCGATGTGGCGTCGGGCGGCGGACAAAAGATAAATTCAATATCAAAAAACGGAGGAGATAACATGAAGAGAGTATCTGCATTGATTTTAGCCCTTATGTTTTTATTTCTCGCGTCCTGCGGCACGGATGCCGCGCCGGAGACCACGACGGAGCAGGCAAATTCCGTCTCGACGGATTTGAAAATTGATTATGAGACCGTCAAAGTTCCGTTTAAATCCGTGTCGTCACCTTTGCTGCTCGACGACAAGCTGGTAATGGCGGTCGCAACTGCGGACAGGACGGAGACCGACCGCCGTTATCTGATCTCATATGACATCGGCAGCGGCAAATATGATAACATCTTTGAGAGTACGCACGAGCTCGGCGATATTCAGAGCATTCGGTTTGACAGCGAGTGGCTCATATGGAACGACTGCGAGATCTATAATTCCGCGCGCAACATATATTGCATGAATTATAAGACAAAAGAGATAACTCAGATAACCAAGCTCGGCAATGATTCTGCGGTCGGTGAGCCGTGCATTTCCGACGGAGTTGTGTTCTGGGATGAGTGCATTGATATCGGCGGCGAGAATACACGCTCGCTCATTAAAGCCTATGACTGCACGACCAAGGAGACAAAGACGATATCTGAGGACGGCGATAAAGTGAGCGCGGGTGACGGCAAGGCCGTTTTCACCGTCAATAAGGGCGGCAAAACTACCCTCGGCGTATACGATATTGCGAGCGGCAAGGTGACGGAGCTCGCCTTGGGCGACGGCAGCTACACGTTAAAGGATTGCGCCGCCGGTTACGCCCTCTATGTCGAGACAAAAGACCCGTCAAGAGGCGATTCCTCGCAAAAAACATGGATCATCGACCTTAGCGACGGCAAAACCGCCGTGGCGGATATCTTTCCCGACGGGGCGAAAATGTTCGGCGATTATGCAGTTTCGTGCACCGCATCGGCGCTTTGGTTCTATAAGAGAGACGGCGGAACGCTCAGCATTATCGACGGACTGCGCGATACAAATGTTGCCGACGCATCTTTTGCCGGGAACAACACGGTCATCAGCGTTATTAAAAATGTCGGCTCGGGTACCTCCGAGGGCTTGGTTAATGAGACCGAAATGCATATATTCGATCTTAATAAACTGAGCGTGTGATAAGCGGAGGGTTATCTCGGCGAACCGCAGAAGATCCTCATGTATGACTGATAATAAAGCCTTCGGCGCAATAGCGTCGGAGGCTTTATCGCTTTAAATCATACCGAATATTTTTGCTGAAAAATGTTAATAAAGTATGAAATATATGTAAATTTCAAGAATATTTGTTGACTTTATAGCCCTGATTATATATGCTATAGTTGTAAGGGGGAGATTCCGATGGCTTGTTGATTCTTTTGATCTTGAGGTAATCAGTAAAATTTCAAAAGTTATATAAGATGGGAGGAAACAGCAGTGAGTAAATCCAATAAACACTTTAAAAGAAGATTATCATTTTTTTTAGTGTTTGTTTTGGCTTTCGGAAGTGTTGTCAGCGTTTCTGCCGAGGAGCTTTCGCAGAGAAATTACTCGGCTAAAGAGGATATCAGCTACGAGAATTACCGACTTGCAGATTTGCCGGAAGTTATTGCAAACTCTATACTTACTACCGATACTACCCCCGTAGAAATAATAAATCAAGACACCGACGATATTTACAGTATTACCGTAAAAAACAGTGATGGCACAAATACCCTGCATATTTTCCAAACACCGATAAAATATGTTGATGGCAATTCGGTAAAACTTAAGGACACAGCTATAAATAGTTCGACTAAGCGGATTTCAATGTTTGACACCTATGCTTATGAGAGCGGAGATAATGAGATTAAAGGCTATTTTCCCGAGCATATCAGCGACGGCGTTAAGGTTGAATATGATGATTATTCCGTAACCCTTACGCCTATGCCTGATATTAATCTGTCGAATTCTGAGGTTAAAGCAACCTCCACAGTCGCAAGGGTCGGAAATAGCGTGGCGTATACCGATGTTTTCGGCGAGAATGTTTCGCTTGAGTACTTTTCAACCTTAAACGGAGTTAAAGAGAATATCATTCTTGCAGAGTACAGCGGCAAGAATACGTTTTCGTTTATCATTGATACCGACGGCTTAGTTCCCGAGAAAATGAGCGGCGATTCGATTCCTCTTCTTGACCCCGAAACCGGTGAAATGAAATTGTATATCGGTCAGATCAATGCAAAAGATTCCTACACGGGTGATAACGAAAACGACGATACGCATTTTACACTTTACAATTCACTTGAGCTTGAGCAGATCGGCAACAAGGCGGATGTGTATAAGCTGACGATCGTAGTTGACAAGGAGTTCCTTGAGAGCGAGACTACGGTTTATCCCGTTACTATTGACCCTACTGTAAGCATGGCGGCCACCAATATGTCCGATGCTCCTGTTTTCAGCGGATATCCCACGCGCAATTATTATACAAATGAGTATAATATGGTTGGCTATCACGGCTCGTCATATAAAGAAGCGATCAGTTACGTTAAGCTGAATACTTTGTCGAGCTATAAGTATATCAACCCGCAAAAAATAAATCTTGCTTATTATAGGGTGTATGAAGGCTCGGGAAAAACAAGTACGGCTACGATCAATCTGTATGATACGGTTTCTACTTGGAATGACACGACCATAACCTATAATAATAAACCGAGTTTTGCGGGGAACGCCGCAAGCTCACAGACCATAAGCTCCTCGGGCTGGTATCTTTTCAGTATTACCTCGTTATTTAAGAATTGGTTGCAGGGAACGCTTGGCGAGGGCGGCTTTTCGCATAACTACGGTTTTGCGCTGTCGGCAAGCACGACCGGTGTTTCAAGCAGACATTTCTGCTCCGCAAACAGCGCCAACTATTTGCCCACGATAGTTGTTCAGTATTCTGAAGATACGTCAATAGCCGACGGAGCATACTATATTAAGTCAAAGTATAGTAATCTGTATTTGGACACAGAACAGAATGCGAGTGCCAACGGAAATGTTATACAGTATGGTTTCCATGGCAATGATAATCAGGTATGGGTTGTGAAACATCAAAGTGACGGATATTATAAGCTGTATTCTCCGTGGTATGATGAAACAAAGTGCCTTGACGTTACAAGCAATCCTACTCAGAACGGCTCAAATGTAGATGTATATGACGACGGCGACGGTGATTATCTGCTGTTTAAGCTGGTTTCAAACAATGACGGCTCGTATAGGATTATTTCAAAATGGAGCGGCAATCAAAAGGTTCTTGATGTTTGCGGCCCGAGCACTGCACCAACGGCCAATATACAGATTTGGGAATATCTTAATGTTGATCAGCAGAAATGGTATTTTGAACCAGTTAGCAATGGTGCTGCCTCGCCATATAGGGCTGTGGGAAGTGGCGAACCGAGATGCTTTTCTTATGCTTTAGAAGTGTCGGACAATCCTCCATTTCGTGTTTCGCCTTATGAAACGGTAGACACATTTTATGATTACCAAGTTTATCCGTATATTACAGAAACCTTAGGTCGTAGCTGTAGAAAACTGTCTTCACAATACAGTCCCATAGGGAGTTCTGAATACAGGGTTGCAATGCGTATTGGAATACACACAAAACAAGAAGGAAAGGACGAAATAGTTGCTTGTGATTTTCATTTTATAGTCCAGACTAATAGCGGAGGTTGGGCACAGAAGCAAGGAACACATGCATCTGAATATTTAGGATTGATAAATATTAATAATAGAAATTGGAATAAAAACAATTATGTGAATTTTTATGACAGTGAAACGATTTATCTTGCTGTCACAAGATGAGAGGTAAACGATGAAAGTAGCAAGAATATTTATTATTTTGATAGTTGTGCTGTGCTTGTTTGGCTGTTCGAAAAAAATGATAAATGATGACAAGTCAGTTTCTGATAGCAATTTGCTATCAACAGGTGAGAAGAAATTTGATTCGGAAACAGGCTTAGGAGAGAAATTGCTTAATGAATCAACTGAGAAAAGTGTAAGCTATCATTATGCAACTTCGATGTCAGATGCATTGGCGATTGCAAAACCGACAAAAACGGATTTTAACGAAAAAACTACTTCTATATGGACATCAGCCTCGATTCCAGAAAGCCTTTTTTCTTACAAAAAAAGAGGAGATATGCTCTATATTGATGATAGTAAGTTCCCGGAAGGCGCAAGAGAATGTGAAGGATTGCCACTGATACAACGCGTCCTGCCAAAAGGTATATCAGTTAAACGAATCAACTCAAGTTTTACATATGATGAGAAAAATTGGATGATTGTTTTGTCGAAAGGTCTTTTTGCCTACAAAATGGCTGGCGGTGAAGTTGCGATTATGACTGCTCCGCAAAACGCAGAAGTATCATCAAATGAAAAATATGGTGTGCCGCAGAAGTCAGATTGGCTTAAGGTGCAATTGGAAGGTTTTGATAAAAATAATCAATTAATTTTCCGGACTGATTATAAAAACTTTTGGTGGGCAAATGCATATGTAAAAAGTGACATACAGAATTTTGATGAAATAACAGTTAAATACAAATTGACATTCAAAACCGAAGAAATGGCTGATTTGTATGTTATGGAGATCAAGAAAAACGGCTTTAAGAAAGTTGCTTCGGAGCAAGCATTAATTGCAAATAGTTATTCCAAAGATGGGAAAAATGTATTGTGTTCTTTTTAAGTTAAAGAATGTGATGAGAAGATTTCAGCAAGATTATAATCCCAATGGAAGCGTCGAATGGCTTAAAAACCGCAAGCACCAACTTATCACATCATTCAAATAAGCATACAAAAAGCAGGCTGTTGAGTTACACAACAGCCTGCCGTTTTTTAAAATTATTTCATCTCGGAGAGCTGAACGGGTCTGCCCTCTGAGACGGATTTCTTCGCCGCAAGCGCAACAAGGATGGAGTTAAGGCCGTCCTCACCGGTGGTGGGGGTGGCTTTATCCTCGAGCACCGCCTCGACGAACTGAAGCATCTCATCTCTGAAAGACTGCATATATCTCTCAAGGAAGAAATACAGGGGCTTGTCGGCTACTACGCCCTCGTCGCCCATAAAGACGACGTTGGTCGGCGTGTCGTTGGAGGCGACAGCCGCGCCCTTGCTGCCGAATACCTCGACTCTCTGGTCGTAGCCGTAAGCGGCACGTCTGCTGTTATCAATAACGCCGACTGCACCGTTTGCGAATTTAAGGCTGATAACCGCGGTGTCAACGTCGCCCGCCGCGCCGATAGCCGGGTCAACAAGGCAGGTCGCGTTCGCATAGACCTCGGTGACTTCGCTTCCCGCAAGGAAACGAGCCATATCGAAATCATGGATGGTCATATCGAGGAACATACCGCCGCTGACTGCCGAATACTCTGCCGGCGGGGGAGCGGGATCCCTCGAGGTGATTTTGACGATGTGGACGTCGCCGATCTTGCCGTCGGCGACCATAGCTCTGACGTTTGCAAAGTTGTGGTCAAAGCGGCGGTTGAAGCCGACCTGCAGCTTGACGCCCGCCTTCTTGACGGCGGCGATAACTGCCTTGACCTTCTCGGGGGTCAGGTCAACGGGCTTCTCGCAGAAGATGTGCTTGCCTGCCTCGGCAGCCTCGATAGCGATATCGGCGTGCGTGTCGGTCGAGGAGCAGATGAGCACTGCTTCGACGTTGGGGTCGGCGAGCATCTGCTTATAGTCGTCATAAATGACGGGGATATTAAGCTCGGCAGCGACTTTTTCGGCGTTCGCTCTGAAAACATCGGTGATACCGACGACCGTAGCGGTCGGCACGTTGTAGGTGATCGACTTTGCGTGAAGCGAGCCGATGCGGCCTGCGCCGATGATGCCAATTTTGAGTTGCTTCATTTTATCGTTCCTTTCAATAAGATAAGGGTTGCCCCATTCCTGTTAATTTTAACACACATTTTATATGAATTCAACAGAATCGGCAGCAATTATTTAGAATATTTTTCTTTTGTCGCCATGCCGCCCCTGATGTGACGCTCCGCCTTGTTGATATCGAGTATCGTGCGTACCTCGGAGTACAGCGGCGGATTCAGCTTCCGAAGACGCTCGGTTATATCCATATGTACCGTTGATTTGCTCACGCCGAATTTCTTTGCGGCGGCTCTGACGGTGGTGCGGTTCGCGACGATATATTCGGCCAATTCCACGGCCCGCTGCTCAACTAAACCTTTCAATATCAGCCCTCCCGTTCGCTATATCATTAGATACTATGACAAACGGCGGGGGAATATTACAAATGAAAAGGCGCAGCCGGGTCGATGCCTGACTGCGCCAAAAATGTTATCTGTCCTCTCTGAAATACGAGAGACCGAGGCTTGCGGGGGGCTGATTCTCCCTCTTCTGCCTCATGCTTATCACCACGAGCACGACGATGGTGACAACATACGGTGTCATCTTCAGCAGCTCCTGGGTCTCGAATGCGAGGTTCGGGATATAGTTGTGGATGATGAAAAGTCCGCCGAAAAGTATCGAGCCGAGTATGCCGATATTCGGGCGCCACACGGCGAATATGACAAGGGCGATGGCGAGCCAGCCTCTGTCGCCGAAGCCGTCGTTTGACCATACGCCGCAGGCATAATCCATGACGTAATAGAGGCCGCCGAGACCCGCTATCACGCTGCCGATGCAGGTGGAGAGATACTTGTATTTGCTCACGTTGATGCCTGCTGCGTCAGCTGTTGCGGGGTTCTCGCCGACTGCGCGGAGCTGGAGACCCGACTTGGTGCGGGAGAAGAAATAGGCAGCGACAAGGGCAATTATGATTGCGGCGTAGGCAAGGAAGCTGTAGGAGAGGAACACCTCGCCGAACCAGCCGAGCTTGGTTGCAAAGGGAAGCTCGGTCTTGAAGTTGTTGCTCGTTGCGGTGAGGGCTATCGAGGGGAGCTCGCTGCCCGTGATCTTGATGAGCGAGCCGCCGAAGAAGTTGCCGAAGCCGACGCCGAAGGTGGTCAGCGCAAGGCCGGTGACATTCTGATTTGCCCTTAGTGTGACGGTGAGCACGCAATAGATAAGACCCATCACAAGAGAGCCGAACATTGACGCGAGCAGGGGAATGAGCACGGAGAGGAACGGGTTTATCTCCGCCGCCGAGCTCTCGTAGACAAAGGCTCCGATAACGCCCGAGATGCCGCCGACATACATGATGCCGGGGATGCCGAGGTTAAGGTTGCCGCCCTTCTCGGTGATGATCTCGCCCGTTGAGCCGAACAAAAGGGGGATGCCCTGCATGACTGCACGCTGAATGAATGCAACTATCATTATTTGCTCGCCTCCTTTTTGGACTCACGGAACTTGATGGTGTAATTGATAAAGAATTCGCTGCCGATGATGAAGAATATGATGATACCTGTCAGGATCTCGGAGAATGAGCCGTTGAGGCCGAATCTGGTCGAGATCTCGTCGGCGCCCTTCTCAAGGAACACGAGCAGGAAGGAGGTCAGCACCATATAGATAGGGTTGAATTTTGCAAGCCATGAAACCATTATTGCGGTGAAGCCTCTGCCCGCTATGGTGTCTCTGGTGACGGTGTGGTCGGTGCCCGCAACGAGGAGCAGACCGCTCAGGCCGCATATTGCGCCGGAGAGAAGCATCGTTCTCATTATGACCTTTTTGACGTTGATGCCGATGTATCTTGCGGTATTTTCACTCTCGCCGACAACGGATATCTCGTAGCCGTGCTTGCTGTATTTGAGATAGATATACATAACGACCGTCAGCACTGCGACGATGATTATGTTAAGCAGATAAGCCTGACCGCCGATCTTGGGGAACCAGCCCGCATTGGTGGAAGCGTTGATGACGCCGATGTGACCCGAGCCCTTGGGGTTTGACCACTTGTAGCAGAAGAATGAAACTATCTGCATTGCAATGTAGTTCATCATAAGGGTGAAGAGAGTCTCGTTGGTGTTCCACTTCGCCTTGAAGAAAGCGGGGATAAACGCCCAAACAGCGCCCGCCGCAATGCTGGTGATTATCATCAGCGGGATGAGGAAATATGAGGGGAGCTGGTCGCCGAAGAGTATCATGCACGCCGCGGTGGCAAGGCCGCCGACGAGCGCCTGACCCTCGGCGCCGATATTCCAGAATTTCATCTTGAAAGCCGGAGTAACGGCAAGCGAAACACAAAGGAGCATTGCGAGGTTTTGCAGGAGCGCCCAAATTCTTCTCTTTGTGCCGAATGCGCCCTCAAACATGGTGGCGTAGACAGCGAAGGGATTCTCGCCCGTGAGCAGCACGGTGACGACGGCGCAGACTATCAGCGCGGCTAAAATAGAGAGAATTCTGATTATCCATGACTGCCAGAAGGGGATGGCCGCACGCTTTGCAATGTGGAAGAGCGGCTCGTGATGCTGCTTATTCGGCTTGCTCATGGTTCTCACCTCCGTCATTTTTGGTCATAAGAAGTCCGACTTCTTCTTTGGTGGCGGTGCGGGCGTCGACAATGCCTGTCACTTTGCCTGAGTTGATGACAAGGATCCTGTCGCACAGCTCAAGCAGCACGTCCAGATCCTCGCCGACGAATATAACGGCGACGCCGCTTTCTTTCTGCTTATTGAGAAGATTATATATAAGGTAGGAGGAGTTGATGTCAAGGCCTCTGACGGGGTAAGCCGCCATGAATACGGTCGGGGAGGCCGCAATCTCTCTGCCGACGAGCACTTTTTGGACGTTACCGCCCGAAAGGCGTCTGACAGGGGTGCTTGCGCCGGGGGTGACGACCTCGAGGTCGTTGATTATCTTCTGAGCCAGATCCTTGGGCTGCTTGCGCTCAAGCAGGAAGGTCTTGCCCTTGCGGTAGCTGCGGAGCATCATGTTGTCAACGATATCCATGTTGCCTACAAGACCCATACCGAGCCTGTCCTCGGGTACGAATGAGAGACGGACTCCCAGCTCTCTTATCTGGAGCGGGGTCTTGTCACGCAGGTTGTCTATCTTGCCGTTCTTGGGGTTGTTGTAGAGGATGTTGCCCTCCTTGACGGGCTGGAGACCCGCTATGGATTCGAGCAGCTCACGCTGACCGCTGCCCGCAATGCCCGCGATGCCGAGGATTTCACCGGAGTAAGCGGTGAAGGTGACGTCGCTCAGCAGCTTTGTGCCCTCACGGTTGACGCAGCTTAGATCCTTGACCTCAAGGCGTGCTTCGGGGTTCAGCGGCTCGCTGCGCTCGATGTTGAGGCTTATCTTTTTGCCGACCATCATCTCGGTGAGCTGGGATTCGTTGGTTTCGGAGGTCTTGACCGTGCCGATGTATTCGCCCTTACGCAGGACGGATACCCTGTCGGAGAGGGCAAGCACTTCGTGGAGCTTGTGAGTGATGATGATTATCGCCTTGCCGTCGTCGCGCATACGGCGCAGGATGGCGAAGAGCTTGCGGGTCTCCTGCGGGGTGAGCACGGCGGTCGGCTCGTCCAGAATAAGTATATCCGCGCCTCTGTAAAGCACCTTGATTATCTCAACGGTCTGCTTCTCGGAGACGGACATTTCATATATTTTTTTGTTGGGATCAATCTCAAAGCCGTACTGCTCGCTGATGGCCTTTATCTTGGCGCAGGAGCGCTTGAGGTTATAGCCCTCTTTTTCGTCGAGACCGAGCACGATATTCTCAGCCGCCGAGAATACGTCGACGAGCTTGAAATGCTGATGTATCATGCCTATCTTGTAGTCAAAGGCGTCCTTGGGGGAGCGGATGACTACCTCCTCGCCGTTGATGAATATTTGGCCGTGGTCGGGGAAATAAATGCCGGATATCATATTCATCAGCGTGGTCTTACCGCTGCCGTTTTCGCCGAGGATTGAGAGGATTTCGCCACGGTTAACGGTCAGGCAGACGTCTTTATTGGCAACGACGTGCCCAAAGGTCTTGGTTATGTTTTTGAGTTCAATTGCAGCGTTTGTGCCCACTTTGGTTCCTCCTACTTTTAAATCTCAAAAGCCGATTAGCTTTAGGCGTGATAATCGGCTTTTCAAAATTAAAACGGTAAATATAAAATTTATTCGGGCGGAGCAGATCATGCTCCGCCCGTAATGTTATATGGAATTAGAACTTGCTGTTGAGGAGAGTGATGCCGTCGATCTGTACGTTGAAGTACGGAGCCGAACGGTACTCGGACTCGTGGAAGTAACCGTCGGAAACAGCCTCGGTGTCAGCGGTGTAGTCAGCGTCGGTGTTGACGTCTGCCATATAGGAGCTGAGCTTCTCGCCCTTAACGGTGATGAAGTTGTCCTTAGCGGTGTCGAATACATGGAGAGTGCCGGCCTTCATCTCTTCTTCAGCTGCCTTGATGGCTTCTGCGGTGCCCTTAGCCGCGACTGCTTCGTTGATGTCGGTGAGAACGACGGAGCCTTCGGTGATGCCGCCGCACCAGTCGACGTCGATAGCCTTGCCGTTAGCAACGCACTCGATCATGTAGGTCATGTAGGGAGTCCAGTCGATTCTGGAGGAAACGATGAAGGTCTTGGGGCAAGCTGCAAGAGTGCTGCCGTTGTAGGAAACGTTGGGGATACCCTTGGTCTCGCAAGCGGTGGGAGCGCCCATGGAGTCAGCGTGCTGGCTGATGAGCTTGCAGTCGTTGGCGATGAGCTTGTTGGCAGCTTCCTTTTCAGCAGCCTCGTCATACCAGCTGCCGGTGAAGATAACTTCCATGGTAGCGGTGGGGCAAACTGACTTTGCGCCGAGATAGAATGAAGTATAGCCGGAGATAACCTCTGCATAGGTGAAGGCGCCGACATAGCCGATCTTGGCTTTTTCAGCCTTGAACTGACCGGCAGCGATCATTTCGTTGAGCTTCATGCCTGCTGCGATACCTGCAAGGTAACGGCCCTGATAAATGGAAGCAAATGCGTTGTGGTAGTTAGCAAGATTCTCGGTGTGAGCCTTGGTGCCGGTTGCGTGGCAGAACTGGACGTTGGGGAATTCCTTAGCTGCCTGGATGATGAAATCCTCGTGGCCGAAGCTGTCGGCGAAGACGATGTCGCAGCCGCTGTCAACGAGGTCTGCCGCTGCTTCGTAGCAAGCGCTGTTCTCGGGGACGTTGGTCTTCTTGATGATCTTTGCGCCGGTAGCCTTGCAAGCTGCTTCAGCTGCGTTGATGAAGTTGAGGTCATAGGTCGAGTTCTCATCGTGAAGGAAGATGAAACCGACCGTGAGCTCGCTTGCCGACTTGGTTACGTCTGCTGCGGGGGCGTTGGTGGAGCTGTCCTTATTGCCGTCGTCCTTGCCGCCGCAAGCTGCGAAGCTGAAAACAAGGGCGAGTGCCATAAGAATTGCGAGGATCTTTGCGAACTTCTTCATTTTTGTTTACCTCCAAAAATTTTATATTTTATCCAAAGATGATCTTACCGTCATCAATGGACTTAATAACTGCCAGAGATTCGAGATGATATCCCTTTTTGCGAAGCTCGTCGCCGCCGGGCTGGAAGCCCTTCTCGACCACGATGCCTATGCCCTCGACCGAAGCGCCCGCCTGAGTGATAATGTCTATCAGCCCGTTGACGGCCTGGCCGTTTGCCATGAAGTCGTCGATGATGAGCACACGGTCGCCCTCATTGAGGTAATCCTTTGATATGCCGATGGTGGTGGTCACGCCCTTGGTGAAGGAGTGGACCTCGGCGGTGTAGAGATTGTTGCCCACATTCCTGTGAGCGCCTTTTTTGGCAAAAACAACAGGCACAGAAAAATATTGTGCAGTTATACACGCTATTCCTATGCCTGAGGCTTCTATCGTAACTATTTTGTTTATGTTTGAGGCTGCAAAAAGCCTGCGGAATTCCTTGCCGATCTCGCACAGCAATCCCACGTCTATCTGATGGTTGAGGAACATATCGACTTTTATAATGTCCGAGCCAATGACCTTGCCCTGCTCGGCAATTCTCTGCTCCAGAAGCTCCATCGCAATCACATCCTCACCGAAAAATACAAAAAATGACGCTTGAAAAATACAATTCAATTATAATTAACATTCGGTTAAAAATCAAGACATTTTTTATATTTTGGGCTAATTCTGCATAATACCCAAAGATATTGTGGTTTTCGGAGTAATTTTTATCAATCCTACAATTGACGGATGAACTCGGCGTTGACGAATCCGGCGGTCGAGCCGTCCTCAATAAGGAACCAGTCGTTGACCCGTTCATAGACCTTGACGACCGTGCCGTCGGGCAGGGCTGCGACGATGGGGGAGTTGATGTCCGGCTTTTCGCGCACGTTTACCGCTCCGCCGTCGGTGGATATGACCGCCTGGCCGAAATAGCGCACATCGACGAATTCGACCCCGAAATAGTCGGCGACCGAGATGGCGAGATTGCGTGCGATCTCATTTATATTGCGCGAGAGCCACGAAGCGTCAAGCAGGTTGTCGTGATACGCAAGCTCAAAGAGGATGGCGGGCATATTTGTCTTGTTAAGCTCGATAAAAGTGCCGAGGGGCAGTATCTTTATCCTGTCGGGCAGGGGATAGATCTCCTTGTAGTTGTTTGCGAATATCGTCGCCGCCCGCTGACCCTCGCGGCTGCCTGGGTAGTAATATATCTCCGCACCCCTGACGGTGCCGGCGTACGGGTCGGGCGCCGCGTTTGAATGCAAAGCAAGATAGAAGTCATAGCCGCCCTCGTTTGCCTGCCTTGCGGAGTCGAGAGCCGTCATTGTAGGGTCGTTCCTACCGAAGCGTATGCCGCTTGCGGCGAGATAAGGCTCCATGGCGTCGGCGATGAGGTTCATATAGTATTCCTCGCTGTTGCCCAAAACGGTCGTGTTATATTCCTGTGTGGACGGGCTTAAATAAATACTCGGCATGGGTAGCACCTCCTTCACGGCCATTATATGCGGCTTTAATTTTGTTGACATTCGGGGGAACATAAATTATAATGAAATCAAATTAATACTGGGAGAATTGTGAAATGGCTTTTATCAGCGTTTTTGACGTTATCGGCCCGAATATGGTCGGCCCCTCAAGCTCGCATACCGCGGGAGCAGCCTCTATCGCCCTGCTTGCGGGCAAAATGCTCGGCGAGCGGATAAAGAGCGTTAAATTCATCCTCTACGGTTCTTTTGCCGCGACCTATAACGGCCACGGCACCGACAGGGCGCTGCTCGGCGGCATAATGGGCTTTGCGACGGATGACGTGCGTATCCGTGACTCATTTGAATATGCCGATAAGGCGGGGATAGAGTATTCGTTTGAAGAGAACACAAACGAAACTGATATCCACCCGAACACCGTTGATATCGTTATGACGGGCGAGGGCGGCAGACGGCTCACCGTCAGGGGCGAATCCCTCGGCGGCGGCAAGGTCATGCTGACCCGAATCAACGGAGTGAAGGTGCAGTTCACAGGAGAATATCACGCTTTGATAGCTGTTTATGAGGATCACCCAGGCGTTGTGGCTGCGATAACAGCGGCGCTCAACGATAATAACGTGAATATAGCTTTCCTGCGCGTCTACCGTGAGAAAAAGGGCGGCAGGGCTTATACTATAGTCGAATCCGACGAAGAGATAACCGCCGAAGCGGTCGAAAAGATACGGGCGACCTCGCTCGTGGACGATATAATGCTTATCAGGAGGTAACGGTATGGAATTTACGACCGCCGAAGAGCTGCTTGCGCTTTGCGGCAGCGAAAATATTACCATTGCGGATGTAATGCGCCGCCGTGAATCCACGGAGGGCGAGCTTGACCCGCAGACGGTTGAGGAAAAAATGAAAAAAGCTCTCGACATTATGCGTGACTCGGCTCATAAGCCGATGAGCGAGATATTGCCGTCGAGGGGCGGCATGATAGGCGGCGAGGCTGCGAAGCTGAGCGCTCACGCGGCGTCGGGCAGGTCAATCTGCGGCTCGGTGCTCACCAAGGCGCTGATATATTCGCAGGCCGTGCCCGAGGTCAACGCCTCGATGGGCGTTATCGTCGCCGCGCCGACAGCCGGCTCGTCCGGAGTGCTTCCTGCCGTGCTTTTTGCGCTCGAGGAGGAATTCGGGCTTGATGAAGCGACTGTCCTCAACGGACTTTTTACCGCAGGGGCGATAGGCTGCCTGCTTATGCGTAACGCTTCCGTCGCAGGCGCGGAGGCGGGCTGCCAGGCGGAGGTCGGCTCGGCCTCGGCTATGGCTGCCGCCGCTGCCGTTGCAATGTTCGGCGGCTCTCCGCAGCAGAGCCTTGACGCTGCGTCGATAGCGCTGTCAAATATGCTCGGTCTTGTCTGCGACCCGATAGCCGGGCTTGTTGAGGCGCCCTGCCAGTCGAGAAATGCGGCGGGTGCGGCGAACGCCCTCACGAGCGCCGAGAGCGTGCTCAGCGGTATAAAGGCAGTCGTGCCCTTCTCCGAAATGGCGGAGGCTATGTATAAAGTCGGCAAGAGGCTTGCGCCCGAGCTGCGTGAGACTGCTTTGGGCGGCTGCGCCGCTACGCCGACGGGCTGCGCTTATAAATGCAGCATTTTCGGCTGCAAATGACCGAACGGAGAATTATATATAATGTATAAAATTTTTATAGTGGAGGATGACCCCGGCATTGCCGAGGCTATAGCCCGTCAGGCGGCCGCATGGGGCTATGAGACCCGCACGGTCGAGAATTTCAGAGCCGTCACAAGCGAATTTGCGGAGTTTCGCCCGCACATAGTCCTGCTCGATATCACCCTGCCGTTCTTTAACGGCTTTCATTGGTGCTCCGAGATACGTCGGCTTTCCAGTGTGCCGATAATCTTTATTTCCTCCGCGGCGGATAATATGAATATCGTCATGGCCATGAATATGGGCGCCGACGATTTTATCGCAAAACCCTTTGATATGAATGTGCTTATCGCCAAGATCCAGGCGCTGCTGCGGCGTACATATGACTTTGCCGAGAGCGCTCCCGTGCTGGAGCACCGAGGCGCTTTCCTCGACACGGGCGATAATTCTCTGACCTATCAGGGCGAGAAGATACCGCTGACAAAGAATGAATACAGGATCCTGCACTGCCTTATCGAGAATAAGGGCAAGGTCGTCAGCCGTGAGAGGCTGATGGAGCGGCTGTGGGAGACGGATTCTTTTGTCGATGAGAATACGCTGACCGTCAACGTCAACAGGCTCAGGAAGAAGCTCGCCGCCGCGGGGCTTGACAGCTTTATCGCCACTAAATTCGGAGTCGGTTATATTATTGAGTGAGGAGAGAGTATGAGGCTTTTTGCCGCTTATCTTAAACAGCGGGTCAAGGTGCTTGTTGCATTCGCGCTGTTTTGCGTCATATTTGCAATAATTTTCGGATTATACCGTCTGCCGCTCGGGGCGGTTATCTATCCCGCGGTGCTCTGCGCCATACTCGGAGCGGTGTTTGTGGCTTTTGACTTTGCTTCCGTTTTGCGCAGGCATAAACAGCTCTGCACCGTCAAGGAGCTGACCGCCGCCATGATAACCGAGCTGCCGGACGGCGGCGATATTATAGAGCATGATTATCAGGAGATAATCGGCAATCTCAAAAAGGAGCTTGCCGACCTTGAGAATCTGAATGACATCCGCTACAGGGATACGGTCGAGTATTACACCGTGTGGGCACATCAGATCAAAACGCCTATAGCCGCAATGCGGCTGACTCTGCAAGGGGAGGATTCCCCGTTCTCACGCCGCCTGTCCTCCGATCTTTTCAGGATAGAGCAATATGTCGATATGGTACTTGCGTTTATACGCCTTGATTCGCCGTCGCACGACTATGTGTTCAGAAAATGCTCGGCCGACGATATCATCAAGGGCTGCGTCAGACGTTTTTCATCGGAATTTATAGACAAACGCATAAGGCTCGAATACGAGCCGACGGAGCTTCAAATCGTGACGGACGAGAAATGGCTGTCGTTCGTCATTGAGCAGATACTCTCGAATGCGCTCAAATACACCAAAAGCGGCAGCGTGAAGATATATCTTGAGCGGCCGAAGATCCTCTGCATTGAGGACACGGGCATAGGCATTGCGCCCGAGGATCTGCCGAGGATATTTGAGAACGGCTACACAGGCTATAACGGCAGGAGTGATAAAAAAGCGAGCGGCATCGGTCTCTATCTCTGCCGCCGCGTATGCGATAACCTCGGGGTAGGCATCAGCGCCGAATCCGAGCTTGACAAGGGCACGGTGATACGCCTTGACCTTGAGCAATATGAGATGAAAAAAGAATAATTCTTACAAAAGCGTAAGATTTACCTCGGGAAATGTAAGGCGATTCTATGGCGTTACGTTTCCCGTTTCTGATAGAATATTGTCAGAAACAAAAGGGAGGAAACACCAATGAGCATTCTTAAAGTTCAAGGTCTTAAAAAGGTTTATTCATCTAGACTCGGCAGCAATCAGGTTGAGGCGCTGAGAAACGTCAACTTCAGCGTTGAGCAGGGCGAATTCGTCGCTATCATGGGCGAGTCCGGCTCGGGCAAGACCACATTGCTGAATATCCTTGCCGCTCTCGATACGCCGACCGCCGGCAGCGTTCAGCTTGACGGCAGGGAGCTCGGCGAGATAAAGGAGGGCGATGTCGCCGCATTCCGCAGAGATAATCTCGGCTTTGTTTTCCAGGATTTTAATCTGCTCGACACCTTCACACTCGAGGATAACATCTATCTGCCCCTTGTGCTTGCGGGCAAGTCATATAAAGAGATGAACGAACGTCTCAGAGCGGTCGCCTCAAGGCTGATGATAACCGACCTGCTTAAGAAATATCCTTATGAGATTTCGGGCGGTCAGAAGCAGAGGGCTGCCGTCGCAAGAGCGATAATCACGAATCCCAGGTTGATACTCGCCGACGAACCGACGGGTGCGCTTGACTCAAGAGCCACCGACGAGCTGCTGCGTCTGTTTGCGGAGCTTAATTGCAGCGGTCAGACCATAATCATGGTCACCCACTCGGTCAAGGCCGCAAGCGTTGCCGGCAGAGTGCTGTTCATCAAGGACGGCGAGGTTTTCCATCAGATATACAGAGGAAACTCCACCGATGAGCAGATGTATCAGAAGATCTCCGATTCACTGACTATGCTTGCGACGGGCGGTGAAGCAAAATGAAAAAAGGATTCTATCCGAAGCTCGCCGCCGACGGTATAAGAAAGAATAAGCGGCTGTATCTGCCGTTCATCCTCACCTGCATCGGCATGGTGGCAATGGAATACATCATCACCTTCCTCGGCCTGAGCAAAGCGATCTTGCAGCTCCCGGGCGGCGAGACGATAAGAGTTATGATGCGTCTCGGCTCATTCGTAATAGCAATATTCGCGGTCATCTTTCTTTTCTATACGAATTCATTCCTGCTTCGCCGCAGGAAGAAGGAATTCGGCCTCTTCAATATTCTCGGAATGGGCAAGAATAACATTGCCGTCATTCTCCTGTGGGAATGCCTTATTATCCTCGGCATTTCGCTTGTCTGCGGCCTTTTCTTCGGCATCGCCCTCTCAAAGCTCGCCGAAATAGGTCTGTTTTTTATAATGAACGGCAGCGCCGACTACTCGTTTTCGATAGATTTTTCGGGCGTGCTGATGACTGTCGGCATATTTGCCCTGATATTTGTGCTGCTTTATTTCAATGCTCTGATCAGAGTTAAGCATTCAAGTGCGGTCGACCTCATAAAGAGCGAAAACTCGGGTGAAAAAGCACCTAAGGCGAATTGGCTGCTCGGCGTGCTCGGAGTTATCCTACTCGGCGCCGCATATTACCTTGCGGTCAGCATTGATAACCCAATAGAGGCTCTTGTATGGTTCTTTGTGGCGGTCGTCATGGTCATAGTCGCTACTTATCTCCTTATGATATCCGGCTCTGTACTTTTCTGCCGCCTGCTCCAGAAAAACAAGGATTATTACTACAGATCAAACCACTTTGTTTCGGTGTCCTCAATGGTATACCGTATGAAGCGCAACGGCGCGGGTCTCGCCTCGATCTGCGTGCTCGCAACAATGGTGCTTGTTATGATCTCGTCCTCCTCATCTCTGTATTTCGGCGCCGAGGATTCGCTCACCAGCCGCTACCCGAGGGAGATATGCGTCACAGCGACGGTCGAGGAACCCGAGCAGCTCGACGAGAGCAACATTTCTATCATCAGGGATTATCTCAACAAGAACTCCGTTGAATTCGGAGCGAAGCCCTCAAATATAAATCAAGCTCCCTACGCCTATGTATCCGCTCTGCCCGTCGGTACGGATATGGTCTGTGACCACAATAGCAACAAGATCGGCAATTATTCATACAACGATATCCGTGACATATGGTTCTTTGATGTCGATTTTTATAACGAGAATACCGGTGATAATTTGCAGCTCGCTCCCGGTGAAGTGATGCTCCTGACCTACAGATGCAGCTATGACGAGAATGTCATATCCTTTAACGACGGCAAGAACTTCTCCGTCAGAGAATCAAAGGAAGGCAGACTCAATGTCATCGGCGAGCAGGAGGCAAATATGGTGCCGAGTATCACCGTAATCCTGCCGAAGCTCTCCGACATCGAGTCGAGCTTCCCCGAGACAGTAAAAAAGCTCATCGGCTACAAGTGGATATATGAATTCGACACCGGCATTGATAACGAAAGTCAGATAAAGCTCATGGAGGAGCTTATCGACCGCTTTGCGGACAACATCGACGGGAATGCAAAATATAAATCCGTTTCAATTGAGTCCAGAGCCGAGGATGCCGATGATTTTTACGGCTCATACGGCGGACTTTTCTACATCGGTATCCTGCTCAGCCTTGTGTTCACCTTTGCGGCGGTCCTCATCATCTACTACAAGCAGATATCCGAGGGCTATGAGGATCAGTCGAGATTCGAGATAATGCAAAAGGTCGGCATGACAAAGCACGAGATACGCCGCAGCATCAATTCACAGCTGCTCACCGTATTCTTCCTGCCCCTTGCCTTTGCGGGGATGCATCTTGCCTTCGCATTCCCGATAATCCGCCGCCTGCTCACCCTCTTTGCCCTGCACAATGTCATGCTCTTTGTGCTCACCACTCTTATCAGCTTCGCGGCCTTTGCACTGCTCTATACGCTGATATACCGTATAACTTCAAACGCTTACTACAACATCGTCAGCGGCGCAAAGAGCGACGACTGATGAATTGCCTCCGGCGCCGCAGCCCTCACTCCTCCGGCTGCGGCGCACCTCTTTTTTGCTTGACGATTTGCCGCAATGCGGGTATAATATAGATATAAAACGCCGACGGCGAAAAGGAGGATAAATATGAGAAAAAATTTCGGTAAACAGACCTGGGTCTATCCCATGCCCGTGCTTATGATAGGCACTTATGACGAGAACGGCGTGCCCGACGTGATGAACGCCGCTTGGGGCGGAGTATATGACGGCGGTCAGATTATGCTCTGCCTTTCACACAGCCACAAGACAGTCAAAAATATCAAGCTCAAAGAGGCGTTCACCGTCAGCTTCGCAACGGCAAAGACCGTCGTCGAATGCGATTATCTCGGCATAGTCTCCGCCAATGATACGCCCGACAAGCTCGAGAGAGCGGGTTTCCATACCGTCAAGAGCGAATTTGTCGATGCCCCCGTTATCAGCGAGCTGCCCATGACCCTCGAGTGCAAGCTGCTCAAATTCAACGAGGACGGCAATGTTATCGGCGAGATAGTCAATGTCTGCGCCGATGAGAGCATCCTTGACGAGGGCGGCAAGATAGACCCCTCAAAGCTCAAAGCGATAACCTATGACGGCGTCCACAGCACTTATATCTGCCTCGGCGACGTTGTCGGTCAAGCGTTTGTCGACGGCAAAAAGATTAAATAATTCTTTTGCGTTCCTGCCTCGAGATTCCCGAGGCTTTTTTCTTTAAAATACGGTTTACTTTTTTGCGCTTGTATGTTAAAATAGTAAAGCGCAAAAGCGCAGCGAAAGGAAGATATATTTTGAGCGATAAATTAAGAGACGAAAACGTTGACTACCTGTTTAAGGCAATTCTCAAGCTCAATACGGTCGACGAATGCTACGATTTCTTTGAGGATCTCTGCACCGTTACCGAGATAAAGGCGCTCTCTCAGCGCATCGCGGTGGCAAAAATGCTCAGGCAAAAGATGGTCTACAGCGATATCGTCGCCGCCACGGGCGCCAGCACCGCCACCATCAGCCGCGTCAACCGCTCGCTTCAATACGGCTGTAACGGTTACGATGAAATATTCAAAAGGATGGAAGAGTAATGTCCTACGATGTTTTCTCCCGCTTTTACGACAGCCTGACGGATAATGTTGAGTATGAGAAGCGCGCGGAATATTTTTGCGGGCTTCTTTCGATGTGCCGCAAGGAGAAGGGGATATTGCTCGACCTCGGCTGCGGCACGGGCGGCATCTCTATAGAGGCGGCGAAAAAGGGATATGACGTGATCGGCGTGGATATAAGCGTCGGTATGCTCAATGAGGCGCGGCGCAAGGCTGCCGAGAGCGGCGTTTCGCTGCTGCTGCTCAATCAGTCCATGGACGAGCTTGACCTTTACGGCACGGTCGATTTCGCTCTCTGCGTGCTCGACGGCGTCAATCATCTTGACGATGCCGAAATGGTGAAGCGCACCTTCGAGCGGGTCTCCCTTTTTATGGTTCCCGGCGGCGCGTTTGCCTTTGACGTCAATACGCCGTATAAGCATAAAAACGTCCTTGCCGACAACGCCTTTGTCTATGACCTCGACAGTCTTTATTGCGTGTGGCAGAATTCATATAACGAATCCGACGGCAGCGTTGATATCACGCTCGATTTTTTTGAGGAAGAGGACGGCGCATACTACCGCAGCAGCGAATATATAACCGAGCACTCCTATCCGCTTGATGATATATCCCGCTGGCTCGAGCAGGCGGGCTTTGAAGTGATGGGCGTGTTTGACGACATGACCCTCGACCCCATCCGCCCGGGCAGCGAAAAAGCAGTATTTTTAGCAAAGAAGAAGTGATTTCTATGAGTAAACTCGTCAGAATGATATCCGCAGAGGGCGACCTGACCGTTATTGCGGCCGATACGACCGACATCGTAGCCCGTGCGGAGCAGATACACAAGACCTCCGCCGTGACCTCAGCAGCCCTCGGCAGGCTCCTGACCGCCGCTTCAATGATGGGCGCGGTGCTGAAAGGGGAGGATGACAGCCTCACCCTGCGCCTGAGCGGCGACGGCCCTGCGGGCACTCTGATTGCCGTTTCCGACAGCAGCGGCAATGTCAGAGGCTATGTTGCGAACCCCGTGGTGGAGATACCGCTGAATGCAAAAGGCAAGCTCGATGTTGCCGGTGCGGTCGGCAGGGACGGCAGCCTCACCGTGATGAAAGACCTCGGTCTCAAAGAGCCTTATATCGGCCAAGTGCCTATAGTCTCGGGCGAGATAGCCGAGGATATCACGAGCTATTTTGCCCTGAGTGAGCAGACCCCGACGGTCTGCGCCCTAGGTGTGCTCGTCAACCCCGATCTCACGATCAAGGCTGCGGGCGGATTTATAATCCAGCTGCTCCCGACAGCCATGGACGATACGATAGATAAGGTTGAGGAATGCATAAAGGGCATCCCCTCGGTCACTCAGATGCTGACATCAGGCATGACTCCCGAGGATATTTGCAGGAGCGTGCTCGGCAAATTCAACCTTGAGCTGCTTGACGAGGCAAGCCCCGAGTATCGCTGCACCTGCTCCAAGGAGAGGGTGGCGAAGGCGCTCGTAAGCCTCGGCAAAGATGAGCTGAAGGAGATGGCGAAGGAGGACGGCACCGAGGTCTGCTGCCATTTTTGCGACAAAAAATATCATTTTACGCCCGCCGAGATACTCGAATTGGCGGGGGAAAAGTCATAAAAATGACTTGCAAAAAAATTGAAAAAAGTTTAAAAAAAGGCTTGACAATTCTTCGCAAGTGTAGTATCATAAGTCTCGCCGCTTGACACGCAGGCGGCGATTTTTGGGAGCATAGCTCAGCTGGGAGAGCATCTGCCTTACAAGCAGAGGGTCACAGGT
>URJL01000005.1 GCA_900548115.1 uncultured Eubacteriales bacterium
TACCGTAACGTGAGGTCGGAGCATAGTAGCCCGTCACCTGATAGCCCCACGAGCCGTCAAACGGATATTCCATTACCGGCATAAGCTCCACGTGCGTGTATCCCATTTGCTTTACATACGGGATCAGCTCGTGCGCGATCTCGCCGTAGGAAAGATAGCTCCCGTTCTCGTGCCGTTTCCACGAGCCGAGGTGCAGCTCGTATATGTTGATCGGCACCGCGTAATCGGGCGGCGTCACGGTCTCGGCACGCTTTTTGCGATAGTCGCCGTCATGCCATTCGAACGGCTTTGCAAGTCGAACGCGCGACGCGGTGGCGGGGGGCTTTTCGGCATAAAAGGCATACGGGTCGGCTTTGTAAAGCACACGTCCGTCCGCCGTTAAAATTTTGTACTTATAGTTGTCGCCGTCGTGCAGCCATTCGAGCGGAACAAAAATCTCGAAGATGCCGCCGTCGGTCGTGCGTTTCATTTCCAAATTGTCGTTCCAGCCGTTGAAATCGCCGGTCAGAAGCACCTTTTTCGCGTGGGGCGCCCAGACGCGAAAAACCGCTTTTCCGTCGTCCGACGGATGAAAGCCCATATAGCGGAAGGCTTCGTAATTTGTTCCCTGGTGGAACAGATACGCCGCCATGTCGTTCGGTTTTGTTGTTTTCATAAGGGTGCCCTCTTTTCTTGGCCGTCCCCGCTTCGGGGGAATTCTTTTTCTTTTGCCTTTTGCCGAAGAAACGCCTCGCCTCGTTTCGCGGTGCATTTCTTTATTTTACAGTATAGCACAAATTACCCAAAAACACAAGAGCGTTTTGATGAAAATTCAGCAATATTTTACAGAAAATATTCCAAAATCGGTTCTTTTTTCCTGTTTTTCTTTATCGGAACCGTCAAGAAAATTTTATTTCGGGCAAAAAATGACAAAAAGCAGCCGGAAAACCGACTGCTTTGTCCTCATCGTTCGTTACGAAACGGAAATTTCATCCGCGACCTTGTAGGTCTCAAGCATTCTCTGACGCTTGATCTCGGCGTCCGCAACCATGCGGGCGACCTCCTGTTCCGAGAAGCCCTTGATGTCCTCTGCCTTGATTTTGCCCTTGCAGAGCTTATCGTAGGTCAGAGCATATTCGATGTCCACGCCGCAGATCACCTCGTCGCGGATACAGACGACCTGATTGGATTTTCCCTCCAGCAGAAGCTCGACCGCCTTGTGACCCATAAGTCCCGCAAGCTGACGGTCGCGAAGCGTCGGATCGCCGCCGCGCTGTACGTGCGCAAGGCGGGCAAACTTGGTCTCGACGCCCGTCTCCTCCTGAACGCGCTTTACGACGTTCGCGGAAAATTCGGGGCCGAACGCCTCGGAAACGATGATGATAAAGTTGCGCTTCTTTTCGGTCTTTAATGTTTTCATCTTGTTGATGATACGGTCGAGATCAAAAGGAAATTCCTCGATCGCGATACCGACCGCACCGGTGGCAAGACCCGTATTGAGGGCAATATAGCCCGCGTTTCGTCCCATGACCTCAACCACGTCGCAGCGGGCGTGCGATTCACAGGTGTCGCGCAATTTGTCGACCAGCTCGACGACGGTGTTCATCGCCGTGTCGTAGCCGATGGTGTAATCGGTCGCGGAAATATCGTTGTCGATGGTGCCGGGAAGACCGATGCACGGGATGCCGCGGCGGGTGAGATCCTGCGCGCCGCGGAAGGTTCCGTCGCCGCCGATGGCAATAATGCCGTCGATCTTGTTTTCCTTACAGGTGTTGATCGCCTTCTGCATGCCCGATTCTTCCTTGAATTCGAGACAGCGGTCGGTGTAGAGAACCGTGCCGCCGCGTCCGATGATATTGGCGACGTCGCGTCCATCAAGCAGTTTCATATCGTTCTCGACGAGACCTCTGTAGCCGCCGTAAATGCCCATGCATTCAACGCCGTTCAAAAGTGCGGTGCGCACAACGCTGCGGATGGTCGCGTTCATACCCGGGGCGTCGCCGCCGGAGGTGAGGATACCGATTCTTCCGAATTTTCTTTCCGCCATTCTATATTACCTCTTTTTCGATGAAATAATGCTTCAAACGATCCGTCCCGTCATTTCGATTCTTTGCCGAAGGGCTTGTACACATCGTTTGAAGTTTGACAAAGGCAAAGAACCTTAATCATTGATATTTTAATCGCTTTCCGCAAAAAATGCAAGGCTTTTTTGCGTTTCTTTATTAAGTTTTTGTAAAAATTGCGAATCCGACTTTTTTTCTTTCCGCCCGATACGGCAGAAAAACCAATTTCAATCTGTTGTTTTGTGCATATATCACAATTTTCTTTGTCGCTCTTGACAATCGTTTGTCAATATGATATACTGAACGTAACAAATCGGGATTTTGAAAGAGCCCTTTCGAAAATTCCTTTATTTGATTCCGTCAAGGACTTAAGGAGGCCGTCCCCATGAAAGCTGCCAGAAGGCAACAGATCCGAGAGCTTCTCGAGACAAAGCCCTTTATTTCGCTCAAGGAGCTCGGCGAGCTTTTCCCCGAAGTGACCGGCATGACCCTGCGGCGCGACATCGAATATTTCGAACAGCAGGGAGAGCTGATCAAGGTGCGCAACGGTGCCCGTTCCATGAAGTTCATCACCGCCACGGCGGATGAAAAATACTCCCGCCGCGAACGGGAAAACGAAGCGGTTAAGCGCACGCTCGCACTCTGCGCGCGCGGCTACATCGAAAAGGGAAAGTGCATTTTCCTCGATTCAGGCTCGACTGCCATGCAGCTCGCGTCGGTCATGGAGGACGAGGTCGTGAACGTCGTGACGTCGGGACCGAACATCTCGCTGAGGCTCATCGAAAAGAAAAAGCCCATCGTGACGCTTCTCGGCGGCATTTTAAACCGCGACAGCCTGTCGGTGACGGGTGATCTCTCGATCGCCTCGCTCGAGAGCTTTTCGATTGACACCGCCTTTATCGTCCCGTCGGGTTATTCGTCGGGCGACGGCTTTACCTGCGGAAACTACAGCGAATGCGAGCTGAAGCGCGCCGTTGCGGCAAGCGCCAAGCGTGTCGTTCTGATCATGGATTCCTCCAAAAACGAAAAACGCTATCCCTACACCTTCTGCGATCTTTCGGATATCGACGTTTTCATAACCGACAGCGACAGCCCCGCCGCCCGCAGGGCGCAAAAGCAGGGCGTCACCGTCGTGATAACGGGAAATACGGTTTTGCGCGAACACGTGACCAAGTGCATTCCCGTCGAGGTCTGACGCGGGTTTGTCCCGTTCCGTGCGATGTGTTTGCCATTACAATATACTATTATTGAAAAAATCCGAAAAAGCTCTTTACAGAAGGCGAATTTTGCGGTATAATGAGAAGCGGTGCTTTGTGCGCCGCTTTCGCTTTTTAAAGAAAGACCTTCCCGCGTTTTCTGCGGGAAAGAAAAGGATAACATCATGAACGAAAATATAAAATCCCCCGCCATCGACCGCCTTTTCCGCGCGGTTTTGACGCTTGAAACGGTCGAGGACTGCTATGATTTTTTCGACGATCTGTGTACCATTCCCGAGCTTTTGGAGATGGCAAAGCGCATGACCGCCGCCTCCATGCTTGCCGACGGCAAGAAATACGCCGAAGTTGCCGCCGAAACGGGACTTTCCACCGCCACCATAAGCCGCGTCAACCGCTGTCTGAAATACGGCAACGGCGGATACAAAAAGGCGCTCGGAGGACTTTGCGAATGAACACAACGCTTTACGGCGCGGCGCTTGCCGAGGCATACGACGCGCTGAACGACGGGATCGATTACGAAAAGATCTGCGATTTTCTTCTCGAATGCGTGAAAAAGCACAGCGATATCGAGGTAAAAGACATCTGCGAGGCGGCATGCGGCACGGGCAGTATGGCGTGTGCGCTTGCGCGGCGCGGCTATCACGTCATCGCGTCGGACATTTCCGAGGATATGCTCTCCGCCGCCGACCGAAAGGCGAACGCGCAGAATCTTCCCATCCGCTTTGTGCTGCAGGATAAGCGGCGCAGCGTCATGTACGCGCAGAAAGACCTTTATCTTTGCCTTCTCGACAGCATGAATTACCTTCTCACCAAGGACGACATTCTGTCGGCGCTCACGAGTGCGAAGGACTGTCTGAAACCCGGCGGACTTTTCATTTTCGACATGAATTCCAAAAAAAAGTTCGAAACGGTCTACGCTCAAAACGACTATGTTCTCGAAACGGACGACGTGTATTGCGGCTGGGAAAACGAATACAACGAAAAGAGCCGCATCTGCCGCTTTTATCTTTCGATCTTCCGCGAAAACGCCGACGGAACGTACACCCGCGCCGATGAAGAACAGCGCGAGAAAATGTACACCGTCCGTCAGATGAAAAGCTATATCGAAGAGGCGGGCTTCACGCTGTGTGCGGTCTACGGCGACGCGGACTTTGCCGAGGGCGACGAGACGCGCGACGAGCGGCTTTACTATGTTCTGAAAAAAGAGGAAAACCATGAATAAAGACATCATCACCCGCGCCATGACCCGCGACGGGAACGCGCGCATTCTGGTCTGCTCATCGACCGAGACCGTGAACCGCGCCATTGCGGTGCATGACCTCTCCCCCACCGCCGCGGCGGCTTTGGGACGCACGCTTACCGCCTCGTCCATGATCGGCATCCTGCTGAAAAACAAGACCGACAGCGCGACGCTCACCTTTTCGGGCGACGGCGTCTGCGGAAAGATCATCGCCGTGTCCGATTATGCGGGCAACGTGAAGGGCTACATTGAAAATCCGCACGGTGATCTCCCGTCCAAATCCAAAGGGAAGCTCGACGTTGCGGGCGCCGTGGGACACGGCGTTATGAGCCTTGTGCGCGATGTCGGCGAAAAAGAGCCGTATGTCGGCATAACCCCTATCGTGTCGGGCGAGATCGCCGAGGATATCACCCGTTATTTCGCCGTGAGCGAACAGATCCCCACCGTCTGCGGGCTGGGCGTTTTGATCGACACCGACCACACCTGCCGTGCGGCGGGCGGCTTTATGATTCAGCTTCTCCCCGGCGCGGACGACGATTTTATCGATCTGCTCGAGAGCCGCATGACCCCCGTTTATTCGGTGTCGGCTTATTTCGACCGCGGACTTTCGAACGAAGAGATCATCCGCGAGCTTTTGGGCGACAAGATCCCGTTCGATCTGTTTGACGAAAACGAGATTGCCTATCGCTGCGACTGCTCGCGCGAGCGCACGCGGCGGGCGCTTATGAGCCTTCCCGAAAAGGATCTTACGGAAATGATCGACGACGGAAAAGAGATCGAGATGACCTGCCGCTTCTGCGACAAACGTTACATCTTCTCGATCGACGAACTGAAAAAAATACGGGAAGAACAGCAATGAATACAGTTTTTGAAAATACGGAGCATTACGATGCGCATTTCCCGCCCGAACAGGAAGAATACGCTTTGCGCGTGCAGAAAATCCTGTCCGAGCGGGCAAAAACCGAGGACAAAAAGCCCGGCGCTTTCATCGTCACCTTCGGCTGTCAGCAGAACGAAGCCGACAGTGAGCGGCTGATGGGACAAGCCGTTCTTCTCGGCTATCGGCGGGTAACGTGCGCTGAGGACGCCGACCTCATTCTCTACAACACCTGCGCCGTGCGCGAGCACGCGGAGCTTCGCGCGCTTTCCCGCACGGGAGCGCTCAAGCATCTGAAAAGTCAAAACAAGAATCTTTTGATCGGTCTTTGGGGCTGTATGGTCACGCAGGATCACCGCATGCAGGACGTAAAAATGAAATATCCCTACGTCGATTTTGTCGCGGGGACCAACATGCTGCACCGTCTGCCCGAGATCCTGTGCGACGTTCTCGAGAGCGGACGCCGCCGTTATTATGTCACGAATGACCCGCCGCAAACCGTCGAGGATGTTCCCGTACTGCGTGAAAACGACATCAAGGCATACGTTTCGATCATGTACGGCTGCAACAATTTCTGCACCTACTGCGTCGTGCCGTATGTGCGCGGACGCGAGCGAAGCCGCGACCCCGAAGCGGTCATCCGCGAGGTCGAGGGGCTGGTGCAAAGCGGCTGCCGCGATATCACGCTGCTCGGTCAGAACGTCAATTCCTATGCGCCCGCGGGAGGCATGAATTTTGCCTCGCTTCTGCGCCGTCTTGCCGAAATTCCGGGCGATTTTCGTCTGCGCTTCATGACCTCGCATCCGAAGGACGCGTCCGACGAGCTGATCGAAGTCATGGCGGAAAACGAAAAGATCGCGCGGCATTTTCATCTGCCCATGCAGTCGGGCAGCACCGAGATTTTGCGCCGTATGAACCGCAAATACACGGCGGAAAGCTATCTTTCCCTTGCCGAAAAGATCAAGGAAAGAATTCCCGATATCACTCTTACGACCGACATTATCGTCGGTTTTCCCGGCGAGACCGAGAAGGATTTCGAGGACACCTTTTCGATGGTCGAAAGACTGCGTTTCGATTCGGTCTTTTCCTTCATCTTCTCGCCCCGCGTCGGAACGCCTGCGGCGGATATGGAGGACGACACGCCCCACGAAGAAAAGACCGCCCGCATGAACCGTCTTTTGAAGCGGCAAGCCGACATCGCCGCCGAGGATCATGCAAAGCTTGTCGGAAAAACACTTTCCGTTTTGTGCGAGAGCAAAGAGCCGAACGAAAACGGGCTTTATCTCGGCCGCACGAGCGGCAACATTTTGGTCTTTTTCGAAAGCGGCGCGCAAAACGGCGCGCTTTACGGGCAGTTTGTCCCCGTTCGCATCACCGCGTCGGGCGCCGCCAATCTTTCGGGAAAGGCAGAAAAATAAAACAAATCACGCTTCCCGCGCCCTTGGGCGCAGGATACCGAAAGGAACGGTTACAAAATGAACACAAACAACGAAGTATTGACTCTTTGCCGCAAGCTCGGCGAAGCGCTGCGCCAAAGTCCCGAATTCACCCGCTACAACGACGCACGCGCTGTATGCCGCGCCGACAAGGAATTGCAGAGCAAGATCGACGAATTCAAGGTGCAGAAAAAAATCTACGACACCGAATCCGCAAAGCCCGACGCCGATCCCGAGCTTGTCGCCGTGATCAAAGGCAGACTGGACGAATTGTACGATGAAGTCTATTCGAAGGACATCATGACCGAATTTTCCTCCGCCGAGGACGATTTCAATCTTCTCTTAAACGCCGTCAACATGACGATCACGTCGTATATTTCGGAACAGCCTTACAGCGCGGAGGGCTCCTGCACGCACAATTGCAGCACCTGCGGCGGCTGTCATTAAAACCATTACGAAAGCCTAATTCGTCACGGAGGAAAAAGTCATGCCCTATACGCCCATGATGCAGCAGTATCTCGAAACCAAAGAAAACTACAAGGATTATATTCTGTTCTACCGTCTGGGCGATTTTTACGAAATGTTTTTCGACGACGCGCTCAAGGTATCGCGCGAGCTGGAGCTGACGCTCACGGGCAAGGACTGCGGCATGGACGAGCGCGCGCCGATGTGCGGAATTCCCTATCACGCCGCCGATCAATACATCGCGCGGCTTGTGAAAAAGGGCTATCAGGTCGCCATCTGCGAACAGCTGGAGGACCCCGCAACGGCAAAAGGCATCGTCAAGCGCGACGTGGTGCGCATCATCACCCCCGGCACAATCACCGAGGGAAGCCTTTTGGTCGAGGGAAAAAACAATTATCTCTGTTCGGTCTTTATCGACGGACTTTCCGCCGGCTTTGCCGTGACCGACATTTCCACCGCCGAGATCTATGCGACCGAATTTTGCGACGGCGAGGGCGACCTTTCGCAAAAGCTCATCAACGAAATGGGCATTTATGCCCCGAGCGAGGTCATGACGAATCTGCCCGAGGAAAACTGCGAGGCACTGCGCGATTATGTCCGCATTCGTTTGGGAGCGAATTTTCACGCGGACGAAAAAAACCGTTTCCGCACCGACCTTCCCGCTCTGAAAAATCAATTCGGCGAGGGCTTTCTTTACCAAAACGGACTCCGTGAGGATTCGCCCATGCTTCCCGCTCTGTCGGCGCTCCTTTCCTATCTTGCCGAGACGCAGAAAACCGACATTTCGTATATCAACAAATTGAATTGCTACAGCAACGAGCAGTTTTTGTCCATCGACATCAACACGCGGCGGAATCTGGAGCTTTGCGAGACCATGCGCTCGAAGGAGAAAAAAGGCTCGCTTCTCGGCATTCTCGACAAAACCAAAACCGCCATGGGCGCGCGCCTTCTGCGCAAGCAGATCGAACAGCCCCTCCTCTCCTGCAACCGCATCGAGCGGCGGCAAAACGCCGTGCGGGGACTTTTCGACGACATGATCTCGCGCGATTCGATCGTCGAGCGCCTGTCGAAGATCAGCGACCTTGAACGGCAGATGACCCGCATTATTTACAATACGGCAAACGGGCGCGATCTGAAAGCGCTCGAAAACACGGCGCGGCAGATCCCCGTTATCAAGAAGATCCTCTCGGGCTTTGACAGCGCCGAGCTTTGCGACCTGAACGAGGCGCTCGACCCGCTTTCCGACATCGAAAAAACGGTGCGCGAGGCGATCGTGGACGAGCCGCCCTTTACCATCCGCGAGGGCGGAATCTTCCGTCCCGGCTACAACGCCGCCATCGATGAGCTTCGCTCGATGATGGGTGAGGGCGAGAGCTGGATCGTCAAGATCGAGCAGTCGGAGCGCGAGCTGACCGGGATCAAAAACCTAAAGGTCGGCTACAACCGCGTGTTCGGCTATTACATCGAAGTGACAAAATCCTTTCTCTCACAGGTGCCCGAGCGCTACATCCGCAAGCAGACGCTTGCCAACGCCGAGCGCTATATTACCGAAGAACTTAAAGAAATGGAATCGCGCGTTCTCGGCGCCAAGGACAAAGTGACGGCGCTCGAGTACGAGCTTTTCCAAAAGATACGCGAATACATTGCGGACAACGTGACCCGCATTCAAAAGACCGCCTCGGCGCTTGCCCGGTTGGACGTGTATGCGTCGCTCGCGGGCGTCGCCAAAAAACGGCACTACGTCTGCCCGACCGTCGATTATTCGGACAAGATCGTCATCCGCGACGGGCGGCACCCCATTGTCGAGAGCTTTTTGCCGCAGGGCATGTTCGTTCCGAACGACACCGAGCTTTCGAACAAAAACCGCCTTATGCTGATCACAGGACCGAATATGGCGGGTAAATCCACCTATATGCGCCAGACGGCGCTGATTATTCTGATGGCGCAGATGGGTTCGTTCGTCCCCGCGCGCGAGGCGCACATCGGCATCGTCGATAAGCTCTTCACCCGCGTCGGCGCGTCGGACGATCTTGCCTCGGGTCAATCGACCTTTATGCTCGAAATGAACGAGGTCGCGTACATACTCAAAAACGCCACCGCCAAGAGCTTTATCGTCTATGACGAGATCGGCAGAGGCACGTCGACCTTTGACGGCATGAGCATTGCCCGCGCCGTCGCCGAATACACCTGCGGCAAAAACGTCGGCGCCAAGACCATGTTCGCGACGCATTATCACGAGCTTTGCGAGCTGGAGGAAAAATGTGAGGGTGTCGTCAATTACAACATCGCCGCCAAAAAGCGCGGAGACGAGCTTTTGTTCCTGCGCAAGATCGTGCGCGGCGCCGCCGACGACAGCTACGGAATCGAGGTGGCAAAGCTTGCCGGCGTTCCGCGCGAGGTGACAAAGCGCGCGTCGGTGATTCTTGAACATCTGAACGAGGGAAGCGCTGTCCCCGAAGGAAAGATCGCGCCCAAGGCAAAGATCGCCGAAAATCCGTCGGGAGCCGTATCCTTTGACGATCTTGCCCGCAGCGACGTGATCGAAAAGCTTGAAAAGCTCGATCCGAACACGCTGACGCCGATCGAAGCGCTGACCAAGCTTTTTGAACTGAAAAATCTTTTGACCGAATAATTTTATTCATAAAAACCGACAACGAAAAGAGGTGACCGCCGTGGGAATCATTCATGTTCTCGATAAACATACCGCCAATCTGATTGCCGCCGGCGAGGTTGTGGAGCGTCCCGCCTCCGCCGTCAAGGAAATGCTGGAAAATTCCGCCGACGCGGGCGCGTCGCGCATAACCGTCGAGATCAAAAACGGCGGCACGTCGTATTTCCGCGTGACCGACGACGGCGTCGGCATGTCCGAGGAAGATCTTCCCCGCTGTGTTCTGCGCCATGCAACCAGCAAGATCAAAGAGCCGAGCGACCTTTCGGCGATCGGAACCTACGGCTTTCGCGGCGAGGCGCTTGCCGCCATTGCGGCGGTATCCGACCTTCGCATTCTGACAAAGCGCCGCGAAGATCCGATCGGACACGTGCTGCACATCGCGGGCGGCGAGGTCCTCGAGAGCGGCGAGGCAGGCTGTCCCGACGGAACGACCATTGCCGCGTCGGACATTTTCCGCAACATTCCCGCACGCCGCAAATTTTTGAAGAAAGATTCCTCCGAGGCAAGCGCCTGCCTTGCCGTGTGCGAAAAATTCGCGCTCTCCCGTCCGCACATCGCCGTGACGCTCCTGTCCGACGGGGCGGAAAAGCTGCGCACCGAGGGAGACGGGATCTTAAAAAATGCGATTTATTCCTGCCTCGGCAAGGATTTTGCCGCAAAGCTGATTCCCGTAAATTATACACACGAGGGCATTTCCGTGACGGGCTACATCGGAAAGCCCGAAACGGCGCGCCCGAGCCGCGGACTTCAGAACTTTTTCATCAACAACCGCTATGTCCGCTCGGGAACGATCTGCGCGGCGCTGGAGGAGGGCTACCGCGCCTTCTGCCCGATCGGAAAATTTCCCGCCGCCGTGCTTTTCTGCACGCTTGATCCGCACCGCGTGGACGTAAACATTCACCCCGCCAAGACCGAAGTGAAATTCTCCGAGGAAAAGGCGGTGTTCGAAACGGTTCTTTTCGCCGTGCGCAGTGCGCTGAACAAGGGAACGGTGTTCGAAAGAGCGCCCGCACGAACGGAAACGGATTTTTCGAAAGCCATGACCGAGAGTCTCGGAATAAAAAAAGCGCCGACGCAGTCGACCTCGCTGTACCGTCGGGAGGACGAGAAAAAAGCGGCTGTCCCGACCGAGAAAGCCGAAAGCGAAAATGAAAGCCAAACCGCAAGCGCGAGCGTGCCGGCTTTTCCGCCCGCGGCGGAAAATGTGCCGAGCGTTTCGCCCATGACGGACATGCCGCCGACGGAAAAAGTACCGAGCGTACCGCCCGTATCGGAGGTTTCGCCCACACGAAGCGCGCCCCCCGCCCCCGAAGCCTTTTCGGCACCCGATTTCCGAAGCGCCTTTTCCGACGAAAGCGAGGGCGTTTCCGATTTTCGTTCGCCGAATCCCGCTCCGAACGCGGTGCATACGCCGAACCTTTTCGGCAATGCTTCCGAGCCCGAGCCGTTTGTCCGCCCGAGCCTTGATCTTTCGGCGCTTTCGGTTCCGACTCCGCCGATCCACGCGGAGGAACCGCCCGCCCCACCGAGCGAGCCGATTCAGCAGACGCTCGAGCCGAGCGAGCCCGAAGAACAAAGCCCGCGTTTTCGCGTTATCGGCGAATGCTTTCACACCTTTATTTTGGTCGAGCGCGGCGACACCTTATATCTCATCGACAAACACGCGGCGCACGAACGCATTTTATACGAAGAGATCAAATCGTGCTCCGAGGGGCGCGGCGCGCAGATACTGCTTGAGCCGATTCGAATCCGCCTGAGCACCGAGGAATATGCGGCGCTCACGGAAAACAAAGAGCTGTTTTCCGGAACGGGCTTTCTGTTTGACGATTTCGGCGAGGGTGTGATCCTTCTGCGCTCGTTCCCCGAACATCTCGAGGTGCGCGACCTTCCCGACATCATCACAAGCCTTGCCGCGAAGCTCTGCGAGGGCGGCGCGCATGCCGGAAGCGATCTTTTTGACCGCGCCCTCTTCACAGCCGCCTGCAAAGCGGCGGTCAAAGCGGGACAGCGCAACTCGTATCTTCAGGACGAATACATCGCAAAGAAGATCTTCTCGGATGAGGCAATCCTCTATTGCCCGCACGGAAGACCTGTGCTGACCGAATTTACCAAAGATAAGTTATACCGCATTTTCAAGCGGACATAAAACATTTCCGCCGCCGATCGGCGACAAACGGCGAATCGAATAATCGACTATCGAAAACCATCGAAAGGAACAACGCATGTATAAGCTTTTAAAACAGGAAGGAAAAGCCCGACTCGGAGAGTTTGAAACGGTTCACGGAACCATTCACACCCCCGTTTTCATGAACGTCGGAACATCGGCTGCCATCAAGGGCGCCGTTTCCACGGGCGACCTTGAAAAGATCAAATGTCAGGTCGAGCTTTCCAACACCTATCATCTGCACATCCGCCCCGGCGACGACGTTATCCGCGAAATGGGCGGACTGCACGAATTTTTTAACTGGCACGGTCCGATCCTCACCGACAGCGGCGGATTTCAGGTCTTTTCGCTGGCGACTCTTCGCAAAATCACCGAAGAGGGCGTTTTCTTCAATTCGCACATGGACGGAAAACGCATTTTCATGGGTCCGCGCGAGAGCATGCGCATTCAGGCAAATCTCGGTTCGACCATCGCCATGGCGTTTGACGAATGCGTCGAAAACCCGGCGGAATATAAATATGCCAAAAACTCCTGCGACCGCACGGTGCGCTGGCTCAAGATCTGCAAAGAAGAAATGGCGCGTTTAAAAGCAGAACCCGACGCCGTAAACCCGCATCAGCTTCTTTTCGGCATCAATCAGGGAAGCACGTACGACGATCTGCGCATCGACAACATGAAACAGATCGCCGAGCTGGGTCTTGACGGCTACGCCATCGGCGGACTTGCCGTCGGTGAATCGGCGGACGAAATGTACCGCATTATCGAGGCGGTCGAACCCTTCATGCCGAAGGATAAGCCGCGGTATCTGATGGGCGTCGGAACGCCCGTGAACATTTTGGAGGCGGTCTATCGCGGCGTCGACTTTTTCGACTGCGTTATGCCCAGCCGAAACGCGCGCCACGGAAATCTCTTCACGTGGAGCGGGCACATGAATCTGAACAACAATAAATACGAGCGCGACAAACGCCCCATCGATTCCGCCTGCGACTGCCCCGTTTGCCGCCGCTATTCCCGCGGTTATATCCGCCATCTCTTCAAGGCGCGCGAAATGCTCGGCATGCGTCTTTGCGTTCTGCACAACCTGTATTTTTACAACACGCTGATGGAGGAGATTCGAAAGGCGCTTGCCGAAGGACGCTACGAAAGCTTTTACCGCGAAATGCGCGAAAGACTTGCAAAGCGCGTGGATGACTGACCGATTGAATCGAGCAAGCAAAACCCGACCGCAGACGCGGTCGGGTTTGCTTTATAATTACATATTCTTTACCAAGCGAAAAGAGCGCCCGCGAGCGCTCTTTTTGAATTGATTTTTATTGTGAAGCCGTATCTTCGCTTTTTCGAAGTTTTCTTCTTTCGGCAATTTGCAGACACAGCAAAATGAGGTTGACGACAAAGAGAATAAAGGAAAGAAGATACGCGATTTCGATAACCCCGTCATGCCGAATCCTACCGAAAAACACGTACGAATCCGATTCTCCCCCGTCCGGAAGAAAAAGGTAAGCGGTAAGGTACGTGATATCCGACCAGAGGACGTATTTCGAAAGGATCGCCGACCGTTCGAAAAAGGGAAGCGACCGGAAGCAGACGAGGACAAAGAACAGCGTATGGATGACGGGAATCGCGAACACTGTGGCGATCGTACGAATCCATCCGAAGTTGAAAAAGCCGCAGATTGCGGCGGCAAGCACGCACAAAACGGAAAGCATCGTGTATTTTATCCGCACACGATCTCCGCTTTTCACGGCAAGCACTGTGACCGTGACCAAAGCCGCGGCACCGATAAGAAGCGCTGTCAAAAAAGCAAAGACAAGCAAGAAAATATTCTGTTCCATACGAAAGTCTCCTTTTTCATTCAATTTCATTCAAAATCATTTTGATCCTTCGAATTGTTTCAAAATTCGGCTTCGCTCGGGACATTATTGTTCTTTACGCTTTTAAAATTTTACGCCTGCGCGCCCGTCTCCGTCGGAATATCGGGCACCTTCGGTTCGGCTTCCTCTACGGTCGTTTTTTTATACGCCGACCAGATGATCTTGCGCGGGCAGACGCTTTCACACTTGCCGCAGCCGACGCATTTTGTATAATCGATCTCCGCCACATTGTCGGTCACTTTGATCGCGCCGACCGCGCAATTCTTTTCACAAAGGCGGCAGCCGATACAGCCCGCGTCGCAGTAGCTTTTGGTCACCGCTCCCTTGTCGGCGGACATGCAGCCGACCCAATACGGAATATCGGCGGGCACCAGACGAATCAGCTTTTTGGGACAGGCGGCGACGCAAACGCCGCACGAGCGGCATTTTTCATAATCCACGGCGGCGACGCCGTTGATGATATGGATCGCGTCGAAGGGACATGCCTTTTCGCACGTTCCGAGGCCGATACAGCCGTTGGGACACACTTTATCGCCGCCCGAAAGACGGTTGGCGGCAACGCAGTCCGAAACGCCTTCGTAAATATACTTTTTCTTGGCAAGATCGTTTGTTCCCGAGCACATTACCTGTGCGCGCATTCTGCGCGTCTTCACATCGGCGGAAACACCCATAATCTCGGCAATTTTCTTTGTCGTCTCCTCGGTACAGCTGTTACAGGCGTTGATCGGCGCCTTGCCCTCGACGATCGCCGAGGCGAGCGCCGCACAGCCGGCATAACCGCAGCCGCCGCAATTGGCGCCGGGAAGACATTCGGTGATTCTTTCCACGCGCTCGTCGGTCTTGACGTAAAAGATCTTCGACGCTGCCGCAAGGATCACGCCCAGAACGGCGGCAATGGCGGCAAACCATCCGAAAGCGGTCAATACAGAACTCATACTTCGATACCTGTTTCCTTTCTTTTACCTGTTCTCAGCCGATCGTGACGCCCGAAAATCCGGAGAACGCCATGGCGAGAAGTCCCGCCGTCACAAGAGCGATCGGGAAGCCCTTAAACGGTTTCGGAATATCGGCAAACGCCACCTTTTCGCGCACGCCGGCAAAAACGACAATCGCAAGCGTAAAGCCGAGACCCGACGCAAAGCCGTAGATCGCGCTGACCAAGGGATTATAATCGTTCTGCACGCAAAGGAGCGCCGCTCCGAGGATCGCACAGTTGGTCGTGATGAGCGGAAGATAAATGCCCAGCGCCGCATACAGGGCGGGGACCGATTTTTTGAGAAACATCTCAATCAGCTGTACCAGCGCCGCAATGATCAGAATGAAGGCGACGGTCTGTAAGTACTGCATCTCGAACCGAACCAATATATATTGGTTCACAAGGCTCGTGATCAGCGAGGAAAGCGTCATAACAAAGGTCACGGCGCAGCCCATGCCCAGAGCGTTCGAGGGGTTTTCGGAAAGTCCGAGGAACGGACAGCAGCCGAGGAATTTCGAGAAAATATAGTTCTCTGCCAAAATCGCCGTAATGATCAGCGACAGAATAAACGAAAGACTCATTTACCGCTCCCTCCTTTCTTTTCCGAAACGGCATTCCGAACCGCCGTTACGGCGGCGATCAGAAAACCGAGCGTGATAAACGCACCCGCGGGCTGGATAAACAGCAGCATCGGCGTATATCCGAAGCGAAGAAGAACATCCGCTCCGAACAGAGTCCCCGCACCCAAAAGCTCACGGATCATACCGAGAAGCGTAAGGGCAAAAGTGAATCCGACACCCATGAAGAAGCCGTCCAAAATCGACGGAAGCACGCCGTTTTTCGAAGCGTAAGCCTCGGCGCGGGCAAGGATGATACAGTTTACGACGATCAGCGGGATAAAAAGACCGAGAGATTTGTCGATTGCGGGGAGATAGGCTTTCAAAAGCAGCTGGATCGCCGTAACAACGCCCGATATCACGACGATGTACGACGCGATACGGACCTGAGACGGGATAAAACGGCGCAGAAGCGAGATGAGCATATTGGAAAGGGTCAGAACGCAAATAACGGTAAGACCCATCATCAGTCCGTTGAGCGCCGAGGTGGTGGTAGCAAGCGTCGGACACATACCGAGAAGCTGAACAAAGGTCGGGTTCTCGCTGACAATGCCGGCAAACGCACGTTCTTTGATCTTATTCACCTTGCGTCCCCTCCGTTTCTTCGGTGTTTTCGGTTTGTTCGCCCGTCTCTGCCGACGGAGCCGCAACCGCGCTTAAATTGGCTGCGACGGTCACGATACGCTTTGCGGTAAAGACCGCTTCGGTGACGGGCTTGGACGTTTTGGTCGCGCCCGAAATAACGTAATCCTTATAATTTCCCGAAAGGGTGCTTTCCGACGTCTCGATAAACTGCTCGGTAAACGACTTTTCGGTGACTTTTGTGCCGATTCCCGAGGTCTCGTCATTGGTCGAAACGATCTTGACGCCCGTGACAAAGGCGGACGGATCGAGCGAGACGATCATGTCGACATCGCCCTTGAAGCAGGCGGGCGAGAGCTTTACGCAATAGCCCTTTACTTCCTCGCCGCTCTTCACAAGATAAACGGCGTCCACCGTTTTGGCGTCGGCATCGTCAAGATTTATCGGCATTTCGGCGTAGGTAACGCTCTCGCCGTCGAACAGCTCGGCAATGGCGTTTTTCAGCGCTTCTTCGTTGTTTTGCGCGATAACGGGGGCGGTGAAATGATTGACCGTCGCCACGAGAAGCGCAATAATGCCGCAGATCGCAACAAGGGGAAGCGCGATCTTTAAAACATAAAGAAAAGTGGAGGTTTTTTTGTTCTCATTCATGCTTTTTTGCCACCTCCAAACACACGGGGTCTTGTAAATTTATCGATGTACCACGCAAGGCAGTTCATTACGAGAATCGCAAACGAAACGCCCTCGGGATAGCTTCCGCAGGTGCGGATAAAAACGGTGATAAGTCCGCAGCCGATTCCGTAGAGAATACGTCCGCGGTATGTAACGGGGCTTGTGACGTAATCGGTCGCCATGAAGAACGCGCCGAGAATAAGACCGCCCGAGCAAAGCGTGCTCAAAACATACTGCACCGCATCCATTCCGCTCGCGGGGAAAAGATACGAAAGGATCGCGACCGTCGCGATATAGCAAACGGGGATCTGCCACGTAATGATCTTACGTACAAAGAGATACAAAGCGCCCGCCAAAAGAAGCAGTACCGAAATTTCGCCGATACAGCCGGCGCAGTTGCCCAAAAACAAGTCAAGCAGGCTATCGGGCGGGGCAACGCCCTCTTTCAGCGAAGCAAGCGGCGTCGCCGACGCAACAATGTCCGCTCCTTTAAGCGAAAACGCGGGAAGCTTTTCCGAAGGGGCAGTAAAGCGCGCCATGTCGCCGGGAAACGCCAAAAACAGGAAGACGCGCGCGGCAAGCGCGGGATTTACGACGTTTTTGCCGATTCCGCCGTACAGCTGCTTTACGATCACGATCGCAAAAAAGCTTCCGACGGCCGGCATCCAAAGCGGAACCGATACGGGAAGACAGAAAGCGAGAAGCATACCCGTGACCGCCGCCGAAAGATCGCCGATATCGTTGCTTTTATTCATGATCAGACGATAGAGATATTCGAACAGCACCGCCGAGCCGACCGATACCGCCGTCAGCGTCAGCGCCCGTGCGCCGAACAGATAGACCGCCCACACAAGAGCGGGACACAGCGCGATGATAACATCCAGCATGATCAGCCGCGTGGTGTCCTCATGGCGCATATGCGGGGAGGAAGTAACCTTTAAAAAGTCCATAAACAGCACCTTTCTTCCGTTATGCGTTAGGCTTGTGGCTTGGGACGCGCTTTGATCTTGTCCTTCGCCTCGCGTATGTATTGAACGATCGGAACATTGCCGGGGCAGATAAACGAACAGCTTCCGCATTCCATACAGCTCATAATGTTGTAGGAAAGACAGTCGTCGAGCTTTCCCGCCTCGGAAAAGAGCGCAAGATAAAGGGGTGTTAAGTGCATGGGACAGACGCTTACGCACTTTCCGCAATGAATACAGCGCGGAGACGTTTTTTTCTCGTATTTGTCCGAGAAGAAAAGAAGCGCCGAGGTGCCCTTTGTGACCGTCGCGTCAAGATCCCACTGCGCCGCGCCCATCATGGGACCGCCGTTGATGATCTTGGAAAGCTCTCCCTTGATGCCGCCGCAGTATTCGATGACATCGCGGTAAGAGGTTCCGAGCGGAATACGAAGGTTCTTCGGCTCGGCGATACAGTCGCCGTCGATCGTCACGGTGCGGGCAATCAGCGGCATGCCCTCGACCACGGCGTGATAGATCGCCGCACAGGTCTCGGCGTTGAAGATAACACAGCCGACATCGGCGGGAAGCTTGCCCGTCGGAATCTCGACGCCGTTTAAGGCATATACGATCTGGCGCTCGTCGCCCTGCGGATATTTGGTCTTGAGAAGCTTTACCGAGAACATCTCGTCGTCGCTGACCAATTCCTCCAGCACCTTCGCCGCATTTTTCTTGTTGTCCTCGATAGCAAAGGTCGCTTTTTTAAGTCCCAGCGCGATGAGTAAAATTTTTACGCCGTTGATGACGTCCATGGGGTGTTCGAGCAGAAGGCGGTGGTTCGCCGTGATAAACGGTTCGCACTCGGCGCAGTTGACGATAATCTCTTTTGCCTTGCCTGCCGCCGATTGAATCTTGGCGTAAGCGGGAAAGGTCGCGCCGCCCATGCCCGAGATACCCGCCTCGCGCACAAGGTTTACGACCTCGTCGCAGGTGATCTCGGTGATCTTTTTTTCATAAGGCTTGATATCTTCGCAAAGGCGGTATTCGCCGTCGTTTTTAATGACGACAAACTCGGTCTTGCCCGCGCCCATATACGAATTTCTCGTTTCGATGCGCTCGACCGTGCCCGAGACGCTGGCGTGTACGGGACAGGAAAGAGCCGCGTCGTTGCGCGCAATGACCTGACCCATCGCGACCGTGTCGCCCTTGGCGACGATCGCCTTGACCGGTGCGCCGATATGCTGCTGAAGAGGTAACGCTATGAATTCCGGAGCGGGCATATCCTCGATGGGCTTTTTGTTGGTGCCTTTACAGCCGTCCACATGGATACCGCCGGAAAATGTGATAGCCATATCGTTTTGATTCCTTTCTTGATTCTTCGAGGGAAAGTTGTGTTCCCTACCAAAGGGGTATTATACACCTTTTTCCGCGAAATTTCAACCGTTCCTTTCCGTATAGTCGCCGAATGACGGTGAAATTGATAAACTGTTTACAAGAAAAAGCATGTTTGTTCGTTAATTAAAATTTTAACGTATCACGTTATTTCTTTCACATTTTTGTTTTGCTCCTCCTTTTTTGTCCCCCTCCCCCGCCGTTTTGGGGTTTGCCATATATTACAGGGTGACAAAACACCCCCGAAAGTATTATACTATAAAAAAGGGGGGCTTCCCCCTGCGGCACAACGCAAAAGGAGACCGTTCCGTATGGAAATTCTGAAGATAAGCAAAACCGCCATAAAATTCAGCCTCACGCGCGAGGAGCTGTCCCTGCGGGGACTTTCCGCCGAGGCGCTCGACAAAACGACAACGGGCGCACGGCGGCTGATTTGGGAGCTGATGGACCGCGCCCGCGTCGAACAGGGCTTTGACTGCGGCGACGCGCGGCTTTTGGTGCGGGTCTTTCCCTCGCGCGACGGCGGCTGTGAGTTGTTCGTCACGTCGGAAAAAGAAGAGGAACGGGAGGAAAAAGAAAGGGGCGACACGAACGTCCCGCGCGCCGTTTTGTTTCTGCCCGAAAACGACGAGGCGCTCTTCTCGCTCTGCCGCCGCATGAAGGCAAGCGGTTTTCGCGGAAAAAGCGAGCTTTTTGCCGACGAGCAAAACCGCCTGCTTCTGCTGTTCGAGCCGTGCGGACGGCTTCCCTCTTACATACGGGAGCAAAGAGAAAAGAGAACCGCGCGCGCTTTTCCCTTTGTCGGCGAATACGGCACGGTCTTTGCGGCAAGCGAAGAACGCCGCGCCTATCTTGCCGAGCATGCCCGCTCCGTCTGCGGAAAAAATGCGGTGGAGACCCTTTCCCGTATCGGCGCGGGAGAAGAATTTTAAAAAATTCGAAAAAAGCGTTTTCTTTCGCCGATTTTTGTGCTATACTGGTAAAAAAGATTCGACCGAACAAAAAGGGGGCGATGACGACGGAAAACAGAACGACTGCCGACGGGAGCGCAGAGCGCTGGGAAGCGCTTGAAAACGCCTGCCGAAACTGTACCCGCTGTACTCTCTGCAAGACGAAGCACAATACGGTCTTCGGCGTCGGAAACAAAAACGCGCGCCTTATGTTCGTCGGCGAAGCCCCGGGAGAACAAGAGGACCTTTCGGGCATTCCGTTTGTCGGCGCGGCGGGACAGCTTTTGGACAAATATCTCAGCGCCGTCGGCATTTCGCGTGACGACGTTTACATCGCCAACATTTTAAAATGCCGCCCGCCCCGCAACCGCGACCCTCTGCCCGAGGAGCAGGACGCCTGCATGGATTTTCTGCGTGAGCAGACGCGTCTTATCTCGCCGAAGGTCATCGTCTGTCTCGGGCGTATCTCCGCCCTGCGGCTGATCAAGCCCGATTTCAAAATCACAAAGGAGCATGGAATTTGGTTCCGCAAGGGTGCTTTTCGCATGTGCGCCGTTTATCACCCCTCCGCGCTTCTGCGCGACCCGTCCAAGCGCGAGGATATGTTAAAAGATATGATCGAAATTGCCCGCATCTGCGGCGACGGCGCGAAAAACGACGCGACGTGACCCGTTTTTGCCGTCCGTCGCATTCCGTGCAAAACAAAAAACCAAGGGCAAAGAGCAAAAATCAAAGGAAGTGTTTTTTTCATTATGAGCATTATCGTAAGACCCTACCGCCACGAGGATACCCTTTCCGCCGCCGCCATTTGGAACCGCGTTGTGGAGGACGGCATCGCATTTCCTCAGCTCGAACCGATGACTCCCGAGGAAGCCGAGGGTTTTTTTGACAATCAGTCGTACACCGGCATCGCCGAGGACACCGAAACGGGCGAGATCGTCGGACTTTATATTCTGCACCCCAACAGCATCGGACGCTGCGGGCATATCTGCAACGCGAGCTATGCCGTCAAAGCGTCGGTGCGCGGCAAGCACATCGGCAAAGAGCTTGTGACCCATTGCCTTTCCGAAGCAAAAAAACTGGGATTTCGCATTTTGCAGTTCAATGCCGTCGTCGCGACCAACAGCGCGGCACTGCATTTGTATCAAACGCTCGGCTTTACCCGTCTCGGCACGATCCCGGGCGGATTTCGCATGGACGACGGACATTACGAGGACATTATCGTTCATTATAAAACGCTCTGACGCGGGAGGAAAATATGCGCGAAGGATACACGCCCGAGCCGTATCTTGAAATAGTAAAATTTTACACGATCTATTATAACGAGCTTCCCGCCGATTACCGCCTCGGCGGCGAGTCGCACCCGTTTTGGGAGCTGATTTACATCGACAAGGGAACGGCGTTCTGCACGGCGCGGGAGCATGAATACACCATGCGGCAAGGCAGTATTCTTCTGCACATGCCGAACGAATATCACGACATACGCGCCGACGAAAAGGATCCGCCGAATGTGGTCGTCGTCACTTTTGACTGCAATTCGGACTCCATGCGCGCCCTTTGCGGGATGCAGTGCGTTCTTCCGCAGACTCTTCGGTATCATATTGCGGAAATACTGCGCAACGCGCGGGCGACGTTTGTCATGCCGATGAAAGGAACGCTTACGCCGAGACACGACCCGCTTCCGGGCGGGACACAGATGATAAAGCTGCATCTCGAACAGCTTCTCATCGAGCTTATCCGACGGGACGAAAGCGCCCCCTCGCGCGGCGCACCGGGCGCGGTGCGGGATGAGCTTTCGGAGCGCTGTATTCAATATCTCGAACGGCACGTATACGGAAGCGTCACCATCGCCGAGCTGTGCGCCGCCGTCGGCTACAGCCGAACCCAATTGTGTACCCGTTTTCGCAAGGTGACGGGATATTCGGTGCTGGATTATTACGCCGAGCTGAAGCTTGCGGAGGCAAAGCGCCTTTTACGGCACGAAAATCGATCCGCCGCCGAGGTATCCGCGCTTTTGGGCTTTGCAAGTCCCTCGTATTTTTCCCGCTTTTTCGCGCGGCTGTGCGGCATGACGCCGCTGCAATACCGCACGTCGCAGTCGGACAGTCGGGACGGAAACAGCCGAACCGACAGCATTTGCGGGTAAAATCGTTTTTTGAGACAAAAAAGAACCGTCTTTCGGTTCGAAGAAAAGAGGAAAATCGATGGAACAGAAAAAAATAGAGCGGATCGCCGAGCTTTCCCGCAAGCACAAAGCCGAGGGACTTACCCCCGAGGAAGCCGAGGAACGCCGCGCGCTTCATCGCGAATATGCCGACGACTACCGCAAAAACTTAAAGGCCATGTTGGACAACACCTATATCCAAAAGCCCGACGGAACACGGGAAAAACTGCAGCAGAAAGACACGCCGTCCGAAAAAGGCGGCGACAAATAAGCCATGGGTGAATATCTCACCCCCTGCACCGTGACTCTTTCGCCCGCCGTCGACGTATATCTTTCGCTTCCGACTCTTTCGGTCGGGCGGGAGAGCGAAGCGACGCTTCTCGGGCGGTACGCGGGCGGAAAAGGCTTGAACGTCTCGGCGGCGCTCGACGCCTTCGGGACGGAAAACCGTGCGTTTTGCCTTTTGGGCGAAAAAAGCGCCGCGTCGTTTTTATCCTTTCCGCACCTTCCGAAAAATCTCGTTCCGTTTTCCGCGGGCGGCTCGGTTCGCGAGAACATCACGATCAAGAGCGCCGAGGGCGAGACACGCGTAAGTCTTCCCGCCGAGACAGTCGACGAAAAGACCCTTTCGGCGTTTTTTGAAAAGATTCCGTCGGGAAAGCGCTTTGTCGCCTTTTGCGGAAGCGCTCCGCGCGGCGTTTCCGAGGATTTTTTGACCGATGCTCTGCTTTCTTTAAAAAAACGGGGCGCGCTTTTGCTGTGCGATTCCCGTTCGCTCTCGGCGTCGTCGCTCCGAAAGCTCCGTCCGTACTGTATCAAGCCGAACGAATTTGAATTTTCCGTTCTGTGCGGAAACGACGCGGAGCGCGCGGCGGAATTTTCCGAAAACGTCCTTTTGACGTGCGGCGGAAAAGAGGGCTTTTTTCTTTCGCAAACCGAAAAATTTCGCTTAATCCCGCCGCAAATTTCTCCCGTTTCGACGGTCGGGGCGGGAGACAGCACCCTTGCCGGCTTTATCGCGGGAAAAATGCGCGGACTTTCCGACGCCGAGAGCGCCCGTCTTGCCTTTGCTTTCGGGAGCGCCGCCTGTCTTACCGAGGGAACGACGCCGCCCGAAAAAGAAGCGATCGAGGCGCTTTATCAAAAGGTGAAGATCCGACCCGAAGGCACTTTGCACTCCGCTTTTTTAAAAGCCCGAAAACAAACGGAAAATAAAGGAGAAACGTCATGAACCGATTTTTGTCCGGTCTTTTGACCGTTCCGCTGATCGCGGCGCAGGGACTTTTAAATGTCCGACCGCCCGAACTTTCCGTCGGCGTCACCGTGATCGCGCACGGCGGCGCAAGCGATTATATTTTGGTGCGCCCGTCGGACAGCCCGTTTGCCGTCACGGCGGCAGCGACCAATCTTTCGCGAAGCGTGAAAAAAGAGACCGGCGTCGTTCTTTCGCAATACACCGACGAAAGCCTGCCGAAAGATAAAAGCTCGGTCAAAAAGCAAAAGTTCATCCGCATCGGCTTTCCCGAGGATGAAGACGCGCTTTCGGTTCCCCTCGCCTTTCGCGATTTTGCCGTTTTCACCGACGACGGCGATCTTTGCGTCACGGCGGGCAACGAAAAAGCCTACGCCGACGCGGTCGAATTTATCGCCGGGAAATATCTGCGCGACGGCAGTTTTATCGTGCCGAACACGCCGTATGTTTTCCACGACACTTACCGCTTCGAAACCCGAACGCTTTTCGGAACGCCGCTTTCCGACTGCGCACTGCTTTATGAAAACGCGGCGGGCAAGGCGCTCTGCGACGAGCTTTCCGCTCTCATCCGCGAAAACTGCGGCCGTGCGCCGCACGTTTCGGAGGCTCCCAATGCTTCCAATACCGCGGACACATATATCCGCTTCGGCGCGGGAACGGGACTTTCGAAGGCGGAATACCGCATAACGGCGGAAAACGGCGGCATTTTTCTTACCTCGCCCACGGGTGAGGGACTGCGCGCGGCATACGATCTTATGTGCGAAGCGCTGTTTCCGGATTCGGCAAAGGAGAGCTTGGAAAAGATGAACATAACGGGAAAGCTTGAAAAAACCACGGTTTACGAAAAGGACATTGCCTATCGCGCACCCCTTGCGAACACGCTTTATCGGCTGGAAAAGGACAAAAAACTGCGCGTCGCCTACTTCGGCGGCTCGGTCACGGTCGGCTACGGTGCAAGCGACACCGAAAAATATTCGTGGCGCGCCCGCACGACGGCATGGCTGAGGGAAGCCTTTCCCGACGCGGACATCACCGAAATAAACGCCGCGATCGGCGCGACCGGCTCCTACCTCGGTTCTTTCCGCACCGAGCGGGACATCGTTTCGCAAAAGCCCGATCTTTTGTTCGTCGAATTTGCTATCAATGATGTGTACAACGGTGAAACGATAAAGAGCGCCGAGCTGCATTACGAATCGATCGTGCGTCAGGTGCGAAAGGCGCTTCCCTTCTGCGACATCGTCGCGGTCTTTACCACCGATTCGGGACGAACCGCGTCGGGCGGCGATTATATGCAGCAAAAGGGACATGACGCCATAGCGAAGCTTTATGACATTCCGTCGGTCAACATCGGACGGGCGCTGACGCGCAGCAAAAACCTCTCGGGCACGGTAAACGACGAATGGAAAAAGTATTTTACCGACATCGTACATATGACCGACGAGGGCTACGGCGAATATGCTTCGGTGATAAAAGAATTTTTGCGCAACGAATTGCTTTTCGGCGGCGCTTCGCTCACGGAACACGCGATGCCCGATGCAAAATATGCCGAAGCGGACGTTTTGCCGCGCTATGAGGTCGCCTCAAAAGATCATCTCAAGGGCGCGAACGGCTGGCGCTTTGACGAAGGCTCGTTCCAAAATCTGCCGCTTACGCCGTATAAAGGCTTTCTTTACACAAACGAGAAAGAAAACACCCTCACCTATACTTTCGAGGGCACTGAGCTTGCTCTGTTCCTCGGCAATTATACCGCGGGAACGATCCGTTATTCGGTTGACGGCGGTAAAGAGAAGAGCGCCGTGCGCAGCTCGATGAACAATCCGTTTGTTTTGGCAAAAGAGCTTCCGAACGGGAAACACACCGTCACGCTTTCGGTCGCCTTTTCCGACAACACAAGCACCTCGTGCAGAATCGGCGCATTTTTGCCGCGCGCGCAGGCCGACTGACGGCAAAGTCCGCATAAGACCGCTGAAAGCCCCTCCTTTCGGAGGGGCTTTATTTGCTGTGCAAAGCACACAAAGCGGGAGAGCTTTCGCTCTCCCGCTTTTCGTTTTCATTCCGTTTTACAGCGTAAAGACGGTATGACGGTAAACCGTGTTTTCTTCTTCCAGCTTTTTTATGTACGCGTCGTATTCTTCGTCGCTCGTCTTGTCTTTCCATACGAGAGGCTGTCCTTCGGGACAAATAAAAGTGTTGCCGAAGATTTTGTAATCCTTCGGAATATCACACGCGCCGCCCGATTTAAAGATCGACATATTGCGTGCATTGACAAAGGTATTGCCCGTAATTGTGATATCGCATACGGGCGTTTCGATGCCGTACATCAAAAGATGGGTCGAAGCCGTTTTATCGGGACGAACGGCATAACTCCAACCATAGCCTGATTCGATGCAAAGATTGTTTTCGAACCGACAGTTGATAAAGCCGCTTCCGGGGGTCTTTCCCGACGACCATATTTCAAAGCTGTGCTGATTGTTCCACATAATGTTGTCGGTAAAGACCACATTTTCCCAGCTTATATCTCCGGGATACCCCTGCATGGTGACGGCGACATCGTAGATGCCCGAGAATTTGCAATGCTCGACCGTGACAAAGCGTGAATGACTTCCGCATTCCACGCCATTACCGTAACGGGTATTGGGAGTCGGAAAGGCTTGCAGATGCGATCCGCCGATCTCATGAAACTCACAGTGCGAGATCAGCGCATGCGTTCCGGTTCCGCAGATACCATGAGCGCCGGTACCGGTGACGACAATGTTTTCCACCTTCATGTACTGCGTAAAATTGATCCCGTTGATCTGACAGGCAAATCGAATATCCTCCGACAGCTCGGCGGGATCTTTTTCCGAATAAACATAGACAGCCTTTTCATCGCTGTAAAAATCCCATTGTGCGGAAAGCCCCTCAAGATCAAAGATCTTGTGCGGAAAGACCTTTCCCGAGACCTTTAAAAAACCGACATTGGCATTTTGATCAAAAATATTGCCCGTGATCTTGTCGGGATTCAAAAGATCAATCTTATAAACGTTTCCCGAGACCTTTTCCCAAGCGTCGGGCTTTGCGATCTTATAAAGGGAAAGAACGGGCTTTTTACCTTCACCGTAAGTTCCGACAGCGGTGGGCGTTTCGAGACCCGTCCCCTCCGGGATCTGCAAATGACCGTAAAAAGTATCGCCGCGGCGAAGCAGCACCGTGTCTCCGCCCGTGATCGTTTCCCGAGCTTTTTTGATCGTGGCAAACGCACTTTCGGGCGAAAGACCGCTGTTTGTGTCACGCCCATTGTTCGATACGTAATAAATACTCATATTTTTCCTTTTTCTTTTCCTCTCGGTTTCGTCGTCCGATCAAAGAGTAAAGACCGTGTGACGGTAGACGGTGTTTTCCGTCTCCAGCTTCTTTATGTACGCGTCGTATTCTTCGTCGCTCGTGTTTTCTTTCCAAGCAAGCATCTGTCCCTCGGGGCAAATGATCGTGTTGCCGAAAATGCGGTAATCGTGCGGGATCTTTGCCGTTCCGCCGGTTTTGAAGATCGTCATGGCGCGCGGATTGACAAAGGTGTTGCCGCTTACGGTGATGTCGCATATAGGGCAGTCCAGATGATACATCAGAAGATGCGTGGACGCGGTTTTGTCGGGACGAACCGCGTAACTCCAGCCGTAACCCGATTCGATACAGAGATTGTTGCGGAAGCTGCAATTTACGAAACCGCTGTTCGGCAGATTGCCGCTGCACCAGATTTCAAAACTGTGCTGATTGTTCCACATGATATTGTTGTCAAAGTGAACGTTTTCCCAATTGTGCTCATGCGGACAGCCCTGCATCGTCACGGCAACGTCGTAGATACCCGAAAACTTGCAGTATTCCACCGTAATGTCGTGCGAATTTCCGCCGCATTCCACACCGTTTCCGTAACGGGTGTTGGGAGTCGAGAACCCTTTCAGGTGCGAGCCGCCGATTTCATGAAATTCGCAGTGCGAAATGTGCGTATACGAACCTCTGCCGCAGATACCGTGCGCGCCGGTGCCCATAAACGTAATGTTTTCGACCTTCACATACGTGCTCAGCAGCATGCAGTGGATGTTGCAGGCGATGCGGATGTCGTCCGAAAGCTCGGACGGCGCTTTTTCGGAATAGACGTACATATATTGCTTTTCGCTGAAAAAGTCCCACTGAGCGGCAAGCTTGTCGTACTCGAAAATCTTATGGGGATAGATTTTTCCCGAGACCTTGATAAAGCCGACATTGTCGTCGCCGTCGATCACGTTTCCCGTGTACTTTGACGTATCCCAAAGGTCGATACGGTAGATATTTTCCGAAACCTTTTCCCATGCGTCCGCTTTTGCGATCTTATATTCGGAGAGGATCGGATTTCTTCCCTCGCCGTAAGCGCCGAAGGTCGTCGGCTGTTCCTCCGTTCCCATCGGGGGACGGATCTGTCCGAAAAAGGTGTCGCCGCGGCGCAGAAGAAGAGTGTCGCCGCCCTGTATCGTCTCGCGCGCTTTTCCGATCGTCTCAAAGGCTTTTTCGGGGGAAAGACCGTCGTTTGCGTCGTTTCCCGCACCGGATACATAATAAATACTCATCGTTTTTTCTCCTTTTGAAAATCGGAAGGCTTACAGCGTAAAGACCGTGTGACGGTAGACCGTATTTTCTTCTTCCAGCTTCTTTACATATGCGTCATACTCTTCGTCGCTCGTCTTGTCCTTCCATGCAAGCGGCTGACCTTCGGGACAAATGATGGTGTTGCCGAAAATCTTATAATCCTTCGGCATTTGGCAAACGCCTCCCGCTTTAAAGACCGTCATATTGCGTGCATTGACAAAAGTATTGCCCGTAACGGTGATGTCGCAAAGAGGACAACCGATTCCGTACAATAAAAGATGAGTCGAAGCGGTCTTGTCGGGACGAACCGCGTAGCTCCAGCCGTAGCCCGATTCGATGCAGAGGTTGTTTTCAAAATGGCAATCGACAAAACCGGTGTCCGGTACATCGCCGCTTGACCAGATCTCGAAGCAGTGCTGGTTGTTCCACATGATATTGTTGGTGAAATGCATATTGGTCCACGAGGTCTTGACGGGTCTGCCCTGCATGGTGATGGCAACGTCGTAAACGCCCGAGAATTTACAGTGATCGACCGTAATGTTGGCGGAGTTTGCCCAGCATTCCACGCCGTTGCCGTAACGGGTATTGGGCGTCGGGAAGCCGTTCAGCTCCGAGCCGCCGATCTCATGAAATTCACAGTTGTAAATATACGCGCCGTTCGAAACACCGTTGATACCGTGTGCGCCCGTGCCGCGGATAATAATGTTTTCGACCTTCATGTGGGTTGTAAAAGGGATACAGCCGATCTGGCACGCGAAGCGGATGTCGTCCGAAAGCTCGGACGGGTTCTTTTCGGAATATACGAAAACATACCGGTCGTCGTTATAAAAATCCCATTGAGCCGCAAGCTTTTCAAGTTCGAAGATCTTGTGCGGGAAGATCTTGTTCGAAACCTTCAGGAATCCGACGTTGGTGTTGATCTCGGACGTGTTGCCCGTAAACTTTGCGGTATCGGTAAGATCAAGCTTGTAGACCTTTTCCGAGACCTGTTCCCAAGCGTCCGCATTTGCGATCTTATACTGCGAAAGAGTCGGCTTTGCGCCCTCGCCGTACGAACCGACGCTTGTCGGCTGTTCGGGAGAAATACCCGCCGGAAGCTTTATCTGTCCGTAAAAGGTATCGCCGCAATGCAAAAGAACGGTATCGCCGCCCTTAAGAACCTCGCGAAGCTTTATAACGGTGGCAAACGCCTTTTCGGGCGAAAGTCCGTCGTTTGTGTCACAGCCCTTGTTCGATACATAATATGTACTCATTTTTCTGTCCTCCGTTATTCTTTTTGCGCCGTTCTTTGCCCGTTTTTAAGGGGCTGTCGGCACAAAAAACTGGGGCGACCTTGTTCGGTCACCCCATTATACACGGAAAAAAATCCCTTTGTCAACCCTTTTTGCGAATTTCACAAAAAAGCTTTTAAAAAAAGCCTTTTTGTGTATCTTTTTCGCCGAAAAATCCAAAAATAGCTCGGTTTGTTCCCTGTGAAAAAACGATTTTTTCAACAATCGGAAGACAAAGTCGGTTCAAAGTGCAAGCCCTTCGACGGCGCTTCGCACCTCCTGCGAAAAATACAGCGTTCCGAGCGCGGCGCATACGCCGTCCTTTCCCGCATTTTGTGCGGCGGCATTCACCGCCGTTTCGATCGAACCGAACGCTTCGGCTTTGCCGCCGAGAGAGCGGATTCTTTGCGCCAGTTCCTCCCCCGTCATGGCGCGTGGGTTGGGCGCGGTCACGGTATAAAAGCGCTCCGCCTCGGGAAGAAGGAGCGACAGCATCGTCGAAACATCCTTGTCCGCCATGGCGCCGAGAACGAAGTGCAGCTTTTGCTCTCCGAAATATTGACGAATCGCGTCAACCGTCGCGCGCATGCCGTGCGGATTGTGCGAACCGTCGAGAAGAAAGACCGGCTCTTTGCGCAATACCTCAAAGCGCCCTTTCCAGACGACTTCGGAAAGTCCGCGGCGGATGTCTTCATCGGAAATGCTGTATCCCCGCATGCGGAGCACCCTTGCCGTTTCGATCGCAACGGCGGCATTGCACGGCTGGTAGGTCCCGATGAGGGGAAGGTGCAGACCGGAAAGCGCGCCGTAGGAAAAATCGATTCCGTCGAGCGAATATTTCTGTACCGAAAGAAGCGAAAAATCGGGTGCGGTAAGCGGGCAATGCTTTTCCTTTGCCGCCGAACGAATGACCTTTTCGACGCTTTCTTTTTCGGGATACATCACGACGGGCGCATTTTCTTTTAAAATTCCCGCCTTGACGGCGGCGATTTTTTCAACGGTATCGCCGAGATACGCGGTGTGATCCAATCCGATCGCACAGATGACCGAGCAGGCACATTCGGGCGCTTCGATAACGTTCGTGGAATCGAGCGTTCCGCCCATTCCGACCTCCAGAACCACAAGATCACACTTTTTCTCGAGAAAATACAGCATGGCGGCGGCGGTGATGACCTCAAATTCGGTCGGCGGGTCGTCGGTCATGGCATCAGCGGCGGGACGGATGGTCTCCACAATATGAATCAGCTCATCGTCCGTGATGTTTTGCCCGTCGACCTGCATACGCTCGTTAAAAACCGTAATGTAGGGCGAGGTGTAAAGCCCGACGCAAAATCCGCTTTCGCGCAGAATCGACGCGATCATGGCACAGGTCGAGCCTTTGCCGTTCGTGCCCGCAACGTGAACGAATTTCAGCGATTTCTGCGGGTCGCCGAGCGCACCGAGAAGGCGGCGCGTGCGCGAAAGTCCCGGCTTTGTGCCGAGCCATTTGGTTTTGTGGATATACGAAAGTGCCTCTTCAATGTTCATTTTTTAACAACTCCCCGTTCGGAAAAATACGGATGACGGATCAAAAGACAAAGCGCGGCGGCGTCGAGAACCGTCTCGATCGCGGCAAACGGAATCCGTGCGACAAGGGTCGGGAAAAACGGACTGCCGAACATCACCGACAAAACGGCGGTCTTATACAGCACAGCGGCAAAAAGATTGGTCAGAACAACGCTTGCAATCAGAAGAAAAACGCGTCCGCGCGCGGGCAGGATCTTTCCCGAAAGACGATAGACCGCCGGCGGCAAAACACCGATCAGCCCCATGCCGACCGAAAGCGGAACATTCGGCGCATAGCCCGAAAGAAAACAGCCGATAACATCGGCGAGAATGCCGCAGATTCCGCCGTACAAGGGACCGCAGAAAATGCCCGCCGCCATGACGGGAATGTTCCCGAGCGTAAGGCGCACGGTGCTCGAGCTCGGCGAAAAGCCGAGATAGCGGGTCAGAACGACGCTCAGCGCCGTTAAAATTCCCGTGGCGGTAATGCAATAGATTGTTTTGTGCTTCATAAAAAGCCCTCCTTGAAATAAAGAAAATGCGACAGAGAGCCGCATTTCAAAAAGGATAGAGCCTATGAAGTGCGACAGCGGGATGCGGAAGCCGTACCGCAAGGCGATCTTTTCGTCCGAAAGACAACTCCCCGTCCTTTCGGCACTTTACGCACGGCAACCTACTCTGTCCAAAGCTTATTATAATACGAAGAAGCGGAAAATGCAAGCGCTTTTTACGAAAAAGCGGCAAAATATTCCCTCCCCTGCGGGGATCGTTTGCCGCCGCTGCGCGGGGCGTTGCCGCCCCTGCGGGGAGCGTTGCCGCCCCTGCGGGGAGCGTTGCCGCCCCTGCGGGGAGCGTTGCCGCGAAGATTGCATTCTGATGGTCAGAATGCAACTTCGCCTTACCCACGTTATGCTGACCTAAGATTTTGATGCGTAATGAAGCCTTCCCCTTGAGGGGAAGGTGGCACGAAGTGACGGATGCGTCACATCACAAGTGATGTGAGAGAAATTTTGCCTGTGGCAAAATATTCCCGTGCGCCCGCGAAGCGGGCGAGCCGCAATAGCAACTTTCGGTGAGACAAACCCTTGTGCGCAGTCGTAAAAGCCTCTTTTGCCGTATTCTTCTTTTGCCATCGCCCGCAAACGGGCGGTGTTTGCCCTTCGGGCGGAGTTCCTTTTTCTTTCGTTTCCGAAAGAAAAAGAAACCAAAAAGAAAGGGAATTTAAGGGCTTGCGCCCTTAAAAATTCCCCGATTGTACAGAGCTGTTACGCTCAATCAAAAACGGTATGCTTGTCTTTACTGTTATTACAGGTCGCACTTTACGCGATGAAATTGTACGAAATAGGAAAAGAACAAAAAGCAGGGGCATCGGTCGCCCGCACCTACAGCGAGTAATGTTATGCCTTTTCCCGTCTTTTTCAAGCGTTCGGCGCTTCCTCTTTACCTTTTCCGCCCTTTACCTCCGACGGATACAAAACCGCAAGTCCTCCCTCCGCCGTCTCGCGATAGCGGCAGGAGAGGTCCTTTCCCGTCTCATAAAGAGTGCGGATAACAAGATCGAGCGAAATTTTTCGGTTTTCGTACAGCATTTCGGCAAGGCTCACCGCGTCGACCGCACGCATGGCGGCGACGGCGTTGCGTTCGATGCACGGAATCTGCACCAATCCGCGAACGGGGTCACAGGTAAGTCCCAAGTGGTGCTCGAGCGCAATTTCCGCGGCGCATTCGATCTGCTTCGGATTCATTCCTTTAAGATAGGCAAACGCTGCCGCCGCCATGCCGCACGCGCTTCCGATCTCCGCCTGACAGCCGCATTCCGCGCCGCTGATCGAAGCGTTGGTCTTGATTAAATTTCCGACGATCCCCGCGACCTCAAGCGCCGAGATCAGCTCCTCATCCGAGTAGCCGCGCTCGCGCTGTTTAAACAGCAAAACCGCGGGCAATACGCCCGACGCGCCGCACGTCGGTGCCGTCACCATTTCTTCGCCGCAGGCATTTTCTTCGCTTGCGGCGTAGGCATACGCCGAAATCAGATAAATTTCCTTTTCGTGACCGTAATCCTTGCCTTGCCCGATCGCAAACAGCTTTTTGGCTTTGCGGGGGATATTCAAGCCTCCGGGAATGATTCCCTCGTCCGCAAGACCGTTTTTCACCGTTCGTTTCATGCGGTCGAGTACCAGCGCCATATACGCGCGAAGCTCTTTCCCCTCATACTTTTCCGCATATTCGGGAAGCGTGAGATTTTCCTTTATGAGCCGCTCCTCGATAGCGGTAAAGCTTATGTCGGGATACGGCAGGACCTCTTTCTTCTCCTTTTCGTCGGCAAATCGGATCGCACCGCCGCCGATGCTGTAAACGGTCTTGCGGCACAAAAGTTTGTCGCCCGCAAAGGCGGCGATCTCCATCGTATTGGGATGAGCAAGATCGGTCTTTTCGTTATCGAAAACGATGGAAACGCGATCCTCGCCGAGCGTTTTGCGGATGGCATAATCGGTTCGGTGTCCTTTTCCCGTCTTGGAAAGCGAGCCGTACAGCGTCACCTCAAAGCGCGTCGCGTCGGGATACCGTTCTTTGACCGCGCGGCAGGCGTGCGACGGTCCCATGGTATGCGAGCTGGACGGTCCGCGTCCGATCCGATAAAGCTCGGTAAGTGACGCCATTCCGTGTGCTTTTTCTTTCATATCGATCCTCTCTTATTCTTTTCTCCGACCGCACGCGGCGGAGCTTATTGTTTTCGGTTCTGCGCGAAAAAGCAGTCGCGCACATACAAATAGCGGTTTTTGGAGATCGGAACGGTTTCGCCCTCGGTCAGCTCGGCATGATAGCGCCGTACCGACGACACGAACGAAAGGTTGACTGCGTAGCTTTGATGGCAGCGCACAAAAAGCGAACCGCAAAGGCGCTCCAAAAATCCGCCGAGCGTCGATCGGCAAACAATACTGCGGTCGGCGAGATGAATGCACAGATCGTTGTGAAACACCTCGATATAGCGGATATCGGTCTCGCAGACACGGTATTTTTCCCCGTTCTTTGCGGCGATATACAAACGTCTTGCCGCCGGTCGAAAATCCGAAACATAATCGACAATACCGCGCACCGTCTTTTCCGAAAGCGGCTTTTTGTATATGCCGAGATTGGGGACCGAAAGACCCGGCGGATTTTCAGACCCGCTCACAAAAACCGTGCGAACGGGATAACGCTCGACATAAAGCGCGCGCACAAATTCGACCATATCCTGTTCGCCGACCGTAAGATCGGTCGCGATGAGATCGAAAAGGCGGTCGTGAAGCGCCCGAAACAAGCGCTCGGAATCGAAAAACAGGTCGATCTTATATTCGATCCCGTATTCGTTCAAAACGGTTTGCAAAAGGTCGCGAAGCGCATAAAGATCGTTTTCCGCCGCATCGCAAAGTGCAATTCGAATCACGCCCGTCCCCCTTTCTTTCAATTTCGTTGTTTACGGGTTTTCGTCTTTTGTCGGTTCGTACTCCCCGATAGTGTAACCGTCGCGCCCGTTTTCCTTTGTTTTGTACAAAAGAGCGTCGGTCTGTTCCATCAGCTTCGGCAAGTCGGCGGGAAAGGAAAAACGGCAGGCGCCGATACTGCAGGTGACTCTTTGCGAGTTTTCCAAAATACCTGCCGCCTCGGCGGCAAAAGAAGAAAGGCGCTTTTCAAGCTCGTGAGCGGAAAGCTCCGCCTTGTCGATCATAACGGCAAATTCGTCGCCGCCCATTCGCCCGCAGACGGCACAGTCGCGAAAATTCTTTTCCAAAAGAAACGCGACCTTTTTCAAAACGGTATCGCCGACGGCGTGTCCTAACGTATCGTTGATGGCTTTGAAACAATCGACATCCAAAATCAAGAACCATCCGTGCGCACATTTCTGTGTATCAAAATGCTTTTGCGCCCGTTCGCACAGATTTAGGAATATCCTTCTGCCCATAATACCCGTGAGCGCGTCCATTTCCCCGCGATAATTCCGATAGGCGCTGTGCTGATATCCCGCAATCAGGGTAATGACGCTGATCATGTTGAGCGAGAGCATGGCGACGGTAAATTCGATCTGCATATGAGAAATGTTATATAAGATCTCGGGTGCGACCGCGACGGTATGGGTTCGGAGCATGTGCGACATCCGCTCCAAAAAATAAACCGCTCCCGCGAAGGTCATGAAAACAATAAACACGGTAAAGACCGTCACCGTGATCCGCTTGGTTTTAGAATTGTTTGCGGGAATATAGCGGGCGGAATCGATCGCCGTGCGGATATTTTGCATTTTTTCGTTGCGGTGAAGTTGTCGAACCCCGACCGCCAAAACGGCACAGAGAACCGAAGAAATCACATTGCTCATAACAAGATAGCAATTCCCGAAATATTCAAACGGATGGTTCGAAAAGAAAAGCTGCATGGCGCCCATAACAAGCAGCGCCTGAGCCATAGGCGAAGCGAACGCCGCAAGCCCGACAAAAAGATTGGGATGCTTTGTCTTTTTCGCCGCCCAAAAAAGAAAACCGATCAAAAAGCCGAAAAGCGTTCTTGTTCCGACCGCCAGAATAAAGCTCCCGATGGGATTTCCGCTCATGAAAGGCGAAAAAAGCATATCCGCCGGAAAAATATAATACGACGTCGATTTATACATGCTCGCAAGACCGAAGACCGCGCCGATCGCGGCGGATTGCCATGTTCCGAGCAAAAGTGCTGCAATTAAGATCGGAATGTAAGCAAAGGTGACCGATATCGGCGGGATGTGAACGTATCCGAGAAAGGTGAAGGACATAAGAATTTCAAACGCCGCGAGAATCCAAAAAAGATAAAGATCAAAAGACGAATTCCCGCGTTTTTTCGGTTGCTCCGTAAACTTCACTCTCATATCTTCCCCCGCTTTCTCTTTTCGAAAACCCGAAAAATCATTATCTTATCTTTTTCCATTATACTCTCCTTTTCGGAAAATTGCAAGCTGTCCGACGGTCACGGGCGAAAGGACGCCGCGCTTTTTTCCTTTGGCGACATTCCGAAGGTCTTTTGATACATACGGTAAAAGTTGCTGTAATTTTCGTACCCGATCTCGCGGGCGGCATCGGTCGCCGAGAGTCCTTCCTCCATGCATTTTTCGGCATACGACAGCTTTTTTTGCAGGATATACTGCTTGACCGAGGTCTTCATTTGCTCCGAAAACAGATGACAGACCGAGGATTTCGAACGCGCCGTACGGCGGGCGATGTCCTCGAGCGTGATCTTTTCGCACAAATGCTCCTCAATATAAATTAGAATTTCCGAAAGCTCCCGGTTTTCGTTTTGTATTTTCCTTTCGGGGCGGTCGGCAAAGCGGTAAAAAAGCTCGGTCAGAAGACTTTCCGAAAGCGGCGCGTAGTATTCATCCCGACTGCTCAAAAGGATCGGCTCAAGTCTTGAGATGCAGTCTGCGGCGCGGACGCACACGGGAGCGCGAAGCAAAGAGAAAGGAGCGCGCAATGGGGCAGGCAGCATGCTTTCGTCAAAAAGCAGAGTCAGACGGCGGTAGTTTTCACCGCTTTGCACACTTACGGCGTGATAATAAAGCGGCGGAATCAAGGTGGCGTGCCCCGCCGAAAGAAAGAGCGTTCCGCCCTCGGGATAAAGGCAGACCGTACCCGAAAAGACCGCGATCAGCTCGAACTGGGCGTGACAATGATTTTCCAAAAGAACGCCGTCGTTTGTGTTTGTTTCCGCATAATACCGGGACAAAGACCCGTGAAAAAGCATATTTTCCGTCTCCCCTGCACGTTTTTTTCTCTCGTCTTTTCCATTTTATACGAAATTTGCAAGAAAAGCAATACTTTTTGTGCAAAAGGATATTCAGATTGCTTTTTTTCATTGCTATAATGGAGACGAGAATAAAATTCGGCAGACAGGAGAAAAACGATGGACGTTTGTTTGAAAGACCGAATCACAATCGGAGAAAAAACGTTTCCGAACCGTATGGTATATCAGCCGATGGAGGGCTGTGACTGCAACACCGACGGAAGCCCGAGCGAGAGGACGGAAAAAAAGTATCTTGCCGAGGCGGCGGGAGGCGCGGGAACGATCTGGTTTGAGGCGTGCGCCGTCTGTCCCGAGGGAAGGACCGGTGTGCGGCAGATGAGAATCACCGAAGAAAATCTTCCGTCCTTCCGCGTCCTTTTGGAAAAGGTCCGCGCCGTCGCAAAGGAAAAATGCGGCATCCGCCCGATCTGCATTTTACAGCTTACGCATTCGGGGCGGCAGAGCATTCATCCGATGATCGTTTACCGTCATCCGATCTACGAGGAAAAACGCCCCGTTACCGACGGGGCGATCGTGACCGACGAATATCTCGACACCCTTCCCGCGCTTTACAAAAAAGCGGCGCTTCTTGCCGCACGGGCGGGCTTTGACGGGGTGGACGTAAAATCCTGTCACGGCTATCTTTTACAGGAGCTTCTCTCAGCGTTCACTCGCCCGGGACGCTACGGCGGCAGCTTTGAAAACCGCACGCGCCTTTATTTCGAATGCCTTCGCGCTGTGAAAGAGGCGCTTCCGAAGGACATGCTTCTCACGGCAAGGCTCAGCGTTTCGGACATGATTCCCAAGCCCTACGGCTTCGGCACCGACGAGAAAGGAAACCTCGATCTTACCGAACCCGATCGCCTGATCGAAAAAATGCACAAAGAGGGCATTTCGATCCTCAACGTGACGGTTGGAAATCCGTATTACAATCCGCACGTCAACCGTCCGTTCCGCAAAGGACCGTATACGCCGCCCGAGCGTGCCGAAACGGGGCTTTTGCGCTTCGAGGCCATCGAAAAGCACTTAAAAGAACGCTTTCCTACGCTTTATGTCGTGGCGTCGGGGCTTTCGTATTACCGCGAGGATTTGTTTGTCCGCTCGGAAAAATTGCTTTCCGACGGCATGTGCGATTTTGTCGGCTTCGGGCGGATGAGCCTTGCTTATCCGAACGTTTACCGCGATTACGAAAACGGCTGTTTTTCGCCCAAAAAGTGCTGCATCTCCTGCTCGCGCTGCACCGAGCTTATGCGTCACGGCTGTATTTCGGGCTGTGCCGTCTTTAATTCTTACTATAAAAAGCTGTATGAGGAGGCTGTATTATGCAAAAAGTCGCCGTCGTGACCGGCTCGCGCCGCGGTATCGGCAAAGGAATTGCCGACGCCTTAAAAAACGAGGGGTATCTTGTCGTCTATTCCGCCCGCACGGAGGATTCAAAGCTTGAAAACTACTGCCCGTGCGATATATCCGACGAACGCGACCGTGAGGCGCTTTTGCAGTTTGCCTGCCGCTTTACGGGGCGCGTCGATCTTTTGGTCAACAACGCCGGCGTCGCGTGCGAAAAGCGGCTGGACATTCTCGAGACCACCGAGGAAAGCTTCGACCGCCTTCTTCGCATCAACACGAAGGGCACTTTCTTCATGTGCCGTCTTTTTGCGCGGCATATGATCGAACAAAAGCAAAAGGACGCGGAGTATGTGCCGCGCATCGTCAACATTTCATCGGTCTCGGCATACACCTCGAGCGTCAGCCGCGGGGAATACTGCATTTCCAAAGCGGGCATTTCCATGGTAACAAAGCTATTTGCCGACCGCCTTGCGGAATACGGAATTCCCGTTTTTGAGGTGCGCCCCGGCATTATCGCCACCGACATGACCGAGTGCGTAAAGGAAAAATACGACCGCATGATCTCGGAGGAGGGCATAACGCCCATCCGCCGCTGGGGAACGCCCGAGGACGTGGCAAACTGCGTTCTTGCGGCGGCAGGCGGACTTTTGGATTTCGGAACGGGAACGGTGCTGAACGCCGACGGCGGATTCCACATCCGCAGACTGTGAGGGAAAAACGTGAACAAAAAAATTACGGTGCGGGAGGCGGCATACGACGCGGTGGTCGTCGGCTCGGGCATTGCGGGCTATCAATGCGCCGACGAGCTTTTGCGGGGCGGGATGAAAAACATTGCCCTGTATACCGAAAATCGCCTTTTCGGCACCTCCCGCAACACGGGAAGCGACAAGCAGACCTATTATAAAATGTCGCTTGCGGGCGATGAGGGCGATTCGGTTCTGCTTACGGCAAAGACGCTTTACGACGGCGGCGGAATGGACGGAGACATTGCCCTCTCTCTTGCGGCGTGTTCGGTCGAATGCTTTTTGAAGCTTGCCCTTTCGGGCGTTGATTTTCCCAAAAACGAATACGGCGAATACGTCGGCTACCGCACCGATCACGACCCGTTTTGCCGCGCAAGCTCGGTCGGACCGTACACCTCGACGCGCATGACCGAAGCTTTGGAAAAGAGTGCGCTCGCGCGCGGGCTTTCCGTCTGCGAGAACAGGCGGGTCGTTCGCCTGTTGGTGAGCGAAAACAAGCTTGTCGGGCTTTTGGCGCTTTGCACCGACGAAACGCAAGACGAAAACGAAATTGTTCTCGAAAAGATCAAAACGCCGCGCGTTCTGCTTGCAACGGGGGGACCGGCGGGCATGTATGCCGACAGCGTTTATCCGACGTCGCAAAGCGGCGGCTCGTCGCTTGCCCTTACGGCAGGAGCGGAATTTTCCAACCTTTGCGAGGGACAGTTCGGGCTTGCTTCGACCGATTTTCGCTGGAACGTCTCGGGAAGCTATCAGCAGGTCTTGCCCCGTTACATTTCAGTGGACGAAAGCGGCGTCGAGCGCGAGTTTTTGCGCGAGCATTTCGAAAACGACTCCGAAATGCTGAAAAGAATCTTCAAAAAGGGCTACGAATGGCCCTTTGACCGCCGAAAAAGCGGCGGCTCGTCGAAGATCGACCTGCTCGTTTACCGTGAGAGCGTGACGCTCGGACGGCGCGTTTATCTCGATTTCCGCCGCAACCCGAGCGGGCTTGAAAACGGCTTCTCAGCGGCGGGAGAAGAAGCGGAAGAATATCTTCGGAATTCCGACGCGCTTCGCGCCACTCCCATCGCGCGCCTTTATGCCATGAATCCCGGCGCGGCGCAGCTGTATCTCGAGCACGGGATCGACCTTCAAAAAGTGCCGCTCCGCATTGCCGTCTGCGCACAGCACTGCAACGGCGGCATTCATACCGACGCCAATTGGGAAACGTCGGTCGCGGGTCTTTATGCAGCGGGCGAGGCGGCGGGAAGCTTCGGCATGTTCCGCCCCGGCGGCTCCGCGCTCAACGACTGTATGGTCGGCGGACTCCGCGCGGCGCAAAAAATGCTGCGGCGGGAGGAAAAAATCTCCGATGCGGCGTTTTGCGACGCCGCCGAACGGGCGATCTTCGATCTTTCTTTTCTCTTTGACCGACTTTTTTCGGAAAACGCGCGGGAAAAGGCACTGTCCGAAGCGCTCCTTCGCGCACGCCGCCGCATGAGCCGCGCCTTCGGCTTTTTGCGGGATCTTGCCGAGATGAAAAAGGCCCGCGGCGAGATCGAAGAAGACATAGCGGCGCTGCCTGAGCTTCGCATAGCAAACGAGAGAGCGCTTTCGCTTTACTTCAAGCTTGAGGATACGCTGAAAACACAGCTTGCGACGGCGCACAGCATGATCTTCTGCGCCGAGCGCTTCGGCGCGCGGGGCGCGGCGTATGTCTGCGACGGGGCGTTCGAAAACGAGCTTTTACCGCGCGGCGGAGAGGATCAAAAAATCATTTTAAAGAAAGAAAACGGTTCTTTTTCGGTGTGCGCCGTGCCGACAAGGCCGATCCCTTCGCGCAATTTGTGGTTTGAAAGTGTGTGGAAAAGCTATCGGGAGAGCCGAATCGAGAACGACAAAAACAAGGAGGAAAAAAGCGAATGAAAACGAGCATTTTTTTGGGAGACGCGCGTGTTTTCCGGATCTATCACGGCGACTGCTTTGCCGCTTTGCAAAAAGAAGCCGATCTTGAACCGACTTTGTATACAAAAGACGACGTTTTAAAAGACCCGCAAGCCTTTTCGAAGGTCGAAACCATTTTTACGACGTGGGGAATGCCCGCCTTTACGGAAGAGGAAATCCGAAACGCCTTTCCGTCGCTGAAGGCGGTCTATTACGCTGCGGGCAGCGTCCGCTATTTTGCCGCACCGTTCCTTTCCTGCGGCGTGCGGGTGCATTCCGCATGGGCTGCCAACGCCGTTCCCGTGGCGGAATGCACGACGGCGCAGATTCTTCTTGCGAACAAAGGATTCTTTAAAAGCTGCCGCCTTTGCTCGAAGGAGCGCGCCCTGCGCGACGAGGCGAAGCGGTATGCCGAAGAAAAGAGCGGAAATTTTGACGCGAGCGTCGGCATTATCGGCGCGGGCATGATCGGCAAGATGGTCATCCGTGCGCTGAAGTCTTACGATCTTAAAGTCTTAGCATACGATAAATTTCTTTCAAAAGAGGAGCTTGCGGCGCTCGGTGCGGAAAAAGTGACGCTTGACGCGCTGTTTTCGCGCTGCGATACGATCTCCAATCATATCGCCAACCTTCCCGAAACGGTGGGCATGCTTCGTTACGAGCATTTTTCCCGCATGAAGAAAAACGCGACCTTTATCAACACGGGAAGAGGCGCGCAGGTGGTCGAAGAAGACCTTTTGCGTGCGCTTATCGAAGAGCCCGACCGCACGGCGATATTGGACGTGACCGATCCCGAGCCGCCGCTTGAAGAAAGCCGGCTTTACGGTCTTCAAAACGTCTTTTTGACGCCGCACATTGCCGGCTCGAGCGGAAACGAGGTTCGCCGCATGGGCGAATATATGCTTGAGGAATATCGCCGCGGGGCGCGAAACGAGCGTTTTCTTTACGAAGTCACGCCCAAAATGCTTGAGACCATGGCGTGAAACGGAGGGTAAAACATGAATCCGAACGAAAATCGCGCGGGACTTGTCTCGATCTCGTTCCGCGGCAAAACACCGAGCGAAATTCTTGCGGCGTGTAAAGATGCCCGCCTTACGGCGATCGAATGGGGCGGCGACGTTCATGTTCCGCACGGTGACAAAAAAAACGCACGCGCGGTGCGGGATAAGACCGAAAAAGCGGGACTTTCGATATCCGAATACGGCTCGTATTATCACATCGGCGACGGAAACGAAAAGCTGTTTGACGACGTGCTTCTCTCCGCCGAAGCATTAAAAACCGACTGTATTCGCGTTTGGGCGGGAAAGAACATTCCGTCAGCGGAGTATCCGACGCAGGATTACCGTGCCGCCGTCGCCGATGCAAGACGCATTTGCGCGCTTGCCGGAGATAAGACCGTCGCGCTCGAATGCCATCCGTTCAGCCTGACCGACGAATATCACGCGGCACAGCGCTTTCTTTCGGATGTCGGGTGCGACAATCTGAAAATGTTCTGGCAGCCGAATCAGTACCGAAGCGAGGAATATAATGTTGAAGCCGCCCGCGCGCTTTTGCCGCATATCGTCCGCGTACACGTTTTTTCGTGGAGCGCGACCGAGCGCTTCCCGCTGGAACACGGAAAAGAGGCATGGCGGCGATACTTGGATGTTCTCTCCGCAAAGCCGCTTTTCTATATGCTCGAATTTATGCCCGACGACCGTATCGAATCGCTCCCGCACGAGACGCAGACGCTGAGAGATTGGCTGGAGCTGCAATAAGAAACGCAAAATCGAACAAGTGAAAATCCCCTCCGAACGGAGGGGATTTTCCTTTATTTTTATTGATCCGAATTTGCCAAAACCGCCGCGTAAACAAGCTTTGCCGCCTCGGCGCGGGTCACCGTATCGTCGGGACGGAAGGTAAGCGTTCCCTTATCGCCGTCGATGATCGAAAGTCCGTAGGCAATGGCAAGATAGCCGATATCCTCTTCTTTGATCAGCGGGTTATCGGAAAATTCGGTGCGGTAAATGCCGGAAATCTTTGCCGCGCGCGAAAGATTCATCGCGTCGATGATCTCCTTGACCGCCGTAAGGCGCGTCACGCTTTCGGTCTCGGGCGTTTTTTCGTTTCGCGAATAGCGATAATACAATCCCGCGCGGGAAAGCATCGTCGAAAACTCCTCCGACGTGATCTTCTCATCGGGGCGGAAAGTGCTTTCGCGCGAAAGGATTCCGACACGCGCCAGCTTTTCGATGTAATCCTTTGCCCAGTGCGAATCAATGTCGGTAAAGTCGCCCTGCGGAATTTCCTCGATCACGCTTCCGTTATACGTCACTTTTTTGCCCGTGAGCGCGCCGATATAAGTGCGGGGGTCTTTCGGCGAATAAACGGGGCGCGCCGTAACGGTGCGGGAATAGAGATCGGACGTGCCGTAGTAGAAATTGACGGCGGAAACGGGGTCGACGCCGTAATATTCGGCGCAAAGCGAAATAAGACCGTCAAAATCGGCGGCGGCAAGGTATTCGTTCACCTTCGCCTTATCCAGCTCCGGAGCCAGCTCGGAAACGATTTCTTCTGCCTTATTCGGACTCTTTTTAAGGCGCAGGATCAGATTTTTCAGCTTATCGCCGTCGCTCTTTTCGATCGTGCCGTAAAAGTATTCGGTATAATCCTCATAGTAAAGTTCGACGTCGGAAAGGTCGAAATACAAATCGAATGCCTTTTCTTCGGTGATCGCGTCGCGGGGCGACTCGAAAACAAGATCGTTCGTCCACGCCGTCGAGAAGCGTGAAATTTTTCCCGTAATGCCGTCGACCGTGCCGCAAATGTAATCGGCGTTGTAATCCAGTCCCTCGTTCACGCGGACAAAGCGATACCCGTATGCGCCGTAGGTGCGGTCGGTTACCGTGCCGTTTTCGTCGTAAGCCACAAAGATCGTGTTTTCGTCATACAGCTCCGAACGGCGGGTAAGATCAAAATAATCGGTATTTTGCTTTGCAAAATCCGCAAGGACTTTTTCGCAGTCGCTCTCGCTGTATTGCTTCTTCGGAACGTCAAGCCCGTTCTTCTCGTAATACCATGCGTCGTGCAGATCGGAATCAAAGCGAAGAACGCGTCCCGTTTTCGCGTCAACCGTGGCGCTTGCCGAAACATAATCGTAATAATCGGGGCTGTCCGCATCGCGCTCGGGCATGGTAAAACGGATATTCCACGTAAAGTTGTCGTCGCCTTCGTTCTGCGGCACATAATATCGGCTGTGCGAGAATCCGCGCGAAAGGCTCGCTTCGACAACGCTCAGGCGGATATCGAGGTACAAAGCGGGGTTATCGGTGATCTTCTTTATCGCTTCTTCCTTGGTTATAAGACCGGAAAGTTCCGAAAGCCCCGCCAGCTCCTCTTCGGTCAGGGTGTATTCGACCTCCGCTTCCGCCGCATCGGCTTTTGCCGTATCATTGGAAAACGACCCGCCCGAACCGCCGCCGACGGGACTCCACGAAGAACGGGTGGTATAAACCTCGCCCGTTACCGCGTCGATCGAAAGATTCGTTCCCGACGGGCGGTAAACGAGAACCGCTTTTTCCTCGACCGTGCCGTCGTCGTTGTAGGTGCGGTTGGTTGTGTACGAAAGCTCCATTTTCAGCGTTCCGCGAAGGATTTCCTTCGCCTTTTCCGCCGTTATGGGGTTTTCGACGCTTCGAACGACGGTGTCGTAATTGTATGTAACGTCACATCTTGTGACCTCGCCCGTCAACGCGTCGACAGCAACATCGGCGCTCTGAAAAGGATCCGAAAGACCGTTTTCGGTACGCAAAAAGCTGAAAGAATAGGTCGGGCGCGATATTCCCGAAGCGTCGCTTGCCGACGATAAGGCAAAATGCGCGTCGGGCGCAAGGCGGGAAAGAAAGCTCTTTGCCGTTTCGATATATTCTTCCTTTGCCTTTTCGGGAAAAGCGAAGGGCTCGTCGCAGCGTGCGGAATCGTAAAGGCTGTACGAAATAAGATTGCCCTTTTCGTCACACGAAACACGCACGCTTTTGTCTCCGTCGGGGCTGCTCCAGGTCAGCGACCACGAAGCGTCGGAATATGGGCTTCCTCCGGTATAATCCCAACGGAAGTCGGTGCATTCCGTCGGAACCGAAAGGCGGGGTTTTATAATCTTTATAACAGTCTCAAGCGCTTCGGTCGTCGGCTCGTCGTTTTTTTTCGATACGGGGTTTTCCGCGATCAAAAGCGTGTCGCGGCTCACATCGGTTGCCGATACACTCATCGGCACGGCGGAAAGACTTATAAGTCCCGCCATAAGACACAGGGCAAAGCGGTTCTTTTTCATATTGTCGTCTCCTTTATGGTATTGAATTTACTCTTACGTCCTTTAGGACGAAAAAACAGGGAAAAAGTTCCCTGTCTGACCGTATCGTAAACATTGTTTTATGACGCGAAACGACTTCGTTCGCTTCCGCCTCGCGAAGATCCTTACGCTTTTCGATACACACCGATGCGAAAGGAAAGCTCGGTTTCGAGCCGCTCCAAGCCTTGCAGCTTCTCGCCGTCGCTTTTCGAGGTCTTCCAATAGTACGGCGTCATGGCGAAAAGGTCGCGGATGGCGCCGCCGTGTACGGTCACGGTATAATCGCACGTGATCTCGTCGATCTTTCGAAAGCCTTTATATTCGCGGTGCTTTTCGGGATTGTCGTAAGGGGTGTCGTAAAGCGCCTTTTTCAGCCCCGAAAGATGGCGCGGACCGGGTCCCGCGACGAAAAAGAAGCCGCCGTTTTTTAACACGCGCGCCGTTTCCTCCTCGGCGATCGGTGCGAAAACCGAAATTGCCGCGTCGGCGATTCCGTCAAACAGCGGGAGCGCAAAAAGACTGCACACGGCATAGCGGCAGGGGTTTTCCTTGCCCTTTTCACATTTTGCCGCCGTTTTCACGGCGTTTTTCGAAAGATCGACGCCGAAAAGCGACGCTTGCGGAAAGCTTTCCCGCAAAACGCGAAGATAGTATCCTTCCCCGCTTCCGCAGTCGATCAATACCGAAAGGGACGGAGTGTATTTTTGCACCGCTCCCGCCAGCGCGTCGGCAAAGGGACGGTAATAACCCTCGGAAAGAAAGCGGTGTCGGCTTTGCGACATTTCCTTGTCGTCGCCGCTCTCGCTTTTTCCGAGCGCAAGATTCAAATATCCTTCGCGCGAAAGGTCGAAGGTGTGGTTTTGCGGACAGCGAAAGCCGTTTTCGCAGAAAGCAAGCGTCCCGCCGCAGACGGGACAGCGATACGAAAGGAAAAACATAAAAACCTTTCCTCGATTCAAAAGTGTCGGAGCATACAAAAAACCGCGCAAAGTATGAAAAGCAAACGCTTCGGGCATACTGATACGGGAAAAAATTTACGGAGGAAAAACCATGGATAAACGATATTTTTCCGAGCGGGAGAAAAAAGAATTTCGCAAGTTTGCGGACGATCACGCCCCGAAGCGCAAGCTTTCGGTCGATCTGTGCCTTTCCTTTCTCGTCGGCGGAGCGATCTGCACGGCGGGTCAGGGACTTTTTGCGCTGTACAGCCGCTTTATCCCCGAAGAGGACACGGTGCGCACGCTTGTCTCGGTGACGCTTATTTTTCTCTCCTGTTTGTTCACGGGAATCGGGCTTTACGATTCGCTTGCAAAGCACGCGGGCGCGGGAACGCTCGTCCCGATAACGGGCTTTGCCAACGCTGTCTGCTCCCCCGCGATCGACTCGCGCGCGGAGGGGTTTATTCTCGGCGTCGCGTCGAAAATGTTCGTCATCGCAGGCCCCGTCATCGTGTACGGCTGTGCCGCGTCGGTGATCTACGGCATTGTTTATTATTTCGTCCGCTGACTGCGGCTGATCGTCGGTACGGTCAGCCGATAAAATCGGAAAGCGATACCGAAAACTCGTCGCGGAAAAGGGTGTAGAGCGCCGCGGCGGGAAGTCCGACGACGTTGTCATAATCGCCGACGATCTTCTCGACGAGCAGTGCACCTATGCCTTGGATTCCGTATGCGCCCGCCTTGTCGAGCGGCTCGCCGCTCCTTACGTAGGCGCGTATCTCCTCGTCGGAAAGCGTGCGAAAAAAGACCTCGGTCGCGACTGTGCGCGACACTTCTCTTCCGCGGTACAAGACCGTCACGCCCGTATGCACGGTGTGGCTTTTTCCCGAGAGCGTGTGAAGCATTTGCAAAGCGTCCTCTTCGTCGTGCGGCTTTCCGAGAAGTCTTCCGCCGCGCTCCACCATCGTGTCGGCGGCGAGAATCGGAATTTCCTTTCCCGCCGCTTTTCCATCAAAAAGGAGCTTTTCGGCTTCGCATTTTGAAAAGACCGCACGCGCCTTACGCCGGGACAGCGCCGCGACCGTCTCGGCGGGCGAGAGCAAAGCGGAAACGCTCTCGTCGGCATCGGCGGGCAGAACCGTAAACGATACGCCGATCCGACGCAATATTTCCGCCCGACGCGGCGAGGCGGAGGCGAGTAAAAGATACATGGCAGAAATCTCCTTTCGTGGGGTGAAAAAACGGCGGTTTGGGCGTTTTGCGCCACCCGCTCTCGACAGGCAGAGTCCGTATTTCAAATTTTATTTGAGCAATTTTTTGCCCAATACATAGGTAAGCGTCACAAAAATGACCGTCGAAACGGTAATATCGATGCTCGCGCCGAGTGTCAGGCGCAAAACGCCGAGATCAAGATCGAAGGGCGACGCCGTGCCGAAGGTCAGACCGTAGGAAAGCCACGAAAGATACGGGTTTCCCGAACACAGCGACGCGACGAGCGAGCCGATCACGATGCCCGCGCAAAACAGAAGTATATCCCGCCAAAAGCTTTTCGTCATGGTATTCTCCTTCCGTTACAGTTTTACAATTATCATCGGATATTGCAGGTAAAAGCGGCGCTTCCGCACGCTTTTTTCCTTTCGCCGTCGGGAAGCAGAACCGTCGCTTCCGCTCCGTCGGGAAGCCCGACGCGAAGCGCAAAGCTTTCGCCCTCGACCGTCCAGTCGACCGAAACGATTCCGAAACGGGTCGGGACGGTGCCTTTGGCAAAGGTGAGCTCTCCGCACTGCGGCGCAACGGTAAGACCGTTTTCGTCGGTGCTCACGCCCAAAACCCGCGCGGCAAATTCATAAAGCGGCGCACAGCTCCACGCATGGCACTCGCTTCGCGGGGCCTTACTCGTGTCCTCGCACCACGTCGTGCAGTGATTTTCCAGCATGGGAAGCCATTTCGGCAAAACGTGCGAAAAGGCAAGATCGTACCGTCCGCATTTTTCGAGTGCGCGGAAAAGATAATAATTCATCGAGAAGGAGCAATCGGAAAGCGCGGGCGTAAAGAGCTTTTCGCAGGCTCTCTCGGCGTGTTTTCCCGTCAGAACCTCCGAGAGAATGCCCCAGACGACGGTGTGCGCCGAAAATCCGCCCGAAAAAGCGCCGTCGCGAAGCAGTCCTTCTTTTTCGTCATAGCAGCGGGAAAGAACCGTCTCGGAAAGCTCCTTTGCCCGCGCGGCATATTCCGCTCCGAGTCCGCCGCGTCCGACCTTTTCGCAAAGATATGCCGCCGCGCGCAGAGCGCAGATGTAATAAAGATTATAAAGTGTGACTGCGTCGTTTCGTTCGACGGGCGGCACACCGAGCTTCCAGCCCTCGACCCAGTCGGCAAAATCCCAATAGGCAGAACGTCCGATAAGTCCGTCGCGGCGGATTTCGCCGTCAAAATACGAAAAGATTTTATCCGCCGTCGAAAGGTGCGAAAGCACCGTCTCGCGGTCGCCCGAGCGGTCGAAGTATTCCCGCAGAAGGAAAACCCAGAAGAAAGAAAAGCCGGGAATTATCTGATGATAGGTCGCGGGATAATTCGCACACAAAAGCCCCTCGGGAATCTGCGATGCCGCAAGCTCGTCGATACATTTTCGAACGGGACGGAGATCGTGCGAAAGGCACATGAGAACGCTTGCCTCGATCGCCGTGTCCATAATGTATTGCTGCTGTTCGTAATACGGGCAGTCAACGAAGATCTCGTGAAGACAGCAAAGAAGCGTATGCGCACTGACCGCATACATTTGATTGTAATGCTCGTCCGAGCAGGAAAAAGTGCCGTCAAGGCTCAGGGGATAATGACACGTTTCAAAGAAAAAGTCGGAAAAGTCCATGTCGGGCCCGTCCCACTCAATTCGGATATAGCGGAAGGAACGGAACCAAAAGCTGTGAAATTCGGCTTTGCCGTCGACCAAAACCGTATCGTACCCGCCCGAAAGCGTGCCGCTTATATCGTCGCGGCGGTGCTTGCCGTCGGGAAATTCATAACATTCGGCATAGATCAATTTAAATTTTCCCTTTCCCGAAAGACGCACGGATACCTTCGCGGTCTCATACCGTCCCGCATCCAGCTCCGCAAAGCCTTCGCCGCGCCGAACGACGGTAAAGGGCTTTTTTTCCTCGGGCACGATCGGCGGGGTGGGACGCGCAAAAAGATACGGATCTTCCCAAAATCCGTACCCCGTTCCCCTTTCCGTTCCGAAAGTTCGCTCGGGCATCTGCACCGTGACGGCAAGCTCGGTCACGGGAGCGGTCGTATCGACCCTTTCCCACGGGGCGATAAAGCCGATCGACGGGTGGGTGTAAACAAGGTCGTGCCCGCCGTAAAACAGGATCTTCCAATCCTTATCGCCCTCGAGACGAAAATCTTCTCCCGCCGCTTCAAACAAAAGCTTCGGCAAAAAGCTCCGCTGTACCGTCGAAAACTCGAGCGCCCGTCCGAAGGCGGTAAGCCCCATGTGCAGAATGCGGACGCAAAAAGCGCTTTCGCCGACGGGGAGCGTCACGGTATAGGTATCGTAAAAGCCGTGATCGGGAATCGTTCGGCACGGTCCTTCGCCGACATACTTGCCGTTCAGCGTGAGTATGTAGCGTGTCATGGCAAAAATCCGAACCGTAACGGTCGTTTCCTTTTCGACCGAAAAAGTGCGGGTAAAATCGTATATTCCCTTATCATGCGGGATTCTTTCGGGGGTGATATAATGCGGCATAAGAAAACTCCTTTATTTTTCTATCATTTGCTTTTGGGCGGCGGGCGGAAATTCCAGCGTCATCCGACCGATCTTGGCGGCGCGGAATTCGTCGAGCAGCATGACGGCGGTGCGGGAAAAGTCCACCTCGCCCCCCGCGATGAGAAATCCGCGGCGTCTGCCGATCAGCTCAAACACCTCGTGCGGCGCGGCGTCGTCGATCTCTTCGCGCGTCATCTTATAGCGCTCGCACAGTTCGTCGGGATACAGCTTGCAAAGGGTCTTGCAAAGCGAAACGGCAATTTCCTCGCGGTCCAGAATCTCGTCGCGGATCGCCCCCGTAAAGGCAAGACGCAGACCCGTCCGCTCATCCTCGAACTTCGGCCACAAAATGCCGGGGGTGTCGAGAAGCTCGATGCTGTTTTTGATCGTCACCCATTTGTTTTCCCGCGTCACGCCGGGTCTGTCCTCGGCTTTGACGCGCTTTTCGCCCGAAAGCTTGTTGACAAGGGTCGATTTGCCCGCGTTGGTAATGCCGATGATCAGCGCGCGCGGCATTCGCCCGATCATGCCCTTTTGCTCGAAGCGCGAAAGCTTGTCCTTTAATATCTCCCGCACAAAAGGAACAATTTCCGAAATGCCCTGCCCCGTGATACAGTCGGTGAAAATGACGTTTTGCCCGATGCTTTCGTAATATTTTTTCCAGCGGGCGCTCACCTCGGGATCGGCAAGCGACGATTTGTTCATCAGAAGAAGCGACGGCTTTCCGTTCAATATCTCGCTTATTTGCGGGTTGCGGCTCGATATCGGGATTCTTGCGTCGCAAAGCTCGATAGCGATATCCACCAGCGAAAGCTGTTCGGTGATCTCCCGACGGGCTTTCGCCATATGACCGGGAAACCATTGGATCACCTTGCCCACCTCACGCGGCGGTTTTCCCTCGACGGCGGGGCGATTTTTTTTCTTTTTGGGGCGATACGGTTTATAATTTGCCATAATACTCCTTTTTCGGTTTTCAGTTCACAAGAATTTTTCCGTCAAGACCGACTATATAGCAATCGGGCAGTTTTTCCTTGATGTGCGCAAGCGCCGCCGGATCGTTTTCGATCTTTCGTCCGACAAAAACGCCCTCGATGAGCGACGCGGGCAGTCCGAACATGATCGCCGCTTCGCGGTCGGTATCCTGCGCCGTGGGATGAAAACGAAGCTCGAGAAATTTCGGGTAATACCGATAATCCAAAAAAGGCTCAAGAGTCTCCGGGGAAAAATCGGTGTTCCATATATCGGCGCGGCGCATTTCGCGCGCTTCTTCGGAATCGATGCCGAGAATGAACGCGATCTGTCGTTTTTCGGAAACGAGACCGGGGAGAAACGACACTTCCTTCGTCTTTTCGCCCCAATACATCCAGATGCTCTCGTCGTTATTGATCTTTTCGGTAAATTCGTCGAATTTTCGATACGGGATCATTTCGCTCCGACGCTCCGCTTCGGGCCCCCGCCCGACGGTGTAGGTGATTGTAAAGCCGCTGTATTTGTAAATGTAATCGGAAAGGGCGATGTCCTTTTCAAATTTCCACATGCCCACTCCGTTTTTGATCTTGTTTTCGCGCGACGTGTCGGTAAAATCGATGGCGACAAAGCCGTTTTCGACAGTGAAATCGAACTCCGAAAGCCCACCGAAAATGCCGTGCATCAAATTGTCGCGGTGTAAAATCAGGTCCTCTCCGACTTCGACCTTGCGCTTTTTCACGGGAGGGCAGGAGTAAAAAAGTTCCAGCTGGCGCAAAAGCACCCGCCGCGCTTCTCCCCCGAAGTGCTCTTCGATCACGGATCGGTAATATTCTTTGTTATATGTCATGCCTTTTCTTCCGGTTTTATCAATGTCTCACCACGACGCCGCAAACTCGTTGTCTCCGATCTGCGGCGCGGTGCTTTCGGTTTCTTCTCTGAGCTTTTCCCGTTCGTATGCGGCGACCGATTCGGCGGCGGGTTCGACCTTTCCGAAGCGGTCAAAGGGGTAAAGGCGGAAAAGCACGCGCCCGACAATCCGACTTTCGTTTACCTGACCAATCTGTGTGTCGCGGCTGTCGAGCGAATCGTTGCGGTTATCGCCCATGACAAAAACACAGTCCTTGTCGATCGTCAGCGGAAATTTCACATCCTTGTCGTGCATTTTCACGCCCTCGATGCGGTTGATGTACGGCTCCTCCAATTCCTCGCCGTCGACATAAACGCGCCAGTTGTCAAAATCAATATCCACCGTCTGTCCCTCGGTCGCGATAATGCGCTTGATGATCGGCTTTTTGTTTTCGCGGCGGACAACGACGATATCACCCGTTTTGGGCGTATAGAACATGTCGGAAAGCACCAATCTGTCGCCCGGCTTGTCGGGAAAAGTACCCACGCCGTACAGGGTCGGATACATCGACGAGCCCTGCACCGTCACGACGCGGAGCATAAAGGTGAAAAAAATCAGGACGACGGCAAAAGCCGTGGCAAACGTTTCGATCCAGTCGTACACGTCGTGCAGAATCTGCACGCTTTTTTTCGTTTTCGCCTCCGTTTTCTCTTCGCCGTTTTCTGTATTTTTCTGCGTGTTTTCTTTTTCGTTTTCCTTCGGGCTTTCGTTTTCCGTGTCTTGACTCTTTTTCTCTTCGGTCGGTTCGTTTATCGGTTCGTTCGGATTCGGCATATTTGTTTTTCTCCTTTTTTGAACGGTTTATACGGTTTTACGCGGCTTGGCCGGGCACGTTTTTCCCACGCCCGCACGGGGTTAACTCGGGGAACAAAAAAGGAGCCGTGCGCGGCTCCTTTTCTGCGGTATGACCGCATAGTGCTGTCTTATCGGACGCAAAAATCCAAATTAAAGGATTTCCTTCAGCTTTGCACTCTTGCCGACTCTGTCGCGCAGATAGTAAAGCTTTGCACGTCTTACCTTACCGTGTCTTACGAGTTCGACCTTGGCAACATTCGGAGAATGAAGCGGGAAAGTCTTCTCGACGCCGCAGCCGTACGCAACACGGCGAACGGTGAAGGTTTCGGAGATGCCGCCGTTCTTCTTGGCGATAACGGTGCCTTCGAATAACTGGATTCTCTCTCTCTGACCTTCCTTGATGCGGTTGTGAACGATCACGGTATCACCGATGGCGATTTCCGGAACCTCGGTCTTAAGCTGCTCGTTTGTGAAAGCGTTTATGATCGCATTGTTGTTCATAAAGCTGTCCTCCTTAAAATCTCGGGTATTCATGCGCAGCAGCAGCAGAGGAATGCCCCTGTAATCGTGACGGAAAAGGCGGAATCCACCGCTTTCCATAACGGGTCAATTATAGCATACAAAGAGAAGAAAATCAAGCGTTTCACAGATTATTTACATTTATTCATCCCCTCGCGTTTTTCTTGATTTTTCAAACAAAAAAAGCGCCGAAAGAAAAAATATTGCCGAAAAATTCGTTTTTTTCGAAAAAACTCTTGACAAAGCCCTTTGCTTTTGATATAATATACGAGCACGCGACGGAAGACTCCGATTCGCGCGGCACAAGCATGGCGGAATAGCTCAGCTGGCTAGAGCATCCGGTTCATACCCGGCAGGTCACTGGTTCAAATCCAGTTTCCGCTACCACATCGCCGGAGGGCAGCAGCCCTTTGGTTGATACGGCCCGTTGGTCAAGCGGTTAAGACACGGCCCTTTCACGGCTGTAACATGGGTTCGATTCCCGTACGGGTCACCACGAAGAAAAAAGCACTTGCTTTCGCAAGTGCTTTTTTCGTTGTATGCGGCTTATTGCCTTACGCCGCGCGGTATCGCTTCGCGGTGACAGGCGCCTTGCGGCGCGTGACCTTTGCCTTCGGCAGTTATGTGCTGAGCGAAAGCGAAGCATCATCACTTTGCGCAAGCAAAATATCACACCGAGTAAAGCTCGACATATCACTGCGAGCAAAGCGAGCAATATCACTGTGAGCGCAGCGAACAACCGTCCTCTACTCTTACCGCAACGCAAGTCATATCGTCGTCGCGCACATTCATTTTTTTCGCCTTGGAAAGCACGGCGGAGCAGAGCTTTGCGGGGTCCTGCGCTGCTTTTTCCGAAAGCATTTCGCACAGCCACGGAACCTCGTCATACGACTGCACAATCCCGTCCGACACCATAACCACAACATCGCCCGGCTCGAGCGTGAATTTTGTGTTTTCGGCATTGAACGATCGGATAATGCCCGCCGGCGGCGTGCAGGAAGCGATCTTATAAAGCTTCGCCGCGCGAAGGATATACGCCGGCGCCGCTCCCGCCTTAATAAACGACGCTTCACCCGTTAAGAGGTCGATCTCCAAAAGGTCGACCGTCGCAAAGCTCTCGTCGCTTTTGGAGAGCAAAAGGTCGTTTAAAAGCTCAAGCGTCACGTTTTTATGTGCGCCCGTCGTCAGAAGCTTTTCGACAAACACCGACGTAAGGCGCGAGGTCAGCGCCGCACTTCTTCCGCTTCCCATACCGTCCGAAATCAGCGCATAAAACGTGTCTTCGTCGTTTTCGAAAAAGCTCACGCTGTCGCCGCTCACGGTGTTCTCCCCTTTCGCGCCGATACTGCGGGCATATTCAAGCTTCAATTTTCTCGCCCGACGCAGACGCATGGTCGTTTTGCTTCCCACTCCGAGAAACTCGGGTTCGGTGAGCAAAAGTCCGCACTTTTCGCCGACAAAATCGGCGATCTCCCGCGCCGTACAGGGAAAGCCCGTAAGGCACACGCCGTATACGTCGATGATCTTTTCGCGCGCGCCGTAAGCGTCGACCGACGAAAAACGCACGCCGATCCCGCAGAGCGCCGCCGTCACTTTTTCCGCAAGCGCTTTGTCGGGCGTCTTGTCGGCATCGCTTTTTTGTGAGGTATATTTGATCAGTCTTGCCATGGCATTATACTCCGATGCTAAAATTTCGGTCTTGTTTTCTTTTATTTTTTCGGAAACCATTTCTGCGTATCCGTCGTTGAGATGCACGATCAGCTCGGGAAGCTTAAGACAGCTCGAGGCGTATTTTTCGGGAAGATCGGCGATCTTCAGTCCGCCCGACCCGAGACGCGCCAAAACGATGTCCTCGACGTGCGCCGAATCGTAAAGCTTCTTACTATAGCAATTCTCCCGCATGGCGCACGCGCCGCAAAAGCGGTCGCAAACCGCGTGAACCACTTCGCGCACCTCCTCTTCACTCGGATACCGAAGCTTGTCCGAAACGTTAAACAGCATATCCGAAACCGACGTGAGCGTTGACGAAAGCCCCTCCATACGCCCGCAGGACGCCCGTTCGGCGACAGTGCGCCGCCCGACCAGAAGGCGCGGCAAAAGGCGCGGGATGTATTCGCAAAGCGGTATGTACAAAACCGTTCCCGCAAGCGCGCTCAAAAAAGCGTCATACGCCGAAAGCGGCACCGTCGCAAGCGTCACCGACGAAAAGGTCAAAAGAAACAACGGGAGCATAACGGTCTTTTTTCTGCCGAAGGTAAAGCCCGCGGCAAAGCCGCCCGCACCGAGGGCAAAGGCAAAGGGGAGCGTTCCGCTCGACACGCCGCACAAAAGGCCGAACAAAAGCCCGTAAAGCGGTCCCGAGCACGCCGCCGCCAACACAAAGATCGGCGCGACGATCAAAGAGGAAAAAAGCTTTCCGAGCGCAATGCTTCCCGCGGCATAGGTCAACAGTCCCGCCGAAAGGCAAAGCGCGCAGTCGGACAGAATATTCTTCGACCTTTTCTCGCACGAAAGACGGCTGAAGCAATAGGTAAGAAGCGGAAGCGTCACGGCATATGTCCCGCCGCGCAGAAGATATTCGGCGCGAAATCCGCCCGCCGCCGCCATAATGCCGCCGAACGTCACCGAAAGTCCGAGTGACAAAAGCACTTTTTCTTTGAGCGGTTCGGAAAATCGGCTGCGGCTGAGATAGGCACGGACAAACAGTGCAAGGATATTCAGCGCAAAATATGCGCCCGAAAACTCGGTGTACCCGATCGCACGAAGGCTTGCGCCGAGACAGGCAAAGACCGCATATTTTCCCGCGGCGCACAACAGCGCCGTCCCGCAGGGATACATCCCGAACGGAAGCGCCGCACCGCCCAAAAAATAGCCCGCCGCGCAATGCGTAAGGCACGGCAAAAGTCTTTCGAATATGCCTTTTGCTTTTTCAAGCGCCGTGCTCCGCGCTCTTTTTGCCTTCCCGCCCGCAGCGTATCGTTCGGTGCACGCCGCGTCGTTCCCGATGCCCGTTCTTCGTTTGCGCAGAAGCATCGCAAGGCGTCCCGCTTCCTCTTTGGCATCGGAAAAGCCCGCCTGCGCGGCGATTGCAAAACGTCGAAGAAGGATTCTTCCCCTTTTTTTCGCCCTCTCCCCCGCTCTTTTCTCCGTTCTTATCTCCGCTCTTTTTTCTTCCCCGTTTTTCGCCCCTTGTACGCGTGCCCTTTGCCTTTTCCCGCCCGAAAGCACGGTGCGCGGCGCAAACATTCCCTGCTCGTTCATACTTTCACATCCTCGTTTTGGTAAACTTTGCCAATACTGTTAAGCCTATTATACTCACCTGTTCCCGTGAAATCTGTCGAAGCGGGGCGGATGGGAAAAAGATTCGTTGGGTGATCAAAAATATTTGTAAACTTTCGATGAATATCCTCTATATATAACATATGGTAAAATGATTGTCGTGCCAAGCAAACAAATTCTTTATAATTATTCAAGGAGGAAAACGGCATGCTATCCTTTTGCAAAAGGGCAGCGTCCCTTCTTTTGAGTTTTCCCTTGCAAAATAACACCGCAAGACCCGAAAGGAATCGGCTGGCTGTTTGACAAGATCGGAACACATATTATTACCAGCTATCGTGAGGGCGCACAATTAAGCGTACATGAAAGCGTGGTGTCTACGTCTACGAGCGCCGACGCTCTTTCCGATTTCAATACAAGCTTTAAGGCAAAAGTCGGACCGGATGATGCCGGTGTCGGCGCATCCTTATCAGACGGACTTAAAACCGAATTGAACGTTTCGGAAAGCAATGCGACTTTTCATCGAACCGTATCCCAATTCGGCGGCGACTGCAAGTATGACGGCGACGGAAAGATCACCTCGTGGGTGCCGGACGAAAACAACCTGCGTTTCTTTATGCCCGACACGACCGTTTACCGCAGCGGAGACAGCTTCGACCCGAGCGGGCTGATCCTGAAAATGACCTATAATAACGGAAAAGAATCCTATGTTACGGAAAACTACACCGTAAACGGATACGACAACAGTAAGAAAGGCAGCCTTCCGCTTACGGCAAGTTATATGGGCTGTACGGCAAGCTTTCTTGTTGAGGTGCTTTCCGAGCCGGGCTTTGATGTGAAGGTCTATCCTTCGGGCAAGATCAACATTTTTATGATCACTCCGAAGGATTTTGAAGAGCCCGCTTTCACGCTTGCCGCCTTGTATAAGGACGGCGTTATGACCGACGCTTTCTTCGGAAAAGCCGAAAACGGCTCCGAGCTTGTTTTCAGTTCCGCTTCGGAATATGACGAGATTGCATTATTCCCGTCAGCAGTCTTTCGCAGCTGAGACTCTTGAGAAAAGCGACCGTTGTTCGGTGATCGTGTCTTGTAAACAGCAGAACCCCCTGTTTCCGAATTTTTTCGGAAACAGGGGGTTCTTGTTTTAAGAAAGCAACTTTTTTACTATCGTATTTTCATCATTTCTTCTGCAAATACTCGTCGATGGCGGCGGCGGCATTTTTGCCTGCGCCCATGGCGAGAATTACGGTTGCGGCGCCGGTTACGGCGTCACCGCCGGCATAAATGCCCTCGCGGGAGGTAAGACCGGTCTCTTCCTCGGCGACGATTCCGCCCCACTTTTGCGTTTCCAAGCCTTCGGTGGTCGACTTAATCAGCGGGTTGGGGGACGTTCCGAGCGCCATGATAACGCAGTCGACATCAAGATCAAACTCACTGCCCGCTTTTTCAACAGGGCGGCGGCGGCCCGATGCGTCGGGTTCGCCCAATTCCATCTCGATACAGGTCATACCGCAGACCGTTCCGTTCTTGGGATCGCGGCGGTCGTCGGGATTTTCATAGCCGTGAATGGCTACGGGGTTGTTGAGGGTCTTGAAGATAATGCCCTCCTCCATGGCGTGCTCGACCTCTTCGTGACGGGCGGGAAGCTCCTCCATGCCGCGGCGATATACTATGTATACCTCAGCGCCGAGACGCTTTGCGCAGCGTGCGGCGTCCATCGCAACGTTACCGCCGCCGACAACGGCGACCTTCTTCGCGTGCTGAATCGGTGTGTCGCTTCCGTCGCGATAGGCTTTCATCAGGTTGATACGGGTCAAAAACTCGTTGGCGGAATAAACTCCCTTGAGGTTTTCGCCCGGGATATTCATAAACTTCGGAAGTCCGGCGCCCGAACCGATAAAGACCGCTTCAAAGCCGAATTCACTCATCAATTCATCGATCGACACGGTTTTGCCGATGACCATGTTGGTCTCGACCTTAACGCCGAGCGCTTTCAGGCCATCAATCTCTTTTTGTACGATGGCTTTCGGGAGACGAAATTCGGGAATACCGTAAACCAAAACACCGCCGGCAAGATGAAGCGCCTCAAAAACCGTCACTTCATAACCCTTTTTGGCAAGATCGCCCGCACAGGTAAGACCCGAAGGACCCGAACCGATAACGGCAACCTTGTGACCGTTGCTCTGCGGCTTTTCGACGGTCTCGGTGCTGTGCGCGTTGTGATAATCGGCGACAAAGCGCTCCAGCCGTCCGATGGCGACCGGCTCGCCCTTGATACCGCGAACACATTTGCCTTCGCACTGGGTCTCCTGCGGACATACACGACCGCAAACGGCGGGAAGCGAAGAGGACTGCGAAATGATGGCATACGCTTCTTCAAATTTGCCCTCGGCAACCTTGGCGATAAAATCGGGAATATAGATCTTTACGGGACAGCCGCCGACACACGGGCGGTTCTTGCAATTCAGACACCGTTTTGCTTCGTCTATTGCCTGTTCTTCGGTGTAACCGAGTGCAACTTCATTAAAATTCTTGTTGCGAACCTCCGGCTCCTGTGTGGGCATGGGGTTCTTTTTCATCGACATATTCGGCATCTTACTTCACCTCCGAACGAAACAAATTGCACGTTTCTTCATACTTATGACGTTCAAATTCCTTATACATCGTGCTGCGCTCCATCGCCTCGTCAAAATCAATCTCGTGACCGTCAAATTCGGGGCCGTCAACGCAGGCAAATACGGTCTTGCCGCCGACCGAAAGACGACAGCCGCCGCACATTCCCGTACCGTCGATCATAACGGGATTCATGGAAGCGACCGTCTTGACACCGTATTCCTTCGTCAGCTTGCAGACAAATTTCATCATGATAAGCGGACCGATGGTGATGACCTCATCGTATTTTTCGCCCGATTCGATCAGCTTCTTGAGCGCGTCGGTAACAAGACCTTTTTCGCCCCAGCTTCCGTCGTCGCTCATCTTACAGACGCGGCTGCTGTTCTCATCGAATTCTTTTTCCAAAATGACAAGATCTTTATTGCGGAAGCCGATGATCGAATGAACCTCACAGCCCTCGGCGTGAAGCTTCTTGGCAACGGGAAGCGCGATAGCGCAGCCAACGCCGCCGCCGACAACGGCAACCTTTTTCAGGCCTTCGGTATGCGTCGCACGTCCGAGCGGTCCTACGAAGTCGCAAAGATAGTCGCCTTCGTTCATATGATTCAATTTTTCGGTCGTCGCGCCGACCACCTGGAAAATAATCGTAACCGTACCGTTTTCGCGATCATAATCCGCAATCGTAAGCGGAATGCGTTCGCCGTCTTTATCGGTACGAAGGATAATGAACTGACCCGGCTGTGCCTTGCGCGCTACCATGGGCGCGTCAATGTCCATGCGAGTCACCGTTGGATTTAACACTTCTTTTTTGAGTATTTTGTACATAAGCGAACCATCCTTACTTTTCGAATTGAAACGCGGTCGGATCTTCTCTGCCGCACTTCTGTCTCTATTGTAGCACAGTGTTAAAAAATAGTCAAGCGTTATTCGACTTTATCTATCCTGCAATTTGTAGTGTTTATTCCGATATTTTGTGAATTTATCCTGCATTTTCCCGAAAAGCACGTTACAGAACGGTAAAATATACGAATAATTCAAAAACGCTCGCCTGCTGCATTCCTCATAGACAAAAAGCCCCGAAAATCGGGGCTTTTTGAGAGAATTTAGACTTACTTGCCTCTTACAACGATTACGAGCTTTGCATAACGGAAGTCTTCACCGGAGTTCTTATCGGTGAGCATGTAGAGCTTCAGCTTCGTTTCACCGGGCGTATAGTACTTGTTGTCGGTGTCGTCGTCGGCTTCGAGCGAGAGCATATCTACATCTTCGATCGTGTAGTTGGATTCGTCGCGGTCAAGCAGAGCGAATACCGTTTCGTCCTTAATCTGGATCGGATCCTCGGCGCCTTCTACGAAGAGAAGCTTTGCGTCGGTCTCATAGCTTGCAAGCGTCAGAATATCCGCGCTGCCGGAAGCAAGGTCTGCCTTGTGTCCGGAGTTGGTGTTCACGATCTTGTTGTCGCCGTCGATCTTATAAAGAGCAAACTTATCGAGTGCGCTCGAGGAGCTCTTCGTGGTCTCAACGCTGTCATAAGTCGTACCGGTCATCGGATCAACCGTATCGTACCGATATACGACGCGGTTATTTTCGTCGACTGTCTGAATGCTGTCAAGGAGCAGACGATAGTTATCGTTTTTGGAATCACTGACAACGTCGCCGCCGATCTCGCAATACATGAAAGCAAGATATTCGGTCGTCGTGGTGTCGGTACGGTTCTTAAGGACAACCACAGCCTTGGTGAACTTCATCGATTCGTCTTTTGCATTGAAATCGGGAAGCTTGGAAGCGTCGTAGATCACGTAATCGGATTCGTCGTCCTTGTTTACGTAGCGAACAACGATCTTGGTCTCTTCGTTGATGGCAACATACTTCATGCCGTTCGGAGAGAGAGACGAAGGAAGCGCGCTTGCGCCGTTGGGAACAAAGCGGTAAATCTTGTTTTGGAACTTATCGAGCGAAACGTTCGATACTTCAACACCATAGGTCGCACTTGCGTCTTCACCGGCAAGGTCGGATGCCTTTGCCGTAAGATCAAGCTTTGCAAACTGATATTCACCGTTGCTGTTAACGGTATAGGTCGAAATGGTCTCAACAAGACCGTTATCTACATAGTAGTTGTCGTCCTGACGAACGCCGTCCTTATTGTTCTTTGCCTGCTTTACGATCTGGTACTTTCCGTCAACATAAGCGTGAACGTATTCATCGGACTGCAGAGTACCGTCAGTCTGGATACCGCCCGCGCGGAATACGACCTGCTTTTCACCCTCGTTTACATACTGGAGCACTGCGTACTGCTTTGCAACATCCGCCGTATCCTGCTTGCGGTTTGCCATCATGACACGGTTGCCGCAAGTGTAAAGTTCCCATGTGGAATCGAGCTTGACCTGCGATCTCCAGCCGTTTGCGAAAGCTTCATCGTTGTTACGATCGCTGTCCATGCTGACAAGACCGGTAGGCGCCGTGGTGTTGGCAAGGTGTCCGACGATGATACGACCGGAATCCCATGCGTAAATGGTTCTGCCGTTTTCCCAAGCCGTCATGTTCTTGTCCGAGTCGTGACGGATGCAGCGGCTGGTCATGATCGAAACGCTGCTATTTACATCGTCGGGTGCAATGCGAACATAGTTTGCGGGGCCGTTTACATAAGCAAACACATATTCTCCGTCCTTGTATTTGCCGTCAACCGTTGCGCCGCCGACATAAATCTCGGGGATCTTCTTCGAGCTGTTATAGTAAGCACGGTAAGCGGAATTGCCGGTGTGCTTCGTGGTCGTCAGGTTGGAATCGCCCGTCTTATTGACGATCTTGCCCCATGTGTAGGGAAGAATCCATACATAGTCCACATTGCCGTCGGCATTACTGTCATAATACCGGGTGGTATACTTGCCTTCGCCGAGGTTGGCAACCGAAAGAGCCCTCTTCATGGCCCGATGGTTCTCCTTGTCCAACGCGCAAGCTTCGGCTTTGGTGAGTTTTGCGTCGGAATAGCGATATTCAATCTTATCGCCGCACCAGTTATAGCCTGCCTTGAAGGTCATTCTGCCTTCGTCGCCGGACGAGGGATACATGATCAGCGTCGAGTTCGGAACACTGGAGGGCAGATTATAGAAATATGCCTTGTCCGTTCCGAAGGTTACAAGACCGCTGCGAAGCTTCTCATAGCTGGTTCTGTTCGTGTAGCTGTAATAGTCGCGTTCCTTATCGTCGCCGCTTCTGAGTTCGATGGAAGGACGAACATCGGAAGCAGACTTGCCCTTTGCGGATGTACCGAGGATCGTGCCGTCGTTCTTTACGTACATTATAAGGTCTAAAAGGAAGTAGTCGTCCGCTTTGCCCGAAAGACCGAGATCGGCAAATTCGATAACGGCTTTTTCTTTGGAGAGACGGGTCGTATCCTGTTTGGGAACGATAGCAGCCGTCCGGATCAGCTCTTTATCCGCCTTCTCGCCGCCGAGAGGCTCATATGCCTTGTACTCAGAACCGTAGCTCGAAAGAGCGGAAAGGTCGATCGAATACGAAGGAGTTGCAACCACGCGGCGGTAAATTTCTTCAACGCCGTAGATCTTGTGGCAAACGGTATCGTTTACCCACTCATAGGTGTAGTTGCTGGCAACCGTGTCGCCGGGACGCTCGAAAGCGGGAACAACGGTCTTCTTATAGGTCTCGTTCATCTCGGCGTAGAAAGCGTTGTAAAGAATAATCGCAACATCGCCGCGGGTCAGAACGCTGTCATAGCTCAGCTTAGAGCTGAGATTCTCGTCAAGACCGATCTTTTCGGCAACATCGATGAAGCCGTAAGGATAGGAAAGAGTCTCGTCCTTTTCGTAGCCGAGCGCGCGAACGAGCATTACGTAGCAATCCTGAAGGATGATATTACCCGAAGGATCGAATACGGTGTCGGAACGGCCCTTGATAATGCCGTTTTCGCTCGCCCAGGAAATCATGTAGTAGAAGGTGGAATCTTTCAGGTCGGTAAAGGACGTCAGGTTATCGCCGCCTTCAACCGATTTACCTTCCTTCATCAGACGGTAGATAAAAGCTGCCATCTGTTCACGGGTGACTTTTTTGCTTGTGCCATACGTGGTGTCGCTGGTCCCCTTTGCGATGCCGAGCGAGTTCAGAAGCGTTACTGCCTGGTAGAGTGCTTCATCCTTTGCGGAAACGTCTTTAAAGGACGCTGCCGACGAGGAGAAGGAGCACATACCGAGAAGCATTGCCGCTGCCAACACAGATGACAAAAACTTTGCAATTTTTCTCATGGACTTCATGCCCTCCTAAAAATATAAATGACGTACAAGCCTCGCGGCGCGTACGTATGGACAAATGACCGCGCAGCCTAATTGCTGTCGGCTCTTGTTCCATTTTCATCTCTTATTATAACAGCAACCGCGCCAAAATTCAACAGTTAAATTCGAAATGTAACACTTTTGTAACATGGTACGAACCGAGAGGTGTTTTCTTGTGAAAAAGTACCAAAACGGTTGTGTGATTTTCTTTGTACAAAACTTGTTTTTGCCCACCGTTTTCCCGCTTTGTCTATCTCTTTCGGCACTTTTTCAAAAACAGAAAAGCCCCCGGCATTTCTGCCGGGGGCCGTAGATGACTTATAATTTGAAGAGATTCAAATTACTTGAGGTCAGATGCGATAGGATCAAGCGCGATGATGGTCTTAACCTTAACGATATCCGTGTTGTCCTTGTCGTCGCCGTCAACAGCTACTACGTAGACTCTGAAGGACTTGCCTTCCTCAAGATCCATGACGGAGTTGTCGGAACCGGTAGCGAGGATATCGGTATCGGTCATTTCATACTCACTGGTCTTGGTGTAGTAGAGGATCGTGGTCGTATCGTCTACGATGTAGGTGTGGCTGTCCTTGTCGAGAGTCATGAACTTGTTGTCCGCATCGTAGTCAGCGAAAGTAGCGGAGAAGATCTTTCCGTCTGCGTAAGAATCGCCAACGGTAACCTTCTTAACCTTGCCGTCTTCCTGCATTTCAACGAGCTTACCTGCAACTGCGGTGAAGCCGGAAACAGGCTCTGCAGAAGTGGTGGTGCCGGTCTTGGGATCAAGAACGGTAGCCTTCTGAGTTTCCTTGTTATTGGAGTTCAGAACAGTTTCAACTGCGGTTACGATTCTGTAATCCTTGGAGCCCGAAGAACCGAACTCATCGATTTCCGCATAGAGGATACCAAGGTTTTCAATGTTGGAGGACTTGTTGTTAACAAAGATAGCCTTAACATTGTTGAACTGAGTGGTATCGAACTTAGGAAGGGTCGAAGCGGTGTACTCGGTGTAAACATCTTCGTTGTCATCGTCAACGGTCTTGATGATGATCTTGGTGTAATCCTTGACGTTGAATCTGGACATGCCGCCGATCTTTTCGGAGGTGATGCTGTAGATAGCGCCGGTGTAGTGCTTCATGGAGACCTTGTCACCGTAGTAAACGATGGAATCTTCGTTGTCCTTGTCAGCGAAGATTTTAGCGTAGTTTGCAGCGTTGTCTTCGATGTCAAGAGCGGTGAAGGTGTAAGCGGAATCGCCGTCTACCGTGTAGGTAGCGAACTTGCCGAGGAAGTCTTCGAAAAGAACGGTTTCGGCAACGGTCTTGTCGGTGATCTTGAGGGAATCAACGTCCGAAGTCTTGGTGTAGGTCTTCGTGGTATCGTTGTAATCGATGTGCGTGTAAGCGTAGTCAGCAAGCTTAACCGCCTTAACAGCGCCGCCCATTACTGCGTTTACATAGAGGTAGGTCTTGAATTCGCCGTTCGAAACGCCGGTAGCATCGTATACAACACGAGGAGTCGAGCTGTAGGTTTCCTTGTTGTCAAGGCGATACTTGGTAGCGTTCGCATCATCATACTTGATAATGATAGCGTAGTTTGCAGCAGCATCAAATCCGTCGGAAGAGATGTTGTCGGAGTACAGGAGAACGCCGTCCTTGATGTACATCTTGTAGGACTTACCTGCGCCGATGCCTGCGATGGTGTAGTTGTTGTAGTTGATGAGCTTCTTAGCAGCATCTTCAAATTCAACAACTTCGCCGGACTTAAGGGTGATGGTCTTGGAGTCGTCGCTGTTCTTCTTGGATACAACCATCGATTCAACAGGCTTAACAACTTCCTTGATTTCTACGTAAGGAATGGATGCGCCGGGCATGTATGCGAGGACATAGTCCTTATCGGCATAGGTGCCTTCGATTACAGCGCTTTCGGTGTTAAAGGTCTTCGGGAAGGAAGAACCGGTAAGACCCTTGTAATCCTTATTCTTCTTAACTTCTACCTTAGCGAAGGTGTAGGGCTTTTCCATTACGTACTCAGCGTAGCCGTCGCCGTCGATATCGTAAACATCGAGCTCATAGAGACCCTTGTTGTAGATACGCGGGAATTTGGCTTCGAACTGCTTGGTGAGGTAGTCGTGGCTGCCGTTGGTACCGTTGGTGGTATCATCGTAGTCACCGTCGAAGTCAACGTCACGAACAGCGCCGTATACGAACGAAGAGTTGCCGTCCTTTTCATAAGAGCCGGAGGTCATTTCGATGAACTTAACAGCGTCCTTCTTGTCTACATCGGTGTAGGAGTAAGGAGCGTTTTCCTTGTCGAGGTAAGCCTTGGTGCCTGCGAAGGTAGCGTAACCGGTCATAACCTTGTCTGCGCTCTTATCCTTAACGCCGCCGACATAGTATTCCTTGTCGGTCTTGGTCGAGGTTTCAAGAACAACGTCTGCTGCGGTTGCGGTCTTCTTGATCAGGTTGGACTTAGCTGCGAGGAACTTATCCTTCGTAAAGTCGGAAGAATCCTTCTTAACGAAAAGGGTGAGCTCTGCAAGGAAGTAATCATCGGAAGATCCGGAAAGTCCGAGGTCGTCCATTTCGATGGTTACGAGTCTGCCGTTGTTGATAGTGTCGCCGTTTTCGTCGTAACGAATACCGGTGATGCGGTCAACGTCGTTCTTGTCGTTGTAGAGAGCCTCGGTACCGAAACCATAGTGCGTGGTTGCGTATACGTTAAAGGTTTCTTCAACAACGCCGAAGATCTTGTGAGCAACGGTCTCGGTAACTTCGGTAGGCATGTAAGCCCAAGTGGACTTTTCAACGTCGCCCTCGGTGTACTTCTTTTCGATCCACTCGTTCTTCGTGGTGGTCTCGTTCATGTCAGCGTAGAACGCGTTGGCAAGAATGATAGCGACGTTGCCACGGGTAAGAGTGTCGGTGTACTGAAGGGTGGAAGGAAGATTCTCATCCAAACCGATATCCTCAGCTACATCGATGAAGCCGATCGGGTAAGGAAGGGTGGATTCCTTTTCATAACCGAGAGCACGAACGAGCATTACGTATGCATCCTGAAGCGTGATACCGCCCTTAGGATTGAAGGTCGTAGCGGAAGTGCCCTTGATAATGTTGTTTTCGCTTGCCCACGATACCATGTAGTAGAACGTAGCATCGTCAAGGTCGGTAAACTTGGTGGCGTTGGTGCCGCCGGTAACCTGCTTACCTGCCTTCATGAGTCTGTAAACGAAAGCAGCCATCTGCTGACGGGTTACATTCTCATTGGGAGCAAACGTCGTGTCGGTCGTACCGTAAGCAATCTTGAGCGTAGTGAGCAAATTCACTGCGTCGTTGAGAGCCTCGTCGTCAACCGAAACGTCCGAGAACTGAGCGCTTACAGATACGGAAGCGATGCTGAACATCATCAGTACTGCAAGTACCAGTGCGAGAAGCTTTGAAGTCTTTCTCATTTGGAGTTCCTCCTATAAAAAATTTTTTGAAGCATAAACGCGGCTTTTGAGTTCCGAGCCTTGCTTACGGTATTATGATAATACACAATCGGGATTTTTGCAATACCTTTCCGCGGTTTGTAACAGAACTGTAACACAGCAGCTTTTCGTTCGAATCGTGACCGTCCGCCGCCCGTGCCGTACCCCCTCCCCTCGGTCGGAAGCTTTTCCCGCGTGCCTATCATATCGCCGCGCTTTGCGGCTGCATACGGTAAGACGAACAAAAAGCGAAAAAGTTCCGCGGATTTTCGCCTTTATTCGAAAAATCCGATTTTGATATCTTGATTTGGAGAATTTTTCCTATTTTAAATATTTGTTTTTAAATAATCGTTTTTCGAAATCGACGCCGAAAAAATATTCGTGTACTGTGTGTTAACATTTCCGTTTTCCTCTTTACAAGCCGCATTTGTCATGCTATAATAATGAAGTCTTTGATGGACAGACGTCTTTTCGAAGCACCTCGGGGCATTAGCGCAGTTGGGAGCGCATCACACTGGCAGTGTGGGGGTCAGGGGTTCAAGTCCCCTATGCTCCACCAAAAAAAGTACGGAACGCTTTTGTGTTTCGTACTTTTTTATTTTTCGAAGAGCATTGGGGGCTTGAAGGGCGAG
>URJL01000006.1 GCA_900548115.1 uncultured Eubacteriales bacterium
CCCGCTTCCAGCACCCCGTTGCCGGCACCTACAAGAAATGGTGCGTCGAAAACGGCGTGAAGTATTTCTCGGTTGCTTCGGGCGGCGGAACCGGCCGTACTCTCCATCCCGATAACATGGCTGCCGGTCCTTCCTCTTACGGTATGACCGATACCATGGGCAGAATGCACTCCGACGCTCAGTTCGCCGGCTCCTCTTCGGTTCCGGCTCACGTTGAGATGATGGGTCTTATCGGCATGGGCAACAACCCGATGGTAGGCGCAACCGTCGCCGTCGCCGTTGCAGTTGAAGAGGCTATGAAGTAAGATCAAAAAATAAAATTTCTCCGCGGTATCGGTTCGGATACCGCGGAGTTTTTCTGTCTTTATTTTTTATTCTTTCCCCTCCCCTGCATACCCCCGCGGCGTCGTTCCGTATTGTTCGCGGAACTTTGAAATGAAGTAGGAGGGAGACGAGAAGCCGCATTCGTAGGCGATCTCGCTTACCGAGAGAGAGGAGGCGGAAAGGAGCTGTGCCGCCAGTGCAAGGCGCATATCGCGGACATACTGCGGGATACTTTTTCCGACCTCGGCGATAAAAAGGCTTCCGAGGTAGTGGGGGTTCAGTCCGAATTTACGCGCCAAAAGCGATACGCTTATATCGTTTCGGAAATTTTCGTCGATACAGCGAAGGACGTCGGAAATGCGGCGGCTCATAGCGGCGTGTTCGTTCCCGTTCGCATCGCATTTGCGCGCGAAATCCGCCAGCACCTCGTGCAGGAGCGATTCCGCCGTCAGGCGGGAATAAGCGTCGTTCCGTCGGATCTCGGCCGCCGTCCGTTTCATTCTCTCGATCTGCAAAAGCAATTCTTCTTCGTTCCAAAGCACGCACACCGCGCCGCCTCTTGTGAGAAGGCGCGTCGGGATATCGCGTGGGATGAAATCCGCCGAAAAGCGAAGATTAAAGCTGCGAAGAGGATTCAACGGGTCCTCGTGCGTCGTGTGAGGGTTGCTCGGCGCGCGAAGGCACGCGCGCCCGCGGCACATGGGAAAGGAGGACGTGCCGACGATCTGCACGCCGCGTCCTTCGTATACCACTTCCAATTCGTAATACGTGTGCGTATGCAGCGCGGTCGCAAGGTGCTTTTCGCTGATCCCGTCATAGCGGTGCGTCACGATCAGCATGGAATCGCCCGATCTGTATTCCGTGATATCCATCCGATTCGGGATTCCCTCGTGTACGATCGTATCGATATGCAAAATTTCCCGTGCTTTTTCTTTCTTTTCGCTCATTTTCTCACCTCGGATTCATTGTATCACGCCGCATCGATTCTGTCAACGGAGTGAAACGATTCTGCACTTTTTGCTATTTTTCATCCCGTTTCTGTATTGAAAAATGCGGCGATATGCGGCATAATGGAAGCATATTTCGAATGAAAGGATCTTTTTTATGCTGAGTGCAAAATTTGATACCTTTACAGTACATTTTACCGACCCGACCGTATACGTCGACAACAAAAAACGCAACCGAAGCGGACACATGACCCACGCCATGACCTTGCTCCCGAACGGAAGCTTTATCGATTTCAATTCCAACTGTTCCCCTGTCCGCTGTGCCGGTCATTCGGCTTACGGCTTTGTCGAATATCGCCTGTCCTCCGACGGCGGCAAGACCTATTCGGAGGTATTTCCCCTTCCCTATTCGGTCGATTCCTTTATGGACGGAATGTTCACGATCTCGGTCGAAAAGGCTGTGACCTGTCCCGACGGCAGCATTTTGGCGTTTTGCCTTCGCAACACCGCCTTCGAAGAGATCTGCTGTGAACCGTGGCTCACCCCCATGGCGGTGAGAAGCCGCGACAGCGGAAAGACGTGGGAGGCTCCCTTTGAAGTTTCGCCCTATCCCGGCAGGATCTACGACGCGCTCACCGTTAAAAACCGCGTTCTGTTCCTCGAATTCCGCCGCGAGCATTTTCTCGGCGAGACGCCCGAACACGGTTATTCGGTCTTTATCAGCGAAAATAACGGCGAAAGCTTCCGCGAGGTTCGGCTTCCCATCGACGGGATCGGTCGCGGATATGGTTCGCTTTTATACGACGACAAGGGCGTTTTGCACGCTTATGCCTATAATTCAAAGGACGAGCGGCACATGGATCACGCCGTAAGCCGGGATCTTGGCGAAACATGGACGCTTTGTCCGCCCTGTTTTCTCGACCACGGCATCCGTAACCCCCAGACCGCGCAGATCGACGGGATCTACGTGGCGCACGGGCGGGAGGAAAATCTCGAGGGCTTTGTATTTTATTTTTCAAAGGACGGGCAAAACTGGGAAAGCGCCGTCTATGCCGCCGACAAGCACGGAGGCTGTTATTATTCGAACAACCTGCTTCTTGAGGAAAACGGAAAACACAAATTGCTCATTCAGTATTCCGAGGTATGCGGCGAAAATACCGCGCAGGTAAACGTTATGCACCGTTTTCTGACGATTGAAAAAAATGAGAAAAAGGAGAAGAACGCATGAAAGACCTTACCGATACGCTGCGGAAAAAATTGGCGAGCGACCGCGTTTTGCTCGGAACGCACGTTTTTTGCGGGGACACCGGCATAACCGAATGCATGGCGATGGCAGGATACGACATTATGTGGATCGACACCGAGCATACGGCGATCGGCGGGCAGAGACTGCTCGACTGCCTTATTGCCGCGCGTGCGGGCGGAACCCCCGCCATGGTGCGCATTCCGTGGAACGATCCCGTTTTGGCAAAGCCCGTGTTGGATATGGGACCCGACGTTTTGCTCTTTCCGAATGTACGAAACGAAAAAGAAGCGCGTGAGGCGGTACGCGCCTGCGAATATCCGCCGAAAGGCGTGCGCGGCTTCGGTCCGCAGCGAGCGCTGGAATACGGTGCGCTCTCGCAGGCGGACTATGTTCTGCGTGCCTATCGCCGTATGCTCCGCTTTATTCAGATCGAAGATATCGCGGCGGTCGAAAATCTCGAATCGATCTGCTCGGTCGACGGAATCGACGGATATATCGTCGGTCCGAACGATCTTTCGGCGTCACTCGGGCATCTGGACGACCCGCTTCATCCCGAAATGCTTCCCATATACGACAGGATCGGCGAAACGCTGCGCCGCCGCGGTAAAATATTCGGTGCGGCGTTCGGCTACAATTCCGAGGTCGTAAAGGCATGGCGTGCGCGCGGCGCCAAAATTCTTTTCTGCGGCAGCGACATCGGACACGTATACGAAGGCTCGGTGCGGACGCTGGAGCGGATGCGGCGCGATACGAAATAGTCGAAATTATTACCTCCTCTTTGAAAAAATCGGCGTTTCCCTCTACTACGAGGGAAACGCCGATTTTGTTTATTCGATTTTACTCGTGATCGTAGGGGGAAACAGCGCGAAGGGCGTGGGCAATCGCCTGCGCCATGCGCTTGTGTCCGCCCGCCGACGGGTGGAGACGGTCGGTCGATTCATTGGCAAAGAAAAGCGCCGCGTGCGTGTCGTTTCGCGGATAAAGCCCGCACAGCGCGTTGAGATCGATAAGAGGGCAAGCCCATACATTCGCTGCCTTTTTCACCGTCTCGACGTATTCGTCGAAAAAGACTCCGCCCCGGTTGGCGTACAGCTCGTCATACTGAATATTGTCTCCGCCGAAATTCGCATAAGCGCGGTGGATCGGCGTCATGAAATAGATCGGCTTTGTGGGATAAAGCGTGCGAAGGTGTCCCAAAACAAAATTGATACTGCCGCAAAAAGTCGCGGTGTCGAAAATAAGATCGCGGTGTTTTCGCGTTCCGTAACGCGGCTCCTCGCCGTCATAGCCGACGATCACTTTTTCTTCGACCGGCTCGGTATAAAAAGACCCGATGGGGCGCGCGCCGTTATAATCGTTTGTACCGGCAAAAATCGAGATCGCGTCGATCTTTTCGCCGAGCTCGCGATGCATCCGATCCGCCTGTCCCGCAAGGTCGCGGAAAGCCGCGCCGTTTACGCCGTAGCTGTGCGAGGTGCAGCCGAGAAGCGTCTGAAGCTCGTCCCAATAGCGTTTTCCCCTTTCACAGCCGATCCCTTCGGTGATCGAATCGCCTAAAAATCCGATTGTTTTGCCCTGCCAAGTATTCTCCATTTTTCTTTTTCCTCACCTTTTTAAAAATTCGGTTTGAATCCGCCTTTATTATAACGGCTTTTTTTCGTATTTGCAACCCCGAAAGGAAACAATTTGTCCGAAAAGCTTGACAAAATGAAAAAAATCGGTATAATAATCGTATGAGCGACAGCGTTCACGGTAAATCTATCTTTATCGGGAGCGCTTCTTTGTTTTTCGGTTGTTTTGTTTTGGTTATAAAACGAAAGGAGCAGGTAATGAGCGGTCTTCACGAGGAATGCGGTGTGTTCGGAGTCTATTCTCCCTCCGAAACGGCGGTTGCGGATACGGTATACTACGGTTTATATGCCCTTCAGCATCGGGGGCAGGAAAGCTGCGGTATTGTCGTATGCAGCGACGGCGTTTACACGTCGCACAAGGATCTCGGTCTTGTCGGAGAGGTGTTCACTCCCCGTGTGATGGAAAGCTTTCCCAAAGGTACCATGGCGGTCGGACATGTTCGTTACGGCACGACGGGCGGAACGAACCGCGCCAACTGTCAACCCATCGAAGTCAACCATCAAAAGGGCAAAATGGCGCTGGCACACAACGGAAATCTGAGCAACGCCTATGATCTGCGTGCCGCGCTGGAGCTGGACGGCGCGATCTTCCACACGACGAGCGACACCGAGATCATCGCCTATCTTGTCACGCGCGAACGTCTTTCCGCCCCCTCGGTCGAGGTCGCCGTCGAACGTGCGATGAATCGGCTTGAGGGCGCTTATTCTTTGGTCATTCTCTCCGCGACCAAAATGATCGCCGCGCGCGATCCGCACGGATTCCGCCCGCTTTGCTTCGGCAAGCGACCCGACGGAGCGTACATCGTCGCGTCGGAAAGCTGTGCGCTGCACGCCGTCGGCGCGGAATTTATCCGCGACGTGCGTCCGGGCGAGGTTTTGGTTTTTGACCGAGACAACGTTTTCTCGCTTGAATCCCATTGCGGAAAAGTGCGGCACACCCCCTGCATTTTCGAATACATTTACTTTTCCCGCCCCGACTCGATCGTCGACGGCATTTCGGTACACAAGGCGCGCCTTGCCGCGGGAAGAATTTTGGCGAAACGCTGTCCCGTCGACGCGGACGTCGTCATCGGCGTTCCCGATTCGGGACTCGACGCGGCGCTCGGCTATTCGGCGGAATCGGGCATTCCTTACGGGATCGGCTTTGTCAAAAACCGTTATATCGGCAGAACCTTTATCGCGCCCGGACAGGACAACCGTTTGGATAAGGTGCGCATCAAATTGAATCCCATCCGCGAAACGGTGGAGGGAAAGCGCGTCGTCATGATCGACGACTCGATCGTGCGGGGAACCACCTGCGGAAGGATCATCGGCATGCTGCGCGCGGCGGGCGCAAAGGAAATTCACATGCGCGTTTCGGCGCCGCCCTTTTTGTACCCCTGTTATTACGGCACCGACATCGATTCGAGCGACAATCTCATCGCTTTCCGACACAGCACGGAAGAGATCGCGGCGCTGATCGGTGCGGATTCGCTCGGTTATCTGCCGTACGACGCGCTGAGCGAGCTGATCGACGGTAAGACGCAGTTTTGTTCCTCGTGCTTTGACGGTATTTATCCGACGCCCGTCCCATCGGTCACGCAGAAAGACCGCTTTGAAGAACCTCTTTCCCGCCGAAAGAAAAAGGACGGAGAATAAAGCCCTATCGGCGGCAGAAGGCGCACGCGAAAAAATAAAGAAAAATCACGCAGAGCGACAGGTTAAACCCCGCAAAAGCGCATACCGCGCCGCTCGCCGCGGCAAACAGAATAAGCGAGATCGGCTCTGAAACGCTTTGCAGCTTCAGAGCCTTTTCGTACGGAAGATACAAAAACGAAAGGCTCTTCAGTATCTGCGCCCCGTCAAAGCCGCAAAGGGGCAAAAGATTGAAAAGTGCCAAAAACACGCCGCAGTCGGCGCAAAAAAGGAAAAACGTATCCCCGTGCGCGGCGGCATAAAAAAGAGCCGACGAAAAAAGATTTGCCGCCGGTCCCGCAAGCGCTGTGAGAATTTCTTTTTTATACGAAAGGGGCGACATGCAAATTTCCATTCCGCACGGCAAAAACGAAAGGCGCAAGACCCTTCCGCCGCAAAGATACAAAGCAGCAATATGTCCGCCTTCGTGAAGAGCGGCACAAAAAAGAACGGCAAGCGCATACACGCTGTTTTCGGCAAATAAAAGCGCCGCCGCCGACAAAGCCGAAAGGGGATGGATCTTTATTTCGGCATTTCCGACGCGAAAAGAAACGCCGCTCACGGGCAATTCCTTTCGCTTCTCCGCTCGGCGAGGTCGCGAAGCGTGATATTGGCGGATTCCGCCCGTCCGCCCTGTGCCCAAGCGGCGACCGCGCGGCGGTCGGAAATCTCCTTTGCATGTCGGACAAACAACGCCGAAAAAACCAAAAGAGCGGTCAAAAACAGATTCCGCGCCGTTTTTTTCATATTTTCCCCTCCGATTCGGCTTTTCTTTCTCCTTTTATTTTATGAGGTGCTTTCTCCCGTCAGAACGGCAATCGGCATTTTGCACAACCGACAGCGAAAAATGTTGGGCATTCTGCCTTTTCTCTTTCAAACGCCTTGACAGGGGATAAATCGACTTCTATAATGTAGAAAACAAACCGCCGGCCTTTTTGCGGCAAAAGGAGAAATACCATGAGCATTTATTATGTATCGGCAAACGGTGCGGACACGAACGACGGTCTTTCCGAAAAAAGTCCGATCCGAAGCATTCCGAAGGTAAACGAGATCGTGCGCCCGGGCGATGAGATCCGTTTTCGCCGCGGCGACGCCTTTTACGGCAAGGTCATTACCCCGCGCGGAAAGGACGAATCGGAAACGACCGTCTACACCGCATACGGCGAAGGAGAAAAACCCATAATCAGCGCCTTCAAGATTCCGAAAAAAGGCGCGTGGGAAAAGCACGCCGAAAACATTTACAAGATCGACCTTTCGGATGTGAGCCGTTACGACGGCAACATCTACGACCCGAATTTTGACGCCAACGTCGGCTTTATCCGCGTTTCGGGCAAGATTTATCCCCACAAGCGTTTTACATATGAAGCTCTGGCAGAGCAGTGGGACTTTTACAACGACAAAAGCACGTTGTACGTTTATTCGGAACAGGATCCGTCCGCGCTTTCGGACGAGATCTGCCTTGCCTGCCGTCTTGATTGCCTGACGGTCGGCGAATATGTCCGCGTCACCGAGCTTTGCTTCCGCGGCATCGGCGCGCACGGCATAAACGGCGGCGGTCATCACGTTCGTATCGATCATTGTGAATTCCGCGAGATCGGCGGCTCCGAGCTGACCGGATACCGCACTCCCAACACCCGCTACGGCAACGGCGTTCAGTTTTGGTCGAACTGTCACGACTGTGTCGTCGAGGATTGCAAATTCTCGGACATTTACGACGTTGCTGTCACCATGCAAGGATCTCAGTTGGTAATTCCGTGGAAAAACATGTATTTCCGAAACAATATCATGTGGAACAATCAGCAGTGCTTTGAAATCTGGGATCGCGGCACTCTTCCCGGAACCGGATTTGTAAACTGTTATTTCGAAAACAATATCTGCATTGATTCCGGCTATTGCTGGGGATATGAAGTTCGTCCGAACAAGGACTGCTCTTCTCATCTTTTAGTATATGAACTGGAATGCCCTCTTTGCGATATCACCGTGCGAAACAACGTTTTTGTACATGCCCGCACGGTAACGCTTTACAAATCGGGCGGCGTTGCGGAAATGCCGAAGGATTACAAAATCTACGACAATCTCATCATCCGTCCGACGGGTCAGAAGATCGTTTGGAAGGCAAATACGCCCGATGAGGTAAGCGACGCTTATGAAGCTGTGCTGTGCCAAAACAACACCGTCGTCGAGCGCGATCATTACGAAAGCAATTATTAAAAACGAAGTCTCCCGCACTGCCGCGTGCGGGAGACTTTTTGCAATTTTTGCCTGTTTTGCCGATCGGTTTCGGTTGACAAATCCGAACAAATGAGCTATACTCATGCTGTACGGATCAATATTTTTCATCGGATAAACACAGATCGCAACTGCTAAAGAAGAAAAAGGAAAAAAGAATGGATCATTTTAAACTGGTGTCCCCCTTCAAACCGACGGGCGATCAGCCGCAGGCGATAAAGGAGCTTACCGACGGCATTCTGCGCGGCGACAAAGCGCAGACGCTTTTGGGTGTTACCGGTTCGGGCAAGACCTTCACCATGGCAAACATCATCGAAAAGGTCAACCGACCGACTCTTGTCCTCGCCCACAACAAGACCCTTGCGGCACAGCTTTGCTCGGAATTCAAAGAATTTTTCCCCGAAAACGCCGTCGAATACTTTGTTTCGTATTATGACTATTATCAGCCCGAAGCGTATATTCCGGGAAAGGATTCCTATATCGAAAAGGATAGTTCCATAAACGACGAGATCGACAAGCTTCGCCACAGCGCCACCTCGGCGCTTTTTGAGCGGCGGGACGTCATCATCGTCTCGAGCGTATCGTGCATTTATTCGCTCGGCGACCCCGAGGAATACCGTCAGTCGGTCATGGCACTGCGCCCCGGAATGTCCCTTTCGCGCGAAAAGCTGGTCGAACATCTTGTCGAAATGCACTATGAGCGCAACGACATGTCTTTTGAGCGAAACCGTTTTCGCATCCGCGGCGATACCGTGGAGATCTGTCTCTCGTCGGAAAGCACCGTCGGGATACGGGTCGAATTTTTCGGCGACGAGATCGACGCCGTATCGGAATTCAATCCCGTGACCGGCGCCGTTTCCCGTATGCTTGCCTACGCCGCCGTCTATCCCGCGACCCACTATGTGACCGCGCCCGAAAAGCGGGACGCGGCGCTCGAGGAGATCCGCGCCGAAATGGAAGAGCGCGAGGCGTATTTCAAATCGCAGAACAAGTTCATCGAGGCACAGCGCATCCGCGAGCGGACGATGTACGATATCGAGATGATATCGGAGATCGGCTATTGCTCGGGCGTGGAAAACTATTCGCGCGTGCTTTCGGGCCGTGCGCCGGGCAGTATGCCGTATACGCTGCTCGACTATTTCCCGAAGGATTTTTTGATGTTCATCGACGAATCGCACGTGACCCTTCCGCAGGTTCACGGCATGTACGGCGGAGATTTTTCGCGCAAGAAAAATCTGATCGACTACGGTTTTCGTCTGCCGTCTGCGTATGATAACCGCCCGTTAAAATTTCACGAATTCGAGCAAAAGCTCAATCAGGTGATCTTTGTCAGCGCAACGCCCGCCGATTACGAAAGGGAGCACAGCGCGCAGATTGCCGAACAGCTCATCCGCCCGACGGGACTTTTGGACCCCGAGATCGAGGTTCGTCCGACCGAAGGACAGATCGACGATCTTATGGGCGAAATTCGTTTGCGTGCCGAAAAGGGCGAACGGGTGCTGGTCACGACGCTGACCAAAAAAATGGCGGAGGATCTGACCGAATTTTTTGAAGAAAACGAGATCAAGTGCCGCTACATGCACTTCGGCGTCGACACAATGGAGCGAATGGAGCTGATCCGCGACCTCCGTCTCGGCGTATACGACGTGCTCATCGGCATAAACCTTCTGCGTGAGGGCTTGGATATTCCCGAGGTGTCGCTCGTCGCCATTTTGGACGCGGACAAAGAGGGCTTTCTGCGCAGTGAGACGTCGCTCATTCAGACGGTCGGACGCGTGGCGCGCAACGCCGAGGGAAAGGTCATCCTGTACGCCGATACGGTGACGCGCTCGATGAAAAACGCCATTGCCGAGACCGCGCGCCGCCGCCAAAAACAGCAAAAATACAACGAAGAGAACGGCATTACGCCGAAAACCATCATCAAAGAGGTACGCGACGTCATCGAGATCGCCGCGAAAGACGGCAAAAAGACAAAGAAGAAGCTTACAGGCGACGAATTACAGCGCAAGATCGCCGAGCTTACAAGCGCCATGAAGGAGGCGGCAAAAGCGCTCGACTTCGAACAGGCGGCTTACCTGCGCGACGAGATCGTTCGGCTTTCCGCCCGTCCGATCGAGACAAAGGACAAAAAAGAGAAGAAATAACGCAAAATCACCTTGCGCCTTTTTTGCCCAGCGCCCGCGAAAGCGAACTTGCGTTTTCGTAACCAACCGCCTCCGCCGCACCCGTAACCGACATTCCGTCGGCGATAAGCTCCCGCGCCTTATATAGGCGGCGTGAGCGCAAAAAAGCATACGGCGTCATGCCCAGAGCGTTTTTAAAGCGCCGTATGAAATAATTCTCCTCAAACCCCGCTCTTTTGGCAAGCTCCTTTACCCGAAGCGGCTCGGGCGAAAAGAGATTTTCTTCCATATAGTCGACCGTGCGCAGGATCACTTCGTCGTGGACGAGCGGAAGCGGCGTATTGCGCGACAAAAGCAAGAGAATGCTGTGAAAAAGGCTGTATACGATCCTGCAATATTCCGCACCGGAGGCGTTTTCCGCGTCGGAGGTCCTGCCGAAATTGCGCGGCTTTTCCTCCTCGGAAAACGCCTTTATATATTCGTCCGCCGCAAGCAGCGTGTGGAACAGCGAAAGGTCGCGCGCCGAATCGAACACGATTGGGTGCGTTCCGATGAGCGGCGGCAAGGAAAGAAAGTCAAAATACAAATGATCGACGGGATCTTCACGGGTCGTCACGAAGCGCTGCGAGAGATTGTAGGGGAAAAGATACAGCTTTCCTTTTTCAAAACGCGTCTTTTCGCCGTTTTCTCCGACGGCATATCCCTCCCCGCCCTTGATGTAATAAAGCCGCTGGATGTGAACGGTCTGTTTCAGGAACCATTCCGCGGGCGCTTTACCGCTGCCCGCCTGATAGAGAAAAAGAGAACGGTCGCGCATATCTTTTTTCCCTCCTTTATATCCATGTGTCAAAAAGCTTATTTCGGTCAAATGCAAAGCGATTTTCGCTCTGTTCAAGCCCTTTCTTTACGTATATAATATAAAAAAACGAAGTTTTTGTCAAGATGATTTCGGAAAGGCGGAAAAAGAAAAATGAACAACAAAGAATGGTTTAAGAACGCGCGTTTCGGGTTGATGATCCATTTCGGGCTGTATTCGCTTTTGGGAGGCGAATGGAAGGGAAAACGGCTCGATTACATCGGTGAGTGGATCCAGTCCTGTTACAAAATTCCGAAGGAAGAATACGAAAAACTGCAAAAGGCATTCAACCCGATCTTATTCGACGCCGAGGAATGGGTAAAGCTTGCAAAGGACGCCGGTATGCAGTACATGGTGGTGACGAGCAAGCATCACGACGGCTTCTGTCTTTTCGATTCGGCGTGGGATGATTTCAACGTCGTAAAGGGAACGCCTTTCGGTCGGGATATGATCGCCGAGCTTGCCGAGGCGTGCTATAAACACGGCATGAAGCTGGGACTTTACTATTCGCAGGAGCTGGACTGGCACGAGCCGGACTGCGGCGGCGTGAGCTGTGAATGGGACAAAAAAGGCGATTTTCGCTGCACCAACGAATGGATCTATCCCGACGCGTCGAAGAAGGATTACAACCGTCTGTTCAACGGAAAGATCAAGGCGCAGTTCCGCGAGATCTTGACGAAATACGGCGAGCTTGCCCTCATTTGGTGTGACACGCCGATGGATATCACCCCCGAACAGAGCCGCGAGCTTTTCGACCTCATCAAGCACTATCAGCCCGACTGCCTTGTCAACACCCGCATCGGAAACAACCTCGGCGATTATTTTTCCTGTGAGGATAATGATTTGGATTTTGTGCCGGAAAAGGACGGTCTTTACGAGTGCCCCGCAACGCTGAATGATACATGGGGCTACAAAACCTTTGACAACAACTGGAAGAGCGCCGAGACCGTGCGCACGACCCGCGACCGCCTGAACGCCAAAGGGATCAACTATCTTTTGAATATCGGTCCCGACCCGCTCGGACGTTTTCCCGTGCCGGCGATGAATGTATTGAAAGAACTTTCGAAATAAGCGTTGTATAAAAGACGAAAAAAGGAGCGGCGCTCCTTTTTTCGTCTTTTTCTTTTATGTTATGCCCGCTCGAACATGGCGCGAAAGCGCTTCATCCGCTCGGGACTCGGCACGGAAAAGACCTCGACATTCACCCCGAGCGCGCGGTATTTGTGTTCTCCCAAGGCATGGTACGGCAAAAGCTCGACTTTTTCATAATAAATGTCCTTTAAGAAGTCCGCGATCTTTTGCATTTCCGTCTCCTCGTCGTTAAACCCGCCGATGACGGGAATGCGGAAAAGGATTTTGCTTTTCCCCGAAAGCCTTTTGGCGTTTTCCAAAATGCGCGCGTTGTCCGCTCCCGTTCCCTCTTTGTGCTTTTCGGCGGAAAAGGCTTTTATATCGTACAAAAACAGATCGGTAAACGGCAAAATGCGTTCGAAATACGAAAAGGGAACGTTTCCCGCGGTGTCGACGGCGGTGTGAATGCCTTCGGTCTTGCATTCTCTTAATATTTCCGAAAGAAAGTCGATCTGCAGCATGCATTCCCCGCCCGAAAACGTGACGCCGCCGCCTGAATTTTCGTAAAAGCATTTGTCCCGTAAAAGCTCGCGCATGACCTCTTCGATGCCGTATTCCCGCCCGCAGAGCTTTCGTGCGTCGCGCGGACAAAAAAGGGCGCATTTTCCGCAAAGCTTGCACTTTTTTCCTTTGTTCGGACAAACGGAAACACATTTCCCGCAGCCTGTGCATTTGTCGGAATAAAACAGCATTTGCCTGTCAGCCGACTTGCTTTCGGGGTTATGACACCACTTGCAATCGAGATTGCAGCCCTTAAAGAACACCGTCGTGCGGATTCCGGGACCGTCGACATAGGAGCCTCTTTGAATGTCAAAGAGCATTGCCTTCATGACTGTTTCCTCCAATCACCCGTTTTTCACCGTGCGGCGGATAATATCGTCCTGTATCGGATCCTCAAGATTCACAAAATAATCCGAAAAGCCCGAGACGCGGACACGAAGATTTTTGTACGGCGTCGGATCTTTCTTTGCCTTTATAAGATCCTCCCGCGAAACGTAATTCATCTGAAAATGTGAGCCGCCGTTTTGGAAATACGTCTCGAGAAGCTTTGCCGTTTTGGGAATATTTTCTTCGTCCTTAACCAGTTTTTCGTCAAAATAAAGATTGGTAACGCTCGGTCCGCCCGATATAATGCCGTGTGTGTCGCAGAAAGCGATCGAATTCAAAAGCGCCGTCAATCCCTCTCGGTCATAGCCGCCGCTCTGCCCGAGACCGAATTTTATGTCTTCGCCCGCTTTTCTTCCGTCGGGCGTTGCGCGCATATTCGAACCGAACCAGCGATGATACGGATGGTATCCGATGAGATTGCCGAAAATGTACGGGTAGCCGAGCACAGAGCGCTTATTTTCGGTATGCGAATACAGCGTGTTGCAGAAAAGCCGCGCAACGCCATTCGAGGTCTCATCATCGTTTCCGAAAAATTTTCCCGTTTTCAGAATCCGTGTATGCAATTCCTCATATCCGTTCCAATCGTTTTTCAAAGCGGAAAGCAGCGTTTTCATATCGACCGTCTTTTCATCGTAAACAAACTGCTTGATGACCGAAAGCGAATCGAAAACGTTCGTAAGTCCGATCAGGCTCACGCCCGACACGGCATAACGGCAGCCACCGCTCGTAAACGATTTTCCGCTCTCGATACAGTCGGGGAACAAGAGGCTCGTGACGTAGCTGATATCCCTGCCGCGAATTTTCATGAATTGATCGTCGTACCACAGCATTTTATCGATATCGGAAAACAGCTCTTTCTTATACAGCTCGAAAAATTTCTCCCATGTATCGGCAAGACAAATCTCTTTTTCACGTCCGTACAACAAATTTTCAAGCGAGCGAAAGACATTCGTCTGCGTCGCGCCCGCATAAAAGCTTCCCGGATACGCGACCTCGTTGCATCCGACCGACGTGTAGCGGCACGCCTTTTCAAACGGAAAGTCCGCGATATGCATAACGGCATGAATCTTCGCCTCATCGTTTACGAAAGCGATTCGATTGTTCGGGTCGCTTACCGCCATGCGCAATACGGCAAGAAACGTTTCAAAGGGAAGCTTCTTTGTCCACCGCAGCGACACCTGCGGGATATACGTCGGAAGCGCGGTCACGGCGTTTAAAACCAACATCGAAAAATCGTCAAACGTATCGTTTCCGTTTTCATCGTACCCGCCGACGCAAAAGTGCGATTCGCCGCCCTTGGTAAAATTGGAGGAGCCTTTCGGCGTGTTGGCTTGCAGCATTAAAAACAGCTCCTGCAAGATCTCCGTCGCTTTTTCCTCGGTCAGCATACCCTTTTTTCTGTCCCGCTCGTAATACGGGCGGAGCGTGCGGTCGAGCGTTCCGATGCTGTCGGGTTCGCAGCCGAACAGAATATAGATCGAAAGCACCGCTTCGTAAAAGCTCTCGGCGGGATATTCGGGGACGCGCATAAGCGTTTCGGAAAGCTTTTCAAGATTTTCCCGATATTCGGGGTTCTGCACCGTTTCGGAAAGTGCCCGCGCCGCCGCCGCGCACCGGTGCGCCCAATCGATCAGCGCCCCCGCCACGGTCTTAAGCGCCTTCAGATACCCCGTTTTTTCTTCGTCGCCCGCATACTTTTCAAGCGACCGATCGATCTTTTCGATAATGCCGCGAAGTCCCGATCGAATCGCGCTCTCAAAATCCGCCGTCGCGTGCTCCCACTCAAGTGAGGACAAATTGTCGATTGGCTTAGTGAAAAACGCTTCGAACGCTTCGCGTGTGTTTTTCAACGTAAAGCAGTGCATAAAGTCGCCCGAAAACGGCGGCTTGTCGCTGATTTCAAACTTCAAAAGTCCCGTCATGGTCTGATATTCGGTCAAAACAGGCTTTTGCGCCGCGATATATTCTCTTATCCGCTTTGACTGTCTTTCATGTTCGGACAAGAACATATCCTCGCGGTCAAAATCGATGTTTTCTGTGTTCGGACACATTTTTCCGTCCAAGGTGAGGGCGGTAAGCTTTTGAATCCTTTCGTTCATCTCAGTTCTTTCCTTTCGGTTTTTTCGGGAATATATCCGCCTGTATTCTGCTTTTATTCTATCTTTTCCGACGGAAAAGTAAATGCAAACCGTTTCGGTTTTATAATTTGTTACGGTAATTTTTCGGATACCGTTGCAATTCTTTTTCAAATGTGGTACACTGATGACGAACACGAGAAAATGGGGGTGTACATATGAAGCTGTTTGAATGCGACGATATCCGTATAGAAAGGATCCACTCGGTCGACCGATTTTTCCAGAAGGATATGCAAAAAAGCTTTTACTCCTATGGCTCGTATTGTTACACCTATGAGCTTATCTTTTTTCTGTCGGGAGAAAATGAAGTCACGTTCGGCGATACAAAGCTCCGGGACTGTCCTTTTTCGATTCGTTATTTGCCAAAAGGACCGATAAACGGAGCCTACACCGTAAAAACGGTACCCGGGGCGAGCGACTGTATCGACGTTTTTTTCGACGCCGGTTCTCCCTTGCCGAAAAAAGCGCTTGTTTTGTACGACAACGCGGAGCTGACCGACAAATTTTTGAAGCTGTACCGCACCTTTCGCGACAAGTCCGTCGGATCGTATGCCGAATCCATGATGCTGTTTTACGGTATTATCGCCTCGCTTCAGAAAAAACAAAGCGTCTATCTTTCGGGAAGTACCAAAGCCTCGATGGAGCGGGCGCGCACCTTTATTTTGCAAAACTTTTGCGACCCGAAGTTCGATTATACCGCCCTATGCGCCGTGACCGGGCTGAAATACACGCGTTTTTGCGAGCTTTTCAAAAAGGAATTTTCACTGTCCCCCGTGCGCTATGTCACCAAGGTGCGGATCGACCGCGCAAAAGAGCTGCTGGTTTCGGGGCGGCACACCGTCACGGAAATTTCCGAACTATGCGGCTTCGAAAATGTTTATTACTTTTCCTCGGTATTCAAAAAAGCGGTGGGAGTATCGCCCTCGGAATACACAAAACGACTGTGACGTATACGAAACGCCCTTCTTTTCAAAAGGGCAGAGATTGTCATTTTTTTGTCTTTTTGAATATTTTTTTCGTAAGTCTTGCATTTTTTCCGCGTCCGTGCTATAATGTCAAGGATACTATTTATGCGAAAAAACCGATGTTGCCGAACGGCAAACCGAACAGCAAGGAAATGAAGAATTTATGATGAACCAAATGTCCCAAACGGAAATGACCGAAAAGATTCTGCGTCTGAAAAAGGAAAAAAACGTTTTAATTTTGGCGCACTATTATCAGGAGCTTTGCATCCAGCACGTTGCCGATTTTTGCGGCGACAGCTTTGAGCTTGCCAAAAAGGCGCGCGGCTCGGATAAAGAAAATATCGTCTTCTGCGGCGTGAGCTTTATGGCGGAGAGCGCCAAGATCATGAATCCCGAAAAGCACGTGTTTATTCCGCGTGCCGACGCGGGCTGCCAGATGGCGGATATGATCACGCCCGAGGTCGTTGCGGATATGCGCCGCGCGCACCCCGACGCCGCCGTCGTTTGCTACATCAATTCCTCCGCCGCCACCAAAGCGGTCAGCGACATTTGCGTCACCTCCTCCAACGCGGTCAAGATTGTCGGAACATTAAAAGAAAAAGAGATCATCTTTGTTCCCGACCAAAATCTCGGTTCGTTTGTCGCCGACGCTTTTCCCGAAAAGCAATTTTATTTCATGGACGGCTTTTGCCCCATTCATCATCATGTGACAAAGGAAGCGTTGCTTGACGCGCGCGCCATGCACCCGAGCGCCAAGATCGCCATGCACCCCGAATGCCGCAAGGAAATGCTCTCTTTTGCCGACTATATCGGCAGTACCTCGGGCATTTTGGATTTTTGCCGCGAGTCGAACGACAAAGATTTTATCGTCGTCACCGAGCGCGCCATTGTCGACCGTCTGCGCGAGGAATGTCCCGACAAGGCTTTTTATCTTGCCTCCACCTGTCTTGTCTGTCCGAACATGAAAAAGACCCGTCTTTGCGATGTGCTTTCGACGCTCGAAACGCTCGACGACGAGGTTTATATGACCGAAGAAGAAATGCACGCCGCACGGCTTCCGCTCGAACGGATGCTCGAAGCGGCAAAAAAATAAAATCTCCTCCGTATACTTCGGGAAAGGAATCAAAGGGAATCAGATCATGCTCCGTCGCTATATTTTCAATCAAGTCTTGTGTGAGAAAGAGCTCGATACAAAATCACTTCCGTCCTATGACGTCGTTATTATCGGCGGCGGCATGGCGGGACTTTACGCCGCGCTTCGGCTCGACGCGCGTTTTCGCGTCGCCGTCGTCGTGAAAGGCGATCTTTCGGGCGGCTCGTCGTATCTTGCCCAGGGCGGGATCTGCTGTGTTCTGGGAAAGGACGACTCCTTCGAAGAACACATCGAGGACACACTGGTTGCGGGCGCCGGTCATTGCCGCCGCGAAGCGGTTGAGGTTTTGGTGCGCGAAGCGCCCGAAAATATCGAAACGCTGATCGAATACGGCGTACCCTTTGACCGCAATCCCGACGGAAGTCTGCATATAACCCGCGAGGGCGGACATCACCGCAACCGCATTATCCACTGCGGCGGCGACGCAACGGGAAAGCTCATCACCGAAACGCTCGGAAAACGCTGCAGCGAGCGCGAAAATATCGAGATCTTGTGGAATCACAACCTTGTGGACATTCTCACCGACGAAGACGGCGTTTGCGGAGTCGTTTTGAACGACGGCGAACGCGACCTGATTTTAAAAGCCGGGAACGTAATCGTCGCCACCGGCGGCGCGGGACAGCTGTACCGCTATTCCACCACCCCCGAGGGCAATACGGGCGAGGGAATCGCCGCCTGCTATCGCTGCGGCTGTGAAGTGCGCGACATGGAGTTCGTCCAATTCCATCCGACGGCATTTGCCGTACATAACGAGGGCGAGCGCGTGTTTCTCATTTCCGAAGCGGTGCGCGGAGAGGGCGCGATTTTGCGAAACGAAAAAGGCGACGCTTTCATGCATCGTCCCGACGCACACCCCCTGCGTGATCTTGCGCCGCGCGATATCGTGACCCGCGCCATTCTGCGCGAACTGCGTGAAAACGGCGGTGAGCGGGTCTATCTCGACGCGTCGTGCATGAGCGAGGAATTTTTCACCTCCCGTTTCCCGACCATTACCGAGACCTGCAGAAAAGCGGGCATTTACCCGCCGAAGAATTATATTCCCGTTCATCCCACCCAGCATTACATGATGGGCGGCGTTGCGACGGGGCTGGACGCCGAAACGAACGTCCCGGGGCTGTATGTCTGCGGCGAGGCGGCTTGCACCGGCGTACACGGAGCCAATCGGCTTGCCTCCAACTCGACGCTTGAATGTCTTGTGTTCGGCCACCGTGCGGCGCGTGCAATCAACCGTTCGCCCCGTCCGTCGAAAGAAACCTTTGCCCTTCCCCTCTCGCCGCACCTTCCCGACAATGTTTCGGACGAGCTTGTCGCAAAGGACATGGAGCGGATAAAGCACCTTATGACCGAAAAGGCGGGAGCGGAACGGCGTATCGGCGAGCTTTGCGCGCTTCGCCGCGAGCTTGTGCATATGAAGCGCCGCTATCTGCACGCCAATTTCACCAAGGAACCGCATTACGCGCTGTTCGGTGCGCTCGACGCGGCTCTTCTGATCGCGGAAGGCGCGATTCGCCGAACCGAAAGCATGGGAGCTCACTTTTTGGTCGATGAAAAAAGCTCCGACCGCCGCGCCGACTGATGAATCCGATTGCTAAAGGAGAACGACTTTATGGAAATGCTTTATAATCCGCAAATTGACAAGATCATCGCACTTGCGCTCGAAGAGGATATCGGGACGGGCGACATTACGACTCTTTCCACCATACCCGCCGAGGCAACCGCGCACGGACGCTTTATCGCCAAGGAGGACACCGTGATCTGCGGTCTTTCCGTGGCGAAAAGAGTATTTCTGACCGTTGATCCGACGGTTTGCGTGACCTTTCATTTTTCCGACGGCGACCGCGTGAAAAAAGGCGATGTGATCGCCGATGTGTCGGGCAACGCCCGTTCGCTTCTCACCGCCGAACGCACGGCGCTCAACCTTTTGCAGCGCCTGTCGGGCGTCGCAAAGCGCACAGCCGAATGCGTCGCGATGGTAGAGGGAACGAAAGCGAAGATCGCCGATACCCGCAAGACCACGCCCGGTATGCGCGCGCTTGAGAAATACGCCGTCCGCGTCGGCGGCGGAACCAATCACCGCTTCAACCTTGCCGACGGCGTTCTGATCAAGGACAACCACATCGCGGCGGCGGGCGGTATTGCCGCGGCGATTCGAAACGCGCGAAAGTCGATTCCGCACACGCTGAAGATCGAAGTGGAGGTCGAGAATTTTGACGAGCTGAACGAAGCGCTCGAAGCGGGCGCGGACATTATCATGCTCGATAACATGACCGACGAAGCCATGGCGCAGAGCGTAAAGATCACGGCGGGTCGCGCCCTTTTGGAAGCCTCGGGCAATATGGATCGGCGTGATCTTCGCAAGGTCGCCGAGACCGGCGTCGACATCATCTCCATCGGAGCGCTGACGCACACCGTAAAGGCGGCGGATATCAGTTTGAAATTTCGGTTGAACGCATAAAAACGCATAAATTTGAAACGAAAGCGGTGCAAGAAAAATCTTGCACCGCTTTTTTGCCCCCTTCGTCGGGATAAATCTGCATGAAGAGTTCCTTCTTTATTTTGCCGCCGTTTTCGCCCGCATCCGATAGGCATGGACTTTCCTTTATGTATGCGCCGCCGACATCGCTTTTCTTTCCTCCGATTTCAGAATTTTCGAAAAGCACAATCCGTGCGCCGCCGCCGTCAAAAGCCATGAGATCGGGAAAGAAACAAAGATACAAGACAACGACACATTTTGTGGGAAAACAAACAGAATCCACAGGATACGAAATACGCAAGAACCGAGCAGCGAAATGCCGGCCGCGGTAACGGCGCGTCCCATTCCCTGTAACAGACCGGCTCCCACCTCCATAAAAGCAAGCAAAAAATACGGTACAAACATCAAAAACATCCGACACACCGCTGCGTCGTAAGCAAGTTTTCCGAGTACGGAACCGTCCGTACAGGGAACACCGTACAGAGCAAGAAAAGGTTTTCGCGCAAGAATCAGAATACCACCAACCGCAACGGCAACCGCCGCTCCGATTCCGTAACACTCTTTTCGAATTTTTCGGATTCGGACAAAATTTTGCGATCCGTAATTTCGCCCCGTAAAGCATATAACCGCTTGAGCGACCGCCCCGACCGCAATATTGACAAAGCTTTCGACTCCCGTACAGGCGCTGACGCCTTTAACAATCGGATCATAAGCGCTTCCCGCAGGAGTAACACGGTTGTTGACGGTCAATACCGACGATTGAATCAACATATGTGAGACAGAAAAAAGCATACTTTGAATACCGGCCGGAAGTCCGACGCGCAGGATTTGAAGCAATGCGTCACGATGCATCCCAAAACCTCCGTATTTTTTTCCGTATTCTCTTCCTCGAAACAAATACAGAACCGATACCGCGGCACACAGCATATTTGACAGGAGCGTTGCCAACGCCACTCCTTCCACGGACATACGGCAAACCAATACAAAGAACAAATTCAAAAAAACATTGAGAACACCGCATACGGATTGAAACACCATGGGCGTTTTCGTATTTCCGGCAGCGTACAATAAAGCGAAACAAAAGTTACAAGCGGAAATAAACGGCGTTCCCAAAAAATATATACGGGTATAAGTCAAAGCCAGCTCATAAAGTCTTCCGTGGTTTCCCATGAGAGCCAAAACCTTCCCGCTCAAGCAAAATCCGATCCCGCCGCATAAAAATCCGAGAATCACACTCAAAAACAGAGAGGTGCGGAAAGTTTCCGCGATCTTTCGATCATCCCGTTCCCCAAGCGCACGCGCCATAATAACCTTTGAACCGACACTGCAACCGATAAAAGCGTTTATCACAAACCCCGTAAAGGCTGCACATCCGCCCACCGCGCCTACCGCATTGGGTTCGCTTGACAAGCCGGCAATCACCGTATCCGCCATATTATAAGTTGCTTGTAGAAGATTGGATGCGATAACGGGAAGAATGAAACGCAACAGTTGCGGGAACAGTTTTCCGCTTGTCATATCGCAACAAGCGGTTTTATTCTTTAAATTCGTTGTTTTTTCCCCCTTTTCTTATTTTAATTCGGTCGAGTCTTTCGAAAAAAAGCGTATGCTTTCGTTTTTGGACTTGTCATCGTCCATGCAGCCGAAAAATTTAATCAGGTAGTAAAGATATCCGTCCTGTTCGTTTGCATATTCGTCATACGCCTCGCAACCGATTCCGTTTACCGAAAACGGATACAAATAGGCACAGGAAGCACTTCCGTCCGCTGAAAAAAGCGAAAGAATATTTCCGGCGCTGTTTTCGGCGCGTTTTTTATATTCTTCGTTGCCCGTTACGGCCGCATAGTGCAGGAAAGCGTTTGAGGTATGGACAGCCGCACTGTGAGGGAAAGTATCGGCATACATTCTTCTTTTTCCGAACCAATACCCGTCCCAATGGCGAATCGGCTAGTCGTTTAAAAAATGAGAGGGCTGAGAACCGTTGAACCGCTCCAACACCTTTAAATGTTCGTGCGCTCCCTCCAAGTATTTTTTCTCTTCGGTCAACATATAAAACTGAGCCAAAATATTCACTGCGGGAGCCACGATTGTCTGTTCGTATTTAATTTCATGTTCGGGATAAGCGATTCCGTTTTTCAGAATATTATCGGCGTGTTTTCGGTACATTTCCAAAAGTTCCGATGCCTCCCGCTCCATTCCCGCTTTTTTCAGCGCCGTGACGCTTTCATATACCGAAAGCCCGTTGGGATAAAAACGTTCTCCTCCGATTGAATAATACACCGTAAGCAACCGGAACATCTTTTCAAGATACCCCTTATCTCCCGTCAGATTATACATTTCCAAAACCAAAACCGACATCCACGGAGCGTTATATAATCTTTTAAACTCTGAGTGTTTTCCGACATTGTTGTATACTTCTCCGGTTTTTTCATCGTAAAACTCGCGTGTGACAAAACGATAGTATTTCATAAAGCGTACATACATCTTTTCATCCCGCACATGTTGCAAATACTTTGCAACCAAAAGTCCCATAACCAACCGTTCGCGCGACGCATTATGATCGGTAAACAAATAGTCGAACACTTGTTCCTTTTCCTTGGTGTCATAAATCAAAAACGCACCGTTAAGCATATCGTTCGGAGCAAGATACTGCTGTTTTTCCATAATAAAGCGAACTCGTTTTTCAATCAGTTCACGAATCGGAATCTGCACAAAAAAGCGGGCGATGGTTTCTTTTTTTCCGACCCGCACGACAAACAGATGGTCGCCCGTTCTTTTCGGAGCAAAACATACCGTCGTCTCGTCTCCTTCGCATTTTGTCGGAATCGTATTTCCGTCGAGAAACACCTCCGCCTCTCTCGCGCATACCGAAAACGTTATGTTCTCGTTCGTAAAAACCGTAAAGCGTTCCGCACGGATTCGTATTATATCATCGTATTTTTTTAATTTTTCATCAAAGCAGCCGTCCTCATACCAAAACATCTCCCATGAAATCCGCATACACTCATTGGGTTTCAAGTGAAACGGACTCGGATGTAAAATAAAATCACCGCGATCCTCGCTCATGTAGTGTCCGAACTCGTTTAATGTAAGTTCCCGATCCACGCTGTAGGTATCAAGACTTCCTTCGGTAAGCACAAGTCCGAGCCCGAAACGTGCGGGTCCCATTTTGGCGGCGCGAACATAGGATGTATTTCTTCCGCACCAAATATGCGTATGGCAACGTTGCGTCATGGAAATCGACGCGTTGGCATACCCGTCGCGAAACGGCGTATAGATTCCGAACATTCCGCGATTGCAAAAAACATCGCCCGCAATGCGGTTTTGGATCGTATAACTCTCGCGATATTTTTCCTCATCGTACCGACGATTGACCGTTATGCGAAGGTGGGGCGTTTCGTATACGGCACAAACCGAATTTTCCTCACATTCGACAGACACAACCGTTGCGTCTTTCACCGTTCCCCATGTGTTTCGAATCCCCATCCAATTCATTTGTTGCGGGTCGTCGCGAAAGATCATGGAATCCACGCCGCCGTTTTCGGTATTAAATCGAATATCAAACTTGCTCTTTTCGTTGTTCATTTCATCACGCATCCTTTCAAGTGGGTATAGCACCATTATAGGGTATTTTCGGGACAAATCCATATCCGTTTCGCTCATAATGCTTGCACTTTTCGAAACATTGTTGACAACCCGAACGGGACGTGTTATACTGGATAAAAACAAGATAAAAGGGAAGCCTGTCTTTTGCACGGGCACAAACGCAATGAGAACCCTTTCCTCTTTCTCCGAACTGTATCGAACCGATTTTAATATCACAAGCCTTTATGCCGAGCGACAAAAGTGGACTCCCGACGCCCTGTTCCGCATGAATCACCCTCGCGCCGCAACCGGGATTCTGTTGCTCCACGGCGCGACGGGGCGGTATTTTTCGCAAGACGGTCTTTCTTTTTTTGCTCCTCAGGGAAGCGTAATATGCCTTCCGGAGGGTGCAAAATACAATGTGCTCAATCTGCGTGCCGATCTTGCCTTTCCGGATGCATATTTAATTGAATTTCGCACCTTTTGTGACAAAGAGTCTCTGTCGTTCGGCACCTCTCCTTTTCTCGTGCCCGATGTCAATTTCTTTTTGCTGACCGAAATTGCGGAAAAAATCGTTCGGGACTATGAAGCCCCGCTTCGTTCGCCCTGTGCGCTTCGATCCGACATATATGCTCTCTTGTCCGCAATGGGCGAGTCTTCCATGCGCATTTTCAACCGCCGTTTTTTCTCAATCGAAAAAGGGATCGAATTGATCCGAAAAAATCCGAAAAGCGCTCTGTCCGTTGAAAGCATCGCTTCCATGTGCCATGTCAGCAGCGCTTATTTTCGCAAGCTGTTTAAAGAGTATTCGGGTGAAAGTCCGTGTGCATACCGTGCCTCCCTCATCATCGACGAGGCAAAGCAATTGCTTCGGGACGGAAATCTGTCGATCTCTCGCACAGCAGAGATCCTCGGGTTCGAAAACGAAGCATATTTCAGCCGCTTTTTCAAGAAGAAGGTCGGGATATCGCCGCGCGCTTTTCGCGAACAATATGCGGCTCTCCGCGCTTTCTCCGATACCGAATCGTAAATCTTGAAAGTCTGCGCCGAGCCATTTTTCACTCCGAAACGAAGCCTTTAAAAAGAAAAAATTTATTTTGAAAAAAATCAAAAAAGCCCTTGACAAACCCTATCGGTTCTGATATAATAGTACACGTTCCGAGCGAACAAGCCAAGCATTTTTAAATGCGCTGGTGTGGCTCAATGGCAGAGCAGCTGATTTGTAATCAGCAGGTTGGGGGTTCGACTCCCTTCACCAGCTCCATGGTTCCCGTTCATTCGGGGATGTTTTTGGGGGAATTCCCGAGCGGCCAAAGGGGGCAGACTGTAAATCTGTTGTCACTGACTTCGGTGGTCCGAATCCACCTTCCCCCACCAAGAAAAGCACTTGCGATTGCAAGTGCTTTTTTCCGTTATATTCACTTTTTGCGGCAAGTGTATTGCTTCGCATGATATTCGCTTTTCAGGCAAGCATATTTTCTTGCGGCAGTTAAGATACCACGGCGAGCGCAGCGAACCGCAATCCCGTTTGCGTGAGCGAAAAGTCTTGCCGCGTATACCTTTTCGGCTGTTCGCCGCTCTGTACTCATACATTTCCATTACCACACCGAAAAATCGTGCCTCGCACTCGGAACAGGAGAACATTATGACAAACCAAGAAATATTGGATATAGCGTTGCGGCAATCGGCATTGGACATTCATGCACAGAGTTCCGATTTTACTCGGAACACCAACGTGCTGGTCCGATCCGAAATCGGACCGTTGGCGCGAAAGTATTACAAAGAGCCCATTGCGTGTAATTTGGTGTCATACGGAAGCAATATCGTGGCTTCCGTGCGGGACGAATGCAGGGAAATCGTCGAAACCTATTTGGGCAAGTTTGAATTTTATCATTGTTTTGAGACTCCCAATATACTTTGGCTGGATGAGAGAATGAAAGAGCATGGATACCGCGTTTGCTTTATGGCGGAATATTTTCTTCCGAATGTTCGTCTTCTGAAGAGAATATCCTGCGCTTATCCGCTTAAACTGTTGGAGCAAAAGGATTTTCGGGATTTATATCTCCCGACTTGGAGCAATGCGCTGTGCGAAGAACGAAAGGAATTGGATATTTTGGGCTTCGGCGCCTACGACGGTGAGAAGCTGATCGGACTTGCGGCTTGTTCGGCGGATTGCGACAGCATGTGGCAAATCGGAGTGGACGTTTTGCCCGAATATCGAAGATGCGGAATCGCTTCCGCGCTGACAAGCAACCTTGCCGCCGAAATATTGGCAAGGGGAAAAGTTCCCTTTTATTGCTGCGCATGGTCCAATCTCCGCTCTGTCAAAAATGCATTGCGCAGCGGATTTGTCCCCGGGTGGGTGGAGCTGACGGTAAAAGATTGTGCAACGGCAGATAAAATGAATCAATGAAATACATGCCGGCTTTTGGTTTTCCCATCAGTCGGCATGCTTGTTTTTGCTTCCGTAATCTTTCTTTACCCGCTCGCCGAAGCATTCCGAAAAAGGTTGATTTCCCGCCCCGTATATGCTATAATCGGCATATACCCGATCGAAAAGGAGTTTGTCCCATGAATATTGCCGTCGACATTGATGATACCTTAACCGACACATACAGCTATTTCCGTCCCTTCACCGCGGAATTTTTCGGGATCAGCGAAGAAGAATTGGACCGCCGCGGCATTTCCTACAGCAATCTTCCCGCTGAATGGAAGAAGCGCGAGACGGAATTTCTGAAAAAATACTGTGACGCAAAAGTTCCCGCCACGCCATTCAAGGCGGATGCGGCTCAAGGTGTGGCGGCGCTTCGCAAAATGGGACACCGCATTGTCATTATCACAGGGCGAACACCCGATTTTTACACCGACCCGTATGCCGCAACGCGCGAAGAACTGCGCCGTGGCGGGATCGAATACGACAAGCTTGTTTGCACCCTTGACAAAGGATCGGCGTGTCGAAGCGAACACATTGATCTCATGATCGACGATCTTCCCGCCAATTGTCTTGCCGCAAAAGAAACGGGAGCGGAGGCTTTTTTGTTTGACAGTCCCGTGAATCACACACTGCAGATCGATCTTGTACGCGTACACAGCTGGAACGAAGCGGTCGCGGCGGTACGGTGCTTGGAATCCGAAAAAAAGACGCTTCTTTCCGCCTTTTCGACCAACGGTGAACCGATTCTTTTGGTACTTCCGCGCATGAAAGGTCCGCACGGCGAAGTTTTTTCCGTAACGGCTCTCCCCGAAAACGGAAAATTCGCGACCGACCGCACCGAAGACATAAACTTCGGTTACGGAAAAACGCACTGTCTTTGCTGCGCCGTACACGACGATAAAAAAACCGCCTATTATTCCTCCTCCGCCACCGACTTTATTCTCACGATCCCGCGCGGGGGAAGATATACGCTGCATATCTTCGGCGAGAAGCCGTATATCACCCGAAACAGCAAAGAAATTCCGGGCTTTACCGTCGACCTTTTGCCGCCGCCCGACAAAGGATTTATGTGGGAGGACGACGGAAAAGGGACGATACGCGTCGTAAAAGGCGACCGCCCCCTGCCTGCCCATGAAAAAAACGCAAAAGCTTCGCCTGTTCCGTTTCCTCCTCTTTCCGCATTTTCGTCTTTTTCCGAAGCCGAAGCGCCGCGCGAATACCGTTACGGCTCGGAGCATTCTGCCGAAGAAGAATTCCGCAAGGGGAAAGTGGTGTACACAACAAACAGCGGCGTTGTCGTCGGCGAAATTCACATCGTGCCCAAGGGGAAAAAATGTGCTCCCGTCACAATCGGCGTTGTGACCGACACTCATCTTAATGTTCTGAACGAAAAGGACAAATACGACCCCGAGGTGCAGTTCACCGACAAGACCCGTTATTGGCTGCGCGGCGGCGCATCGGTTGAAAGCGCAAAGCGGGCATTTGATTTCGCCGCACATTACGACGCTCTTATCGTGACCGGCGATATCATCGACTATCTTTCGTTCGGCGCGCTCGACACCATGAAAGAAATTCTGTGCGACCCGTATCCCGACGGGCTGTTCGCCCTCGGCGGGCACGACGTGACGCGCAATATGGAATCGGGCTTTCCCGACGCAAAACCTCTTTCCGAGCGGCAAAGCTTGAATCAAAGCTATCGCGCACACGATATTTTCTATACATCGCGTCTTGTTTCCGACAGCGTTTTGTGCATTCAAACAGACAACGGTTCGTCGCGTTATTGGGAGGGACAAGTTGAAAAGCTCAGCGCCGACCTTGCTCTTGCGCGCAAGAACGGTTATACCGTGCTTTTGTTCCAGCATGAACCGCTCGCCACGGGGAATCCCGAAGACACGGCTGTTCCGAGCCTTTGCCGAGACGCCTCCTCCGACAAGGTAACTTATAACTTCTACGATTCGGCGCACATCGGCGGCATAAACCGCCCGAACGAGACCGAAGCGTCCAAGGCGGTCTATTCGCTCATCACGCAAAACGGCGACATTATCGGCGGCATTTTCTGCGGTCACCGTCACTATCGCTATTATACCGAGATCAAGGCGACCGATCCCGACGGGAATGCGCTCGTCATACCGCAATATGTTTTGCGTGCAAGCGCATATGAAAAAAACGGATATGTAACCAAGATCGTATTCGGATAAGCGCCGAGATATGCGGTAATACAATCAAGAAAAAAGGACTCCCTCGGCGTCCTTTTTCTTTCTTTTTCTTCTTTTTTCTCGCTTTTTATGCCGAAATATTCCATAAACACTTTTTACTCTTGCTTTTTTTCGACAACTGTGATAGAATAATTTCGGAAAGATTTTGCGTCGGCACGCACGGCGCTTTTTCTTTTCTCTCAGGGTATTCGAAAAGAACCGGTCGGAGCGCCGACGGGTTTTGTTCGTGCGCCCTTTTCCCGCGTGCGCGGAAAAATTACAGAAAGGATCCATCATTATGGAACAACTGTTCAAGCTGAAAGCAAACAACACAACGGTGCGGAAAGAAATTTTCGCGGGACTCACCACTTTTATGACGATGGCGTACATCATCGCGCTGAATCCGAATCTTTTAACCGACTTCGGTCAGCAAAATGAAAGCGGACTTTGGAACGCCGTTTTCCTCGCCACCTGCATCTCCTCCGCGATCGGAACGGTTCTGATGGCGTTTCTTGCCAACAAGCCTTTCGCCATGGCGCCCGGTATGGGACTCAACTCCTTCTTTGCCCTGGTCGTTTCGAACATTGTCGCCGTCACGGGCATGACCTATCTCGAATCTTTCCGTTCGGCGCTGGTCATCATTTTCATCGAGGGCATCCTCTTTACGGTCCTCTCGGTCTTTAAGATCCGCGAAAAGATCGTCACCGCCATTCCCTTCGGCGTGCGAATCGGTATCGCGCCCGCCATCGGTCTTATGCTTTTGAACATCGGCTTCGGCTCGAACGCCGGCATTTATTCCGAAAAGGGCGGCGCTTTCTACATGATGCGCGACTTTTTCGGCTCGCTTACCCCTTCTTTTGCCAAAGAGAGCATGGGAAGCGGTTACGCGCAGATGATCCTCACGGTCGTTACGGCATTTTTCGGACTGTTTCTCATCATCATTCTTGCTCATCACAAGGTAACGGGTTCGGTTCTGTTCGGTATGCTCGGCGCCTCTGTTCTTTACTGGGCGGGCGAAGCGATCTTTTTGCACACCAACCCCTTTGCTTCGTTAAAGGGCGCTTCGTTTATTCCTCCTTTTGCCGATCTTGCCAACGCTACGCTCTTTAAGCTGGATTTTGCGGGATTCGTGCAGATCGGTTGGTTCACTATTATAACACTTGTTCTCACCTTCTGTATCATCGACATGTTCGACACCATCGGAACGCTGGTCGGTACGGCATCGCGCGCCGGTATGCTCGATAAAAACGGCAGCATGCCCAACATGCGCGAAGCGCTCCTTTCCGATGCGGTCGGCACGGTCGTCGGCTCGGTCACGGGTACTTCGACGGTCACGACCTTTGTCGAATCGGCTTCGGGCGTCGAGGTCGGCGGAAGAACCGGTCTCACCGCGCTGACGACGGGTCTTTTGTTCCTTGCCTGCATCTTCCTTGCTCCGATCGCCGCCATTATCCCCGCCGCCGCAACCTCTTCGGCGCTCATTTACGTGGGACTTCTGATGCTCGGCGGACTGCGCAACATTCAATTTGACGACATTGCCCAGACCTTCCCGGTATTCCTCATGCTCATCGCCATGCCGGTCTCGGGTTCGATCGGACATGCCATCGGTATCGGCATGATCTCGTACACGATCATTTGCCTGTTTACCGGCAGAAGAAAAGAAATTTCGCCGCTGACCTACGTCATCTCGGCGATCTTCCTTGTTAAGTTCTTCCTGGTTGTATAACCGATAAAGAAATTCAAAAAAGCGGGGCGAAAGCCCCGCTTTTTTCAGCTGTAAGAGTCCGGTTGCCTTCGGCATTTACACTTGCAAAATTCGCTTCGTGCGGAACAAACGCTTTTCGCCGCCCCTAATTAAAAAAGAAAAAGTCCTTTACGAAAATAAATCCCGCCGCAAATTGCGGCGGGATTATTTTGATTTTACTTATCCTCGGTAACGTATACCGATACGCGGCTTTGGATGATCGAGCAAACATCCTTTGCCGACTTCTTACCGGAGAAGAAAGCGCCGGTCTCCTCTTCGATAATTTTGTTGACCTCTTTGTTTGTTCGAACGACCGTATCGGCGGCGTTGATCATGGCGAGAATCTTGTCGATATCCTTCTGCGTGGTCTTGAGAGCTTCTTTCTCGGACATATCGCCCGCGTAGGGGATAAAGCCGTCATCGATGGAAATGTCGCCGTCGATAGCGACATCATCGGTTGCAAGGACCTTTTCGTCGGCGGTATCGACCGTATCGGCAGTCTCGTCGACCGCATCGGTCGCATCGTCTGTATCTGCCGTCTCCTCAACCGCTTCCGTCTCGGGTACGGCACCCGCGTCATCATAGGCAATGCGGCTTCCGTCGATAGTGCCGCGCTCCCAGCCGTAATCCTCATCGGGATTCAACGCAGCGGCAATTTTGTCTTCCATAACGTCCTTGCGGATCGAAAGACCGTAGCCCTGCTCCTGATAATCTTTGCTCAAAAGGTACTTGATAAAGCTCCACGATTCCTCACGGAAAGGCGATTTTGCCGAAACGGCAACCTCCATCGAGGGATTGATGGCAACGCCGCTTCCGCCGCCCTCGGGCGCGGGGAAGCCCGTCAGGACATAATCCTGACCGTAGGTGCGCTTAACATAACGGAACTGATTAAAGTTGCTGATGTTCTGCATTGCGAACAGGACCTTGCCGCTCTGATACATTTCACGTTCGCCGTCGCCGTTACCGCTGTCCATCAGATTCTGATATTCATCCCAGTCAACCTCCTCGGGAAATTCCTTGACAATTTCAAGCCATCCCGCAAAATCGTCGGAGTCGAACGCGCCGTATCCGCCGTTTGCCTTCAGGAATTCGTTGAGTATAATGTAGCCGCCGGCATAACCCGTCAAAAGATCGCTTCTCGTGTTGGAGGGAGCAAATACCATCGAATCGGGGTTTTGCTTGCGGACATTCAGAAAGTCCTGCATGGAAATGGTGGTCTTTCCGCCGAAATAATCTTTGGCGGAAATGAGGCAGTTGAGATAGTACGAGGTGATGATACTGTAGATCTTGCCGTCCTGTGCTGTCGCGTTCAGGATGTTTTCGTAATAATCGGCAGGATTGAAATCCGCATCCGAATCCATATACTTTTTCAGATCGGCAATAAGGTTCTTCGAAACGTAATTTTCAAGCGGAAGTCCTTCCAGGCTGAACATATCGGGAATATTGCCCGAGATAATGTCGTTGTTCAGCTTGGTCGTACCGGCTTCCCAGTCATTGTCGCTGTTGTATTTCGAATAATCGATGAAGCGGATACGGTAATCGGTGTTTTGCTTGTTAAAGTCGATGATCGCGTCCTGAAGATTGGAATTAAGATATACGGCGGCAAAGTCCAGAACGTATTTTTCCACCGCGTCGCCGTCGGATACGGGCGTGAGGATCGCCGTTCTCTGATTTTCGTATTTCGAGTCGTATTCGGTGCAGATAAAACGCTTATTTCCGATATAACCCGTAATGTTGGCGCGGTTGCCGTTGATGTCGGAATTGATGTAATTTAAAACCTCCTTGTTTTCACCGGTCGAGAGGTTTAATTCCTGAATACCCGATGTGGTGGTGTAATAGATCGTGTTGTTTTCGCCCGCATAGAACGTATACAGATCGGCATAATCCTTGCAGTCGAAAAGATCTTCGAATTTGCCCGTGTCAAGATCCAATTTCTTGAGCATGCGGGAGGAATCGTTTTCGCCGTAGGTAACCACCAAAGCCAAAATTTCGCCTTCGGGGGTCGCGGTGATGCTGTTTACGTACTGATTGTCGTTTTCGCCGAACATTTCGACCTTTTTGATAAGCTTGCCTTCGCCGTCCACGACAAAGATTTTATTGTAGGTCTGAAGTGCAAGGTTGCCCGCCTTATCGACAAACATGTTGTCTACATACTTATTATCTTCATCATCAAAAAGAGTGTCGACGTTAACACGGGTGATTTCGGAGCCGGTGCTGTCCTCGTGAACGAGGTCGATCGTGCTTTCGTAAATATTGTTTTCCTCATCCGACCAGTCGGAATGGCTTCTGCTGTACATATACCATACCGAGCCGTCCTTCATCGGAAGAATGGCATTTACCGAATCGTAGTCCGCGGTGGAATTGGCTTCGTCGTAATTGTTGCTGTTTTTGAAGATACGGACAACATCGATCGAGCCGTTTTCTTCGTTTAGCTTCATCAGGCTGTAACCGTTCTCATAGGTCGTTTCATCCTCGGTCGCGCCCTTGATCTCCTTCCAGTAATATGATGTAAAGTAGTACTGTCCGTCAACCGCCGTAACGCGCTCGATCGAATTGTTTGAGCCGGCATCCTTGTCGGTTTTTAAGTACTGCATGGAGTAAACGTTCGAAAGCTTCATAAGCTTTGCCGCGCGCTTTTGCTCCAGTTCTTTTTGCGACATTTCGCCGCCCTTTGCACAAGAGGAAAGGGTGAACACCGTCGCGCCTGCGAGCAGTAGGGACAGCCCCTTTTTCATTTTTTGTGTCATGCTTTCTTCTCCTTCTTCTGTCGTATTTTTTTTCGGATTGTCGTATAAGCATCGGAAACATGGTGAACCGCGCCCTTTACAAGGATTTCTTTGCGGTTAAACAGCAAGACGATCCAAAAGAGCAGGTACAAAATCGGCGGCAGAATAAAGATCACGAGAAGGATCCCGATATAATGCGCCCGATTGTCCGCAAGACGAGCGGCGTTTTCCCAGTAAGGATAAACGATATTGTCGGTGCGAAGAATACGGTCTTTCGTGTTCTTCAGCCCTTTCACCACCGAAAGTGCCGAATAGCGGTTTGTGTTTTCTACATAATGATACTCTCCTTCCTTAAGATTCAAAGTATTCCGAAAAAGCTTCATGCCGTAACCGTCTACGGGGTCGGGAAGAACGGCTTCATACCGCGTAACAGGAATTTCTTCCGTCGAAAGGCGCGACGCCAGCGCATAGGGAATATAGGCGGTCGGCGCGCTTCCGTATTCTTTTTTTTCGGGTTTTCCCTCGGGTCCCTTTGTCACGCCGAGCACCGTGCAGTGGATACCGCCGACCTCGACCGACATACCCGAAACATCCAGTGCGCCGAAGAGCTGCCATGCAAGATTCTCATCGAGTATGACGCCCGTTTCCATCAGTTCATCGCCCGTGAAATACCATCCCGAGTACATTTGGATCGGATGAAAGTAGAAGAAATCGCCGCCGACGCAAAAGGTGCGGACCGCGTCGGCACTTCCCTTTTTGCCCGCATAATGAAAATTCCGCTCACTGCTGTATGCGCTCAAAAACACGCGCGCACCGTCGGGCGCACCGTAGGAATCGGTCGTGAGCGCCTTTTCAATGTCGGCGTCCAAATAGCGCATGCGCGATGCCGAAAGATTGATGTCCTCGCTTAAGAAGCAGGAGACCTGCGTGTAGCGAAGATCGCCGCGCTCGAAGCGCTCCCGCGCTCTTCCGTCGACAAGTCCCGAACCGATCCCGTGAAGAATCAGAAAGAAAATGCCGACAAGAAGAAGCGAGAAGCCCGAGACGATAAGACCGACGATCAGAAGTTTTTTATATTTTTTCAGATTCATGTCTCACCTCTTCGCCGCGGTCAGCTCTTGGCAAGGCGAACTTGCGAGCCTTCCTCGACAGGAGCCGTCGAGCTTGTGATGACGTATTCATAGCCGTATTCGGTGCCCGCGTCGACGGCGGAGTTGAGGTTATCCTTTTTAATAACGGTTACGTTCACACGCTTTGCGATGTAACGGTTGCCGAGAGGCGTGCTCTTGACGCTTGCAATGAGAATGTACTTTCCGTTTGAATCCTCACGGATGGCGCTGTTGGGAACAACAAGGTCATATGAGGTCTGACGGTCGCCGATCGAAAGGTTTAAGGTCTGTCCCTCCGAGACTTCGCCGTCGATCTCGATCTCCAGTATCTTGCCCTTGCCGGGATTTGAAGTGTCGGGTTTGATGGAGGCGACGGTCATTTTGACTTCGGGCCCCCAGTAATAATCGGTGATCGAGCAGCGATCGCCCACATGGACGCTTGCCGCCTGTTCGTTGGTGACCGAAATTTCCATGGTGTAGCCCTTGCCGTCCACTTCGATCTCGCCGTAGGAGCTGCCCGCGTCGACTTTCTGACCGGCAACGCAGTTGAGGTTCGAGATCGTACCCGTAACTTTAGCGGTGATCTCGCCCGTATAGGTCTTTTCCTTTAATTTTTCCACTTTTTCGCGCTGTTTTTCGATGGCTTCCTGATCCTTCTGAATTTCAAGCGCGAAGAGCGAATCCGCCTTCGAGTTGTTGGTGACAAGGGTAGTCAACTGCTTTTGTGCGGTTTTGATCTCTTCTCCCAGCTGTTCGGGTGTTTTGGGCATATCCGCTTTCAAGGAATCAAGCTTTGTTTGTGCGGAATCGAGCTGTTCTTTTACGGCGGACTGCTTTTGCTGTTCGCTTTTTAAATCGTTTTTGACGGCTTTGGTCTCGTTCGAAACCATTTTGTCCATCTCGTTTTTCAATTGTGCGCTCTTGCGTTCCCATTCGTTCACGCTGCGCTGAGCCGTCGTTTTATCGGCTTTGGCTGCCTGCAGCCGCCCGTCGCGCGAGGAAGCCTCCTCAAAGTTTTTTTGTGCGGTATTGAGCTCGGTCTTCAGCTCGACAAGCGCGGTGCGCTTCTGCTCGATGTTGCGGAGCATGGAGGCAAGCTCTTTGTCGGTGACGTTCGTGGTGCTGCCCGCCGCTTTGCTGATGGCATCGTAACGAGCCTGTGCGGCGCTCACGGCGTCGACGGCGGCGGCATAGCGGCTCTTTGCCGTGAGGTATTCGTCCCATGCGGAAAGAACCGCCGTGTAATCGGTAAGCGCGTCGAGAGCCGCTTTTGTCTGTGCGATAAGCGCGCTGTCGCCGGTCTTGAGCGCGTCCTCATAGGCTTTCTTTGCCGAAAGATACTGCGTCTGTGCATTTTGGACCGTTTTGTATTCGTTGTCCGAATCAATATTGCCGGGATAGCGATTTTTCAGTGTGCTCTCGGCGTTGGTAAGCTTCGACTGTGCGGTGTCACGGGCATCCTTTGCGGAGGAAAGAGCCGCGCTTGCGGAGGCAAGACTTGCCTGTGTGCTGCCGTAATCGGAGGAATCCTTTATGGCAGTCTGGTAATCTTCCTCGAGATAAGCAAGCTCCTGTACGGCGCTGTCGTAGGCCTTCTTTGCCGCGTCGTAAGCGCTTTTTGCCGCCGCATAGGACGTATCGGATTCGTCGGAAATTTCATTGTATATGTTGTTTGCCGTTTCAAGCGCGGTTTTTGCGTCGGCAAGATTTTGCGCCGCCGCTTCATAAGCTGCGATCTTTTCGGCAAGCTCGGCGGAATTTGCCGCATCGCCGTTTGTGAGCTCGCTCACGGTTTTTTCGAGGTTGGCTACGCTATTGGTGTAGCGTTTGTAATCCGAGTCATAAATTTTAACGATTTCCTCGGCGCCCGTGATCTGACGGTCGAGCGAATCGGCTTTTTCCTTTTCCTTGCGAAGCGCGGCGAGCTGTTCGCGAAGATCGTTTATTTCGGTGTTGCTGTCGGAATTGTTGTGGTTGACGAGCTTTACCTCATAATTGTATTCCATATCCTTGAGCGAATCCTCCGCCGCGGTAAGATCGGCGTTTTCGAAATCCTCAAGCAGAATGAGCGACTGACCCGCCTCGACGTGATCGCCTTTTTTCACCAGCACCTCTTTGACCTCGCGCGCGTCCTTGGAGGTGATGGAATAGGTCATGTTTGCCTTGACCGTGCCGCTTCCGGTGATACTGGTTTTGATCTGACCGTAACCGGCATATTGTCCCGATACTTCGGGAAGAGACCAGTTGAGTATGGTATTGGAAAAGAAAGTTAAGACCAACATAACCGCAAGAAAAATAATGGTGGCATTTTTAACCCAACCGCGGCGTTTGTTCTGAGCTTCGTTGTTCATATTTTGTAATATCCTTTCTGACTCTGAAGGCTTGCAAAAAATCAGTCTTTCAATCCGCCGGAACTTGAAATTCCCTCTACGAGATAATCCTCACCGTAAAGGAACAAAAGAAGCGACGGGATCATGTAAATGACCGCTACGGCAAAAGCAAGGCTGATCTCGCCTGTGTTGATTTCGGAAAGAAAGACCGAAAGCGGCATTTTTTCCGGATCGGTAAGCAAGACCAAAAATTGCTCGACCATGTTCCAGTAATCGATAAAGACCAGCATGATGACCGAGAACAGCGAGCTTCGGCAAGCCGGAATGCAAATGCGCGTACAGATCTGCCATTCGCCCGCGCCGTCAAGGCGCGCCGCCTCAATGATGCTTTGCGGAATGCGCCGCATGCTTTTGGTCAAAAGAAAGACCGCAAACGGCGAGAAGATACCGGGTAAGATAACCGCCCAGCGGGTCTCCAAAATTCCGAGAAATTTCGACACAAGATAGTTCGGAACCAACGTTACCTGATAGGGCATAAACATAAGGACGATGTAGGCGAAGAATAAAAGCTCTCGTCCTTTTCCCTTATAACGGGCGAAGCCGTAGGAGGCAAGACAGGCGACCAGCACCTGAAACACCACGATCGGCAAAACCAAAATTACGGCGTTCCAAAACTTCAAAAGGTAATCGGGGCTTTTGAACAGTACGGTGTAGTACTGACTGAAGGTCACCATATCGGGGATGAGCTTTAAATTGACTTTCTCGGATATGTAGGCTTTCCCGCCCGATGTGCTCTCGGCAAAGATCGCGCCGTAATTTGCGCTGATCTCCGACTCGGACATAAAGGAATTCGTTATGGTAAAAACGGTCGGGAACAGGAAAAGCAGAGCAAACGCGGCAACCAAAACGAACAGAACGGTTCGCGCCGTATAGCGCCGGACGCGCTGCAGGGGAGTGAGATTGTTCTTTCGCATCACTGTTCCACATCCCTTCCGAATTTGTCCTCGACAATGAAAAGGACTCCGACGATCGCCACCATGACGGCAAACATGATCATCGACGCGGCGGAAAGCTTTTGATAATCGAATTTGCGGAACATGTTGTTCATGAAGTGCTGAAGCGTATAAAGACTTTGATACGGGTAATTTCCGGTGAGTAGATAGATCTCACGGAAGACCTTAAAGGAGTTGATCAGCGAAATGATCAGGACGAACAGGATCGAGGGAGAAAGGTAGCGCAGTTTGATGGAAAAGAAAATGCGCACATTGCCCGCACCGTCGACCTCGGCGGCTTCGATGGGGTATCTCGGAATATTGCCGATCGCCGCCATGAAAAGGATCATGTTGTAGCCGATGTTTTTCCACAGAAAAAGCAGAACGACAATGTAAATGCTGAAATCGCTCTTCAGCCAGTCGACCGGCTGTCCGCCCATGAGCGAGACGATATTGCTCAGTACGCCGTCGTGATGGAAAACGACCTGCCAGATCAAAACGACCGAGGCGACCGGCACCATCATCGGACTCAAAAAGAAGGTTCGAAGCTTGCTTTTCATCGGGATGTCCTGCTCAAGTGCAATCGCAAGAAGAAGCGGGATCACCACGGCAAGCGGAACCGACAAGAGCGAAATGCGCAGTGTGTTCCCCGCCGCCTGACGGAAAGCCGCGTTTTTCCAGACGGTTATAAAATTTTGGAACCCGACAAACTCCATGTTGACGGGGTCGCTCACCACCGAATAGGCGATGATAACAAGAAACGGGGCGGCGAAAAAGACGAGAATGCCCAAAAAACTGGGCAGTAAAAACAGCCGCGAAGCGCGCTTTGCGCGCTTGTCTTCGCTGAATTGACGAACTTTGTTCGGATCCCGTTTGCTGAAGAGGGAAAAGCTTTTTTTCTTCGGCGTTTCCGAAGGAGCTTTCGGCTCGGATCTATGTAAAAAACGCATTACTCTCTCCTGACAAAAAAGGTTTTTTACTCGGTATGCGGAAGATATTTCCGCGGTGTACCTTGTAAGACGGATAAAGTGACAAAAAGTTCCGGAAAAGGCTCCGGAATTTTTAAAGATTTACGGGGATTTTTGCGAAAAAGCAGAGCGGTGCATTCCCGTAATTATTCGTTTGCTCTTACATATAGGATACTATAGAAACGTTCCAAAGTCAAGCAAAAAAACGTTTTTCCCATAAATTATCGGCAAAAGGCGACGCTTTCCGGCACAAATTTCGCACATCGGTTGACAGTACGGAAAAATTGCCGTATAATGATGTCGGAAAACAGGAGGAGAGAATTATGTATCCTTTAAGGCTTCAATCGGTACTGAAAGATATTTTATGGGGCGGAACGCGCCTGTCGGAGGAATACGGCAAAGGCACACGGGGACAGAAGATTGCCGAGGCGTGGGTTCTCGCCCTTCGGCAGGACGGTGAAAACCGCATTGAGAACGGACCTTTGGCGGGCAAAACACTTTCCGAAACGGGACTTTTTCCCGAGCCGTTCCCGCTTCTTATAAAGCTCATCGACGCACATGACCGCCTTTCGGTCCAGGTGCATCCGAACGACGAAGCGGCACACGCGGCGGGTCTTCCCGCAGGAAAGACCGAAATGTGGTATGTTCTCGACGCAAAAGAGGGCGCGGAGCTGGTATACGGAATCGAAAACATCAACAAGGAAACGCTGGGCAAGGCCGCCGAGAGCGGACAGCTCGAGCCGTATCTCAAACGAAAAAAGGTGCATAAGGGCGATGTGTTTTTCATTCCCGCGGGGCTGGTTCACGCCATCGGCGACGGAATCTTGATCGCCGAGGTGCAGCAGAATTCCAACACGACCTATCGCCTCTACGATTATGACCGCCGCGATAAAGACGGAAAGACGCGTCCTTTGCACATCAAAGAAGCGCTGGCGGTTCTCGACAGCACGCTTCCGCACGGCAAAAACACGCCCGAGATGCTCGAAAAAACCGAAAAAATGTCCCGCGAGCGCCTTTGCCGCTGCAAATATTTTGAGACCGAGCGCCTTACGCTTTCCGATACAGCGTATTCGTTTGACGGCGAAAACATGCGCTTTTTCCTCTGCCTCGAGGGCGAAGGCGCGTTCCGTCATAACGGAATCGAATACCCCTTCCGAAAAGGGGACGCCTATCTTGTCCCGGCAAAAACGGGGCGTTTTTCGGTCGAGACCGCGAAAAGCTGTACTCTGCTTACCGTTTAAAAAGGGCGGTTCAAAGAACGTTAACCCCCTCCGAAGCTGCCTTCGGAGGGGGTTTTTCAGGATTCGTAGTAATTGCGTGACAGAACTTCTTTTTGCCACTCCTCCGAGAGCGAAACAAAGGGACAGGAAAAGCCGGTGACACGCACCAAGATATGACGGTACCGGTCGGGTTCCTTTTGCGCCGCCAAAAGCTCCTCACGGTTTACACAGTTCACCTGAATCGCCTCGACTCCGCAAAGAGCGCAGGCACGGACAAAGCCCGCAAGCTGTTCCTCCGTAAGCTTTGCTGCGGGAAGCATGACGTTCAGTATTGAATTTGCCGCGCAGTTTTGCAGCTTCATTGCCTTTACCGAGCGCAAAACGTCGGTCACGGAGCGAATCTCTTTAAGGCGGGTGGGCGTGATTCCGTGCGCGATATAATATCCGCTTTTTCGTCCGTTGGGCGTGGCGGCAATCTTTTTGCCCCAGTGCAAAACCTCGGTATACATAAAATATCCGATCGAATACTCCCCGCCGAAAAGCGTGGGAAGAGAACGGGTCAGCCTATACAGATCGGCGTTCAGCCTTGCCGCAAGTGTGCAGGACTCGGGTGAGCCGTCTCCGAAGGACGGACACCTTGTGAGCCGCATGCGAAGCGCCTCGTCGGGAAAATCGAGCTTGCATTGCCGTATCAGTTCGACAAGCGTCAGCGTTTTATCCTCAAAGCACATCTTTTTTATGGCGGAAAGCGAGTCGATCACATCGGGGAAGCCGCAGAAATTCATCGTTTCCCGCGCGTATCCCGTTCCGCCGTTTGAAATATCCCGTCGGTTTTTCAACGGATTCCGCATGAGCGCCGAGGTAAGACAAAGCGGCGAAATTTCTTTCCAATGCTTTCCGAGCGCAAAGGAAAGCGCGGCTTTTTGCCGGATCAAAAGCTCGGTGTTGTGAAGAAAAATCGAATAGACCTCTTCGAAGCTTTGCGCGTCGAAAAGCGGTTTGAAGGAAAGCGCGTTTTCCGAAAGCTTATCCTGCGGCATATGAACGCTCCATTCCATAACGCGCAAAAGATTCAAATATTCGCCTCCGTTGTCCTTATTTAAATCGCCGATCGTCGCATCCCAACAACCCGAAACAATGTAGTCGCGTGCATCGTCAAGCGCGTAGCCCGCCGCCGTTTTGGCGGGGATCATCACATCGTCGTTTTCGAAAAGTAAAATGTTTTTGCCGTGCATAAGAGGCGCGGTGATCGCTCTCAGATATTCTTCGGAAGAGCCCGAGCCGAAACGGCACATAATTTTCGGGTACAAAAGATTCAATTCCACCGCCGCACGCAAAAGCATGCGGTCAATGTCGTTAAAGACCTCGTTGCCGTCTCGATCGACCCCGCCGATCGAGACGGAATTCTCGTATTCGTAATCGCCATATCCCGCCATGATCTTATCTCGGTCGACCGGACAATCCCATATTAAAAGGAAGCGGCAAAGAAGGTCGTAAAGCTCTTCTTCGCTCTCGCCCGTCTCCCGTGATTTTTCGAGAAGAGGAAAAAGCAAAATATCGGGGCGTCCCATCGAATTGTAGCCGTATCCTTCAAGGCTTCCGAGCGCCTTGCGCATAAAGGCAAGTGTTTCCAGTCCTTCGTAAAAGTTCTGCGGCGGATTCCAAGGAACGCGCTTTGCCGTTTCGGCAATGCGCAAAAGATTTTTCCGTTCGGTTTCGTTTTTTGCTTTTTCAAGAAGCCGTTCGGCTTCTTTTGCAAACTTATCCGACATTTTTTTGAGACACATAAGCCCCGTCAGAGCACAGTGAACAAAATCGCGTTCTTCCTCGCTTTCGCAGCATGAAAGCGCCTCCGTCGCCTCGTCATAAATGCCCGAAAGTCCGACTGAGAAGATCTTTTTCAGCGGAATCGGAGAGTGCTCGCAATCAAAGCCCGAACCGCCGTCAAGGTACAGGATATCCGACATGTTGCGGTGGAAAAGCGCGGCTTTTGCCTCGTTGTTTTCTCGTGCTTTGTGTTCGTTCCGTTCCATTATCCACCCGTTTGCCTGCTCCGCACCCAAGGTCCTGTTATAACAACCGTCGCCGAAAGCGCCGAAGCCGCCCGTTTCGAACCAGAAAGGATTTTCAAAGAACAGTTTCGGCTCGAAAAGATCGGCGATCGCCGTATACTGCTCCGCCTTCAGACGGTAAGCGTTTTGATTCGGATGCGTTCGGTCAAAGTCGTCAAGGCGAGCGTAAACACGGTCGTGCAGCTGCTGCACGGCGGTATTGACTTCATTTTTGTAATAGTCGCACAAAGTGCGTCGAAGCGTTTCAAGGCTCATGGAAAAGAACTCCTTTTTTTGTTTTCTTACTTCGTATTATAAAAAACAGCAGACGCTTTTTCCATGAATAAAAAAGCATAAATGGATTTTTCGGACAAAAAATTTAAAAAAATAATTTTATACTTGCAAAATACAGTCAATTTTGCTATACTGAAGCCGAAGGGGGATGAATATTACGGACATTTCGATCAAACGCATCATTTCGATCCATACCCATACGCCGACCAATTCCGCGTGGATATCCACCGAAAAGCACCCCTGTTATCTTGCCTATCAGAAAAAGGGAAGTTACCGCCATGTTCTGACGGAAGACGGCCGTGTTCTTTCGGCAGATCCCGAAACCGTTTTGTTCCTGAGAGCCGAGGATCGGTATCGCGTTACCGCAATCGAGCACGGATATTCGACCGTTGCGGCTTTTGAAGCCGAAAATGTGCCGCCCTCCTTTGTACTCCTCCCTAAGGACGGAACCTTTGAAAAAATGTTTCGTGAGCTTATGAATTGCCGAAATCAAGATGTTACCGCAAACCGCTTGACGGCGACGGGCATTCTGTACGAAATCTTCGGTCGAACGCTGAACGAAATGAAAAAAGAAAAAAAGGAAAATCCCGGAAAGGAAGTTTTTTCGGCGGCGCGCCTGTATGTACAGGAGCACTGTATGAGCTCCGAGTTTACGCTGAATACTCTGTGCGACGCATTGAACATAAAGGAGCGGCGTCTGGAACGGATTTTTCACGAATATTGCGGAAAATCCTGCTGGAAATATGTGACCGAAACACGGCTGGATGCTGCAAAGAGGCTGCTTGAAACGGCGCTGTACCCCGTCGGCACGGTCGGCGCAATGTGCGGCTTTTCCGATCCGTATTACTTCAGCCGCTTTTTCAAAAAATACGTCGGCGTGTCTCCGTCGGATTATCGTGCGGCAGGGAAAGAGCGGTGAAAACAACAAAAAGCCCGGACGGATCGTCCGGGCTTTTGGATACTGTTTCGATCGGCGCTTAATTTGCGCTCTTTTTCGCGTCCTTGCGTTTGCCCGAGACTTTATAAAGAATCAAGGACAAAACACCGAGAGCGATATATCCGCCCGCGCGGATGCCGCACGGAACGAAGACGGGCAAAAGAAGCGCACCTTGCGCATTTGTCGCGAAAAATCCCCACAGTCCGCCGAACAGCAAAAGAAAGATCAGACCGCAGGCGAAAAAGGTCACGGTAAGATGCAGAGCCGATTCGTGCAGATGCATGCGGTTGGACAAGAAGACAAAAAGGAGCAGAACAACCGAAAGTATGACCATCACACCGTAGGCAAAGCCGAGGTACGAGATCCCGAAGCGCACAAGAAACGGAAGGTCGTTTCTCAAAATCTCGTCGGGCGCGATCGAACCGAGCGCTTCGTTCAGCTGTCCGCGCATAACGCGATAATCCGCTTCGGTCATTCGATAACCCGTCGCGTCGAAAATCGCCTGTTCGTTCTCTCTTACCGCGTTTACAATGTCGTCCGCGTCAAGGGCGGGAACTTCGTTGGTCTCGCCGAGTATGTAAGAAAGATACGGCTTTACCGTGTTTTCGAGAAACGGCGCAATATCCGCGTCGTTCAGAAGACGTCTTATCTTTTGCTCGGTCAGATGATACTGCTCGAGCTTTTGATCGTCACAGGCATCGTAGATGGCTTTTGCCAACGACTCGCCGCCGATCGATATTTCCGAGAGCTTTACGTTCTCGACCGCGCGGATCAGCGTATCGCTGTTCAAAAGCGGGCGAAAAACGCCGATAAACGAGGCGGACAGCGCGAACGAGAAGAGCAAAAGGCACAGAAGCGCCGACAAAATGCGCAGTCCTATCGGAACGCGCGGCGGCGTCTTTTCTTTCGCCGGTGCTTCCGCAGGCGCTTTTGCCACACACGAACGCGGAGCGTCCTTCGGAATATCGTTTGTCGACCGCGTTTCGGCTTTGGCTTCTTCCGATCTCACGGTTGTTTCCGTTTTTGTTTCCGTTTGCGCCGCGCCGCTCGGCGCGGAAGGCTCGGCTTTCGGCTCGGGACAGACGGACAAGTCCGAAGAGTCCTCTTCGCTTCTCGTCTCTCCTTCCCTTTCCGATTCAGTCGTCGATTCGGTCGTCGATTCGGTCGTCGATTCAGTCGTCGATTCGGTCGTCGGTTCAGTCGTCGATTCGGTCGTCGATTCAGTCGTCGGTTCGGTCGTCGATTCGGTCGTCGATTCGGTCGTCGGTTCGGTCGTCGGTTCGGTCATCGGTTCGCTTTCCGATCCGCCGATCGGGTCATTTGCCGTTTTCGTCTCATCGTTTATCTGTGCTGTGTCCGTTCTGTCCGCACGGGTCGGGACTTCGGACGGTACGGGCTCGACGCCGTCGGGTTTCGCGTCTTCGGTGCAAGAGAGAGACAGCGGCTCTCCGCAATGAGCGCAGAAGCGCGCCGTATCGGAGACAGGCTTCCCGCATTTTTTGCAAAACATAATGCTTCCTCCTTATCCTTGTCGTTTTTTCAATTTGATTCTTCCGTTTTCTTTTCGCTTCGGAATTTCAAAGTTCCGAAGAATTCGAACAATCCGAAAAATCGGAAGTCTCGCCGTCCTTTTTCTCCTCGGTTTCGACGAGTATATCGCTCGGGAGAACGGTAGCGTCGTTTTTCGTTTCTTCTGTTTCCTCCGCTTCCTCCTCGACCGCCGCGCCGCATTTCGGGCAGAACGCCGCGTCCTCGGGAAGCTCTCCGCCGCACTTCGAACAGGTCTTGCGGCGATTTATAACGCCGATGGCGGCTTCGCGCTCGGCGATTTTTTCTTTGCCCGCGGCAATGGCGGAAAACAGCGAGGCGTACTCCTCGGGAAGCTCGTTCTTCGCGGCGCAGTCCTCGTAAAATCTTCTTCCGACTTCGCGGTAAAGATTGCGCAGCTTGCGCTTTTCATCGGCGATAATGCCTTTGTTTTTCAATATTTCGGCGGCTTCCTTGGTCTTTTTTACGGCGACGTCGCCGGCATCGGTCAGTTTTTTGCCGAAATTTCGGCTCAATTCATCAAAACGCATAACAACAGACTCCTTTCGGATTTTTCGAATATTTCGGGCACTTCATCGGTTTGCGAAAATGCGCGGCGATGTCCCCGTGCGCGGTCCCGTGCGCGATCCCGCGTGCGGTCGCTGCCCTGCTTTCTCATTATATAACCGTTTTTCGATTTTGTCAACCGCTCTCCCCCGCACCGTGCAAGCCTTCGGCGGGCAATATCAAGCAAAATGCACAGAAGTTCGCGGCAATTTTTGGGCAATAGGTAAAAAGTTTTGTGCTGTACGGCGGTGACGGAAGAAAAAACGGATTTTTCGTACCGTTTTAGCACTAAAAAGTTCTTCAATTTTCAAAAAGGCTCGTTTTTTGTGCAATATCACCAAATATATCGGAAAAATTTTGGGGATTTAACCTCTTTCTTTTTTGCGTGATTTTTGGTATGATATCCTTGTTGAATTGAAGGGGACGCACGGGAGTTTTCCGCGCATTCCCGTTTTAAATCGGTTTACGATAACTTAGGAGGATATAACCAGATGGCAAGTGTATCATTGAAGCACATTTACAAGAGATATCCCGGCGGCGTTACCGCCGTTTCCGACTTCTGCCTTGAGATCAAGGACAAGGAATTTATCATCCTCGTCGGTCCTTCCGGCTGCGGTAAATCCACCACGCTCCGTATGATCTCGGGACTTGAAGAAATCACCGAGGGCGAGCTTTATATCGGCGACCGTCTGGTAAACGACGTTGCCCCGAAGGACAGAGACATCTCCATGGTGTTCCAGAACTACGCTCTGTATCCGCACATGACCGTGTTCGAGAACATGGCATTCGGTCTTAAGCTCCGCAAAACTCCGAAGGAAGAGATCAAGAGACGTGTTGAGGAAGCCGCACGTGTCCTCGACATCAAGCACCTGCTCGACAGAAAGCCGAAGGCTCTGTCCGGCGGTCAGCGTCAGAGAGTTGCGCTCGGTCGTGCTATCGTCCGTGAGCCGAAGGTCTTCCTTCTCGACGAACCGCTCTCCAACCTCGATGCAAAGCTCCGTGCTTCCATGAGAACCGAGCTTACCAAGCTCCATCAGAGACTCGGCACCACCTTCATCTACGTAACCCACGACCAGGTCGAGGCTATGACCATGGCGTCGCGTATCGTCGTTATGAAGGACGGTCTCATCCAGCAGGTCGACACACCTCAAAAGCTGTATGACGAGCCCGTCAACCTCTTCGTTGCCGGCTTTATCGGAACGCCTCAGATGAACTTCGTCAACGCGACGATCCAGAAGAAGGGCGACAGCCTTTACGCTTGCTTCGGAAGCTGCGAATTCAAGCTTCCCGCCGAAAAGGCGTCCAACCCCGAGCTTCAGGGCTATATCGGCAAGGAAGTCATCCTCGGTATCCGTCCCGAAAACATCCACGACGAGCCGATGTACCTGTCCTCTCTGTCCGAGTGGGTTGCCGAAGCAACGGTCGATGTTACCGAGCTTATGGGTGCCAACATTCACTTGTACCTCCAGATCGAAGAGGCGGCAAACCTCATCGCGACCGTTTCCTCGCGTTCGCAGGCAAAGCCCGGCGACACCATCAAGGTTGCGCTTGATGTTGCCAGAATGCACATCTTCGACAAGGACACCGAAAAGTGCATCGTTCACTGAGTTTGTCGATAGGTTCTTTTAGGTTGTTTTTAGAAGAAAAATCATCCCCGACCGAAAACGGTCGGGGATTTTTTCGTGCAAAAGCCGAAATTTTCTCGTGACGGTATGCCTTGACAAAAGAAAAAGCGGCGGGATCGATCTTCGAAACGGCTGTCATGACATTACGATCTGCGACATTACGGGGCGGAACGGGCGACGACATAATCGCGCTGACCGCGCTTTGTCCCGAAAACGTCCCGCCGCGCGCAAACGGCGCGCTTTCGTCGACGCATATTCCGCACAACGATTGGAACCGCCGCTCCCGCGACATTTACAACATCATCCTCCGCAACGTGAAGAGATACTCCAAGGGCGGTCTCTGCCGGATGGTGCGGCTTCTTGCGGCAAAAAGCCGAATTTACAATGTCTTAATCAACGGAATTGTCGACACCTCGCCGAGGGATGTGCGCCCGGGCGGCGTTATTCTGATCGGCGACCGCTCGTACAGCACGGGGGAACGGGACAACATTTTTGCCGTTTCGGTCTCGGATGTTCTGTGCGACAGCGCCACGGCTTTTCAGATTGAAGGGTATCTGAAGGATTCGGTCATTACAAACGTGATCAACCGCAACCCCGACGTGCCGCCGTTTCTTTTGGCGGAGGAAGACGCTCTGCACAATGTTTCGATCGGAACGGTCTCGACGGTCGGGGAAGAGAAGATCGCGCTTTACCGATGGGAAAACGGGAAGCTCATGACGGTCAAAGTCCCCGAAAAGCTGTGAGCGGACAATTCTTTCACATTTTAAACAAAATCGATCCCCTTGCGCAGTTTCCGTGCAAGGGGATCTCGTTTTTATCGATTTTGCAATTCGTCTGTCGATGCGTTACGGTCTTTGACCCATGCCGCCCTCCAGCGTAAGGGTCTCGCCGCTCATATACTTGAAATCGGGAGACGCGAGCTGAACACATACCCGTCCGATCTCCTTTTCGACATCGCCGTAATGACCCATCGGCGGCATTTTGACGTTTGCCTTAAAGGCATCGGGATAAGCTTTTTCAAAGTTTTCGAGCTGAGCCGTCCATGCAAGCGGGCAGACGACGTTCACGTTGATCCCGTCCTTGCCCCATTCGGTTGCAGCAACACGGGTAAGACCGCGAATCCCCTCTTTGGCGGCGGCATAAGCGCATTGTCCGAAGTTTCCGAACAACCCCGCACCCGAGGCAAAATTGATGACCGAGCCTTTTGTTTCCTTAAGATACGGGTAGCACGCCTTCATGTAATAGAAGGTCGCGTAAAGTCCCGAATAAAGGGCAAGGTCAAACTGCTCCGTCGTGTGGTCGGAAAGGGTAACGCCCGAAGCCGAAGCCTGCGCGTTGTTGATCAAAACATCGATGCGCCCGAAGGTGTCGATCGCACTTTTTACGACGTGCGCAACCTTTTCTTCGTTGTTTTCGCCGGCGCTGACATCGGCGGCAATCGGCAGAACCTTGATGCCGTAAAGGCGTTCCAACTCTTCTTTCGCGTCCAGCAGTTTCTTTTCGTTGCGTCCCGTCAAAACAAGATTTGCACCTTCCTTGGCGTAAGCCGTCGCGATACCGTAGCCGATCGAGCCGCACGAGCCATCGCTCAATACCGCACGTCCGCCGCCGGTGATAATGGCGGTTTTTCCGGTCAAAAATCCCATAAAAAACACTTCCTTTGTTATTCATTCACAAAAATGCGAGCTTAAGAATGCCGATATTTTGCTCTTATTCATAATAGCACATTGTTAATAAAAAGTCAAGAGCAAAAGAACGAAACGACTTCTTTTTCCTAAGGAAAAAGGAAATAACGGGAGGTATCGGGCATATCCGAAACCTCGTTGACAAAAAAACGGAAACGGCGGAACTTTTTTCCTGTTTTTTCGTCTGAAAGGAGAACGATTCCGATAAAAAGCGCAAAACGCCTTGCCGTCGGCATTTTGAATCGAAAAATTACAAATTTTCTCCGAAAGATTGCCAAACAATCGTCAAACTCTCATCGTTTTTTCAACAAACCGTCACATAAGACCTTTACAATAGAAACATCAAAAGAAACAGAGGTACGCCGAATGAATGCCGAAAAAACACCGAGAAGCCACAACCGAGTATCCAAATACGTAAACCGTCAGAGCTACGGAAGAATACGCGATGAGCTGACCGACGCGGGACTTTCGCATGTGGAAAGCTACCCCGTGAAAGACATTCTTCTTCGCAGTGCGGGCGGCGACAAAGTGCGCGACCGCGGAAATTCCCTTTCCGAAAAGTTTATCATCCGCTGTATCAGCACGGGCGAACCGCGATATTTTCTCATCAAGGAATGCACCAAGGGCAATCAGATAAAAGAGCTGTGCGAGCCGATCACGCACGAGATCGCACTTCGGATCATGGAGCGCAGCACGCGCTGGCTTTGCGCTTCCTCTTCTCCTTTGGTTCACGAGATCGGCGTGAAGATGGTCACCGACCGTCTCGTCCCCGACACGATCATCCGCTATACCCGCGAATGCTTCGATCTGAGTCCCAAGACCACCATCACGGCGGACAGCGGCATTTCGCTTTCGGAATATAACCTCAGCGACGCCTTTACCGCTTCGTCGACCGAAGAACCCGTCGACCGCGACACCTGCCTTTTGCAGGTCAATTACGAGCGCATTATTCCCGAAAGCATCTCGTATATCATCGGTCTTAAAAATCACATCGGATAAGCTTTCCCCCATCGGGATAAGATTCCATCCGATCTTCCCCGATGTTCACATATATCACCTTTCCCCCTTTCTTATTAACACACAAAAAACGCGCGAAGGTTTTTCTCCTGTTTGGAGAGCCTTCGCGTGTTTTTTTCACTTACTGCGGAATTGTGCAGACCAAAGGCAAGCTTCTTTTGCCGCACGATTCAAATCTCCGCGCCGATTTTCGGGAAAAGCCCGATCAAACTCCGAAAAGACGATCTTTTCGGGCAAAATATCGGTAAAATAGGATATCCACACAAGAGCAAGAAAAAATCGTCCCGTTGAAAGCGACATATGAATGTCGTCGCGAAACAAATCGAGGGTCGGAACATTTTGATACAAAATCGAAATCGCTTTTCCGGACGGAATAATTCCCGACACTTCGAGTTTTTTTGCCGTTTTGACATAGGTCGTCTCCACCGCACGGTACATCGCTTCATGACTTTCAAATCCCAACTTTTTCAGCATTTCGCTGTTCTCTTTATAGCCCCACGTTTCATGAAGATAAAGAGCGGCATGCGGGCAAAGCGCCGAGACGGCATCGCGCAGAACCTCGATATACGGGAAATAGCTCTCGGGAAGAAAACTGAGCGGGCTTGCCTGCTGAAGTGTCACGACATCCCACTCTTCAAGGGTCAGTGCCTCCCGAATCGAAATTTTTCTTTCGGCATGCTGTCCGTTAAATTCCGCATCGTATGCTTCACCGTCGGAAAGAAAATTGTTATAATGTCGTTCCAGCGAACAACCGCCGATATACAAATTTAAAGTTTCGGTCAAAAATCCGTTCTCTCTTGCCGCATCGTGAATATAACGGTGCGCATCCTGCGAATAACTGTTTCCGACAGATAATATCTTCATTTTGAATTCTCCTTTTATGTTCATGCGTTTTTTGCCGATTCAAAAGACTCTTCTTGACAATCCGTTCCATATCGGGTAAAATACCGTTAGTCGACGCCGTCGATACCGTCGGATCAAAGCTGCTTATCGGGAGGATACTATATGTCAAGCGAGAACAAGACCGTGTTTCCCAAAAAGGATACCGCCGCCGTCAAGGGACTTGCGGTATGCCTTTTGCTGATTCACCATTTATATATGGGCGTTTTGCCGGCTCCCATGTCGTTTTTCGGAAATTCTCCGCTCACGGTATTCGCCACGCTCTCCAAAGTCTGCGTCGCGGTTTTCGCCCTGCTCAGCGGCTACGGCGTCGCGATAAGCTTTCGGGACCGCAAGGGGGACGTAAGCGTTGCCGACTTTCAAAAAAAGCATCTTTTGGGGCTGTTAAAGCCGTATTGGCTCGTATATGCCGTATTTTTCATTCTCTCCGCCTTTTTTGCGCGGGAGGAATTTTCGATCGCCGCATGCTACGGCACGGGCGTGAAGGGCGCTCTTTCGGCGCTTGCCGAAATATTCGCTCTGCGCCCTTTATTCGGAACGGGAACGCTGAATCAGACCTGGTGGTATATGGAGGCGGCGCTGGTCTTATATCTTTTGTTTCCGCTGTTTTATCGTCTTTGCAAAAAAGTGCCGTATCTTTTACTTCCCGTGACGGCGCTGCCGCTGATCCTGTACACGATCTTCGGCAACAACGTTTGGGACACCTGTCGGGAGATCTATTGGTTTTTCCCCTTCTGCGTCGGCATTTTTCTTGCGCAAAGAGACCTTCTTTCGCGCTTTTGCGAAATGTGTGAAAAAAGCCGTGCAAAATACACGGCGATAAGCTTTCTTGTATTTCTTGCCTGCACGATCCTGCGCGCGAAGATCGGACTTGCGTTCGATACCTTCTTTGCGCTCTCGATTCTTCTTTTCATGCGCTGCGTCTTCTGCCGCATGCCGACCGTCGGAGGCGTTCTTTCGTTTCTCGGAAAATATTCCGCCGACATCTTTTACACGCATTCCTTCTTTTATTGCTATTTTGTCACGCAAAAATACTTTGTGCGTTACTTTTTGTGGAGCGAAAATGTCTTTATGCTCCTCGCCGCATTTCCCGCGCTTTTGGCGGTCAGTCTTGCCGCCGCCATGCTTTTGGAAAGAATGCGAAAGGTCCTTTTCAAATAGTGCAAAACGCAGAGCACCCGGTGCTCATTATTCTTTGAAAAGGCTCCCTCCGTGGCAATCGAGCGCGACATAAACGGGAAAATTCGAAAGCGTGAGTCGCTTCACCGATTCGCATCCCAGCTCGGGAAAAGCAATAACATCGCATTCGGTGATGCACTTTGCCGCCAGCGCGCCCGCGCCGCCGATGGCACAGAAATAGACCGCACCGTTGCGGATAATCGCGTCAACAACCTCTTTCGAGCGTTTTCCCTTGCCGATTACAGCGCACAGTCCGCGGTCAAGAAATTCGGGAGTGTACACGTCCATGCGGGACGAAGTGGTCGGACCGCAGGAGCCGATCGGGCTTCCCGGGCGCGCCGGGGTAGGACCCGCGTAATAAAGGCAGGCATCGCGGAGAGAAAAAGGAAGCGGGGCGTTTTCCGAAAGGAGCGCCCTTATTTTTTTGTGTGCGGCGTCGCGCGCGGTATAGCAAATGCCCGACAGAAAAACCTCGTCGCCCGCGTGAAGGCACGGGGCTTTTTCGCGCAGTTCTTCGATTCGAAAAGAATAGACCGCCATACGTTTCTCCCTTCTTCCAAGCTTTTATTTTCTTGTTTTTTGTCCGTTTTTTATTCGTCCTTGTTATCGTCCGAAAGGGTGCTTGCCACGCTGTCATAAAAGCCGCCGGCGGCATCCTTTACCTTTTCAAATGCCGACAAAAGCTCTTCGCGGCGCTTGTAAAGATATTTCACCTTGCGGATGTTCTCCTCCACCAGCTTTTCGCTCTCGGCATTGACGCGCGCGGCGTGTTCGTCGGCTTCGCGGCGCGCCTTTTCCAAAAGCTCGTCGGCTTCTCTTTTCGCCTTGGAAAGGATCCGATCCGCCTCCGTTTTCGAGCGCTCCAGAATACCGCCCGCTTCGAGTTTGTCCGCATCGTATCGATGCGCCTTTTCACGGAACAAAAGATAATCCTTGCTCATTTCGGCGTTCTTTTTCGAAAGCTCTTCGTTTTCGTTTTTCAGCTGTTCGATGGAGCTTTTCTGATTTTCGACATCGCTTTCCAGCAGTTCTTTTTCGCTTTTCAATTCGGAAAGCTCGGTCTTTTGCCGTTCGACCTCGTCGCGCAGCGGCGCAAGCTCCGACACCTCGGTCTCGAGGCGGGCGATCTCAAAATCGGTCTGTTCCTTGGCGACCCGCGCCTTTCGGTTCAGTTCCTCCAGATATTCCACAACCTGCGCCCGATTAAATCCTCCGATAGCACCGGAAAACAATGTTTTTTTCTTCGACACGATACTTTCCCTCAATTCGTTTATTTTCCGCGCCCGTCCGGGGCGTGAAATGCCGTTTACCGCTCTTTTGTTATTTCATTGTAACACAAAACGACAAAAAATGCAATTCATTTTCGGCAGAATTTACGCCGTGTCCTTAAAATACGAAGAAGAAGTCCGCGAAAACGTTTTTTCGCGGACTTCTTTGGTTTTGGTTTTTGTTTTTCGTTTCGGTTTACGCCGCCAAAATTGCGCCCATGCCGCGGCAAGCGGAAAGAGTTTCCTCGTCGGGCGCGTCGTTGCAGATAACGCTTTCGCACGCAAGATGCGCTCCCGCGGCGCCGCATCGGCCTTCCCAATCGCGCATCCATTCGCCGTCTCCCCAGCCGTATGAGCCGAAAAGCGCGATCGTTTTACCCGAAAGGGCGCTCTCGCAGGCGGCAAACATCGGTTCAAACTCGCTTTCCTCCAGCTGTTCCGAACCCATAGAGGGACAGCCGAAAGCGACGGCGTCAAAGCCCGCAAGCAAATTTTGGTCGAATTCCGACGCGGTGAAAAGCGTTCCCTGTCCTCCGCTTTGTTCGATTCCCTCCATAACGGCGTTTGCCATTGCTTCGGTGTTGCCCGTTCCGCTCCAATATACTACGGCGACCTTTTTCATATTGCCTTTTCTCCTTTCGTTTCGTGCGTGGCTTCCGCCACGATCAGTCGTTCCATATCGTTATTTCTTTTATAGCATTTAGCATAGACTTCTTTGCACTTTTTATACCGCGCAAAGCACTTCTTCGCGCTCTTTTCGTCTCCGTACACCTTCCATGCTCCGCTGCGCTTCGAGCCTCCCGCGCCCTTTCGCATAAAGCCCAGAACGTCCTCGGGCGGATAGCCGAGAAACAGTCCGATCTCGTGCGGAAAATTTTCGTTTTTTTCCTGCGAAAGACAGTTTTTCATGCGTCGGGACAATTCGGCGACGCAAAGGGTCGGATTTTCAACGGGATAATGCTTCTTTTGCAAAAGCTCCTTGGAAAGGGTGTTTTGCATATCGCGCCGCAGGCGAGCGGGGCGGTAAAGATAAAGCTGTGCCCCGCCTTTTCCGTACAGCTTCAAAAGACGAAGCCCCTTCGGCAAAAGCGTTTTGTTAAAAGCGCGAATGCTTTCGTTTAAGCTTTTTTCCTCCTCGGCGGGGCAGTTGAAAAGGCTTCCCGTTTTCAGCCCCGCAAGGGTGGGCGACGCATAGCGTATGAGAAGCTCCTCAGACACGCGCCGCACCTTCTTTGCCGTGCTGTTCCAGCACCTGCTTCAAAGCCGATACGGAGCTTTGCGGACAGCGTACGACACGCTTTACGCGGTCTTTTGTACAGCAGAGGACCGAGTGAAGCATTTTGTGCGACATCGTCCCGATGAACAAAACCAGCAGATCGGGAGAGCCGATTCCCTTCATACTGCCCGTCACCTTGGTATAGACCTTCGCCTTGCAGTCATACGACTCGCAAAGCTCCTTATATCGCCGCTCCATACATTCGTTTCCGCCTACGATCACTACGCTCATGTTGTCATCTCCTTTGGTTAGTTTTGACTAACTATTAAATCGGAATCGCAGTTAGTTTTGACTAATCACCGTTTTAAAAAATTCGCCGTATCGGCTGCCTTTACTTTACCATAACAAAAGCGTGTTTTCTGCTCCGATCGGACAAAAAAACAATCCGTTTCGGCGGATTTTCTTTTTTGCGGAACTCTTTTCCTCTTTTTTCGTCTCATTAAACAGGAATTTCGAAAACGATTTATCCGTCTTTATAAAATTACACAAAAGGAGCGACATACATGAAAAAAACACTTTCCGCCCTTATTGCTCTTGCCCTTTCTCTTGCCTCGCTTCCCGCCCTTGCCGAAGCCGAAGCCGCCGAAGCTGTCGAAGAAACAAAAAGCTTTTCGCTCCTTGTCAACGGAAACGAGCTTGCGCTCGACGATCTTCCCGCAGAGCCTTATATCGAAGGCGAGACCGTGATGGTCCCGCTGCGCAAGATCGCCGAGGTCTTGGGATACAACGTCACATGGGATTACGACACGCAGTCGGTCACGGTGGACGATGATTCCATCCAAAAGGCGACGCTGAAAAACCGATCGTGCGAAGCGGTCTTTGAAGGGCATTTAAAGGTGATCGACATGAGCCGCACGATCGAAAATGAACAGGAGACCGTCGTGCGCGACGGATATACGTATGTTCCGCTCGAATTTTTCCGAGAGTTTTTGAACGAGACGATCGTTGAAAACGGCGTCATTTCGGTGTCGCCGCAAATGTGCGAGTTGAATTGAGCACGCATGCGGCGCCGCGTTAATCAAAAAGAGCGAAAAGCTTTAGCTTTTCGCTCTTTTTTCTCTTGTTTCTTTTACCGCTCGTTCTTCGGAACAATATATCCCTTCGCGCACAAAAGCTCGGCGATGAGCACCGCGCCGCCGGCGGCGCCGCGCAAAGTGTTGTGCGAAAGACCGACAAACTTATAATCGAAAAGGCTGTCCTCGCGCAGTCTGCCCGCCGAAACGCCCATACCGCCGTAAAGATCGCGGTCGAGCGCCGCCTGGGGACGGTTATCTTCCTCAAAATAGGTGATAAATTGCTCGGGCGCGGAGGGAAGCTTCAATTCCTGCGGCGCGCCGCGGAAGTTCTTCCATGCGTCGAGAATTTCTTCTTTCGAGGGCTTCTTTTCGAATCGGACAAAGACCGCCGCCGTATGACCGTCGCTGACGGGAACACGGATACACTGGGTCGTGATAAGCGGCGCTTTCGCGCTCACGATCGCTCCGTTTTCGACCTTGCCCCAAATGCGAAGCGGCTCTTTTTCGCTCTTTTCCTCTTCGCCGCCGATGTAGGGAATGACGTTATCGATCATCTCGGGCCATTCCTTAAAGGTCTTGCCCGCGCCGGAAATAGCCTGATAGGTCGTGACGACGACGTCTTTTATTCCGAAAGGAAGAAGCGGCGTCAGCATGGGGACATAGCTCTGGATGGAGCAGTTGGGCTTTACGGCGATGAAGCCGAATTTTGTGCCGAGACGTTTTCTCTGCGCCTCGATTACGGCAAGATGTCCGTCGTTTATCTCGGGGATCACCATCGGAACGTCGGGCGTTACGCGGTTGGCGGAATTATTCGAAACGACGGGCGTTTCGGTCTTGGCATAAGCCTCCTCCAGCGCGCGGATCTCGTCCTTTTTCATATCGACGGCGCAGAAGGTAAAATCGCACATTGCCGAAACCTTTTCGACCTGCGCCGCGTCGTATACCGTCATTTCCGCAACGTCGGCGGGCATGGGTGTTTTCATCTTCCAGCGCTCGCCCACCGCTTCGCGATAGGTCTTTCCCGCCGAGCGGGCGCTTGCCGCCAAAACGGAAATTTCGAACCACGGATGCTCGTGCAAAAGCGTGATAAAACGCTGACCGACCATGCCGGTCGCGCCGATAATGCCTACTTTATACTTTTTATTCATCGGTTATCTCCCTCAACATTAAAACGGTTCTGCAATACTGTATTCTTTAATTATAACAAAAAGAATGCTTTCTGTCAACCGCCGCGATGATTTTTCCGTGCCTTTCGCCCTTTTCATTCGGTAAGCGACACACTTTTGTTCAAAAGCGCCTTCCGCTCCTTCCAATCGGGCATGAGCGACGACATGAGCGCATGAAAGCGCGCCGAATGATCGGGGTGAACAAAATGGCAAAGCTCGTGCAGGATCACATAATCGATACAGCGCGCGTCGGCTTCGGCAAGGCGGCGGTTGAGCGTTACGACGGCTTTTTTCGGCATACAGCTTCCCCAGCGCGATCGCATGACGCGCACGCGAAGAGAGGGGGTCGGGATCGCGTATCCGCGCGAAACGAGAAGCGCACGCATTTTTTCGGCCGCCTCGGGAAAATACGAGCGGCACTGCTCGGTCATAAACCGCTCCCAACGCTTTTTGATCTGTTCGCCGTCCGACGGGTCGTCGGCAAAAAAGGTGAGCGTTTTTCCGTCAAAGGCCGTCTTTTCGCGACTGCCCTCTTTTCGGTCTATGCGCAAAAGAATTTCGCGCCCGAAGAGGAAAAACGTATCGCCGTCGCGAAAATCGTGCAGTAAAATATTCTTCCCGCGCTCTTCTTTGACCTTTTCCCGCGCCTTTTTGATAAAATCGACGCGCGAGCGGACGAACGAATCGAGAAAAGCCTCTTCGGCGCGCGTCGGCGCCGTTACATAAACGCTTCCGTCGGGGCGCACGCGAAGATAGATGTTTTTCATTTTCTTTTTTTCGAGAAGATACGATATCTCCTCGCCGTCCGCCGAAACCGTGCGTGCTTGCGTTTGCGTTTTCGTTTTCATCCGTTCTCCTTTGCGCTCGGTGCCTTTTTCGAAAGAAAGATCGCGCAGGAAAAGGGCGAAAGTGAAAAATCGCCGTCCGCCGAAAAATCCTCTTTTCGCAAAAGCTCCGCCGCGTCGTCTTCAAGAGTCAGCAGGAAATCCTCTTTCCCGCAGTTGACCGCAACCGTGACCGTCTCGTCGGGCAAAGTGCGCTCAAAGACAAACACGCCGTTTTCGGCATGTTTTACCGAAAGCCCGCCGCGGCAAAGAGCGCGGCAGGTGCGGCGGAGATGGCCGAGAAGTCGATAATGCGCCAAAAGCTCTTCGTCCTCGCGCCCCCACGGGAAGGTCGCGCGGCAGAACGGATCGTGTCCCCCCTGCACGCCCGCCTCGTCGCCGTAAAAGACCGACGGCGTTCCGGGCAGAGTAAATTGCAAAACCGACGCGCACAAAAGCTTTTGCTTTCCCGCACGGTATTCCTCTTCGTTCAGGCGAAAATGTGAAAGCGCGCGGTTGGAAAGCCCGTGATGGCGCTCGGTCCCGAGAACCGTCAAAATGCGTTCGGTGTCATGCGTCCCGAGAAGATTCATAAGAGTCAGCGACACAAAAGACGGATAGCTCGAATAAATATCCGAGACGGTATCGTAAAGTGCCCGCGCGTCGCCCTCCTTTACAAAGCGGACGATCGCGTCCTTGACGGGATAATTCATCACGCCGTCGAGCTGTTTCCCGCAAAAATAGGCGCGTCTCCGGCCGTAGGCGATCTTGTCGGCGGCGTTTTCCCACACCTCGCCGAGAACGACTCCGTCGCCCTTTTCGTTCTTCACGGTCTTGCGAAGCTTTTCCAAAAAATGCGGCGGCAGCTCGTCGGCGACATCCAGTCGATAGCCCGTGATTCCCTCGCGAAGATACTTTGCGACAATGCCGTCTTCTCCGACGAGATACTCTTCGGCCTGCGGGTTGTGAAGATTTAATTTCGGCAGTATCGTGATGCCCCACCAGCATTCGTAATCGTTCGGGAAACGGCGGAAGATGAACCAGTCATGGTAAGGCGAAGACTCTGCCTGATACGCGCCGACCGACGGGTAGCGCCCGTAACGGTTGAAATACAGGCTGTCGTCGCCCGTATGATTGAAAACGCCGTCCAAGATCACGCGGATATTCCGCTCTCGACAGGCGCAAAGAAGCGTCCGAAGTCCTTCTTCTCCCCCGAACATCGCATCGACCGCGCCGTAATTGCCCGTGTCGTATTTGTGGTTGGAGTAAGCGTCGAAGATCGGGCTTAAATAAAGAAGATTCACGCCGAGCGATTCAAGATAATCGAGCTTTTCGGCAATTCCGTACAGCGTGCCGCCGAAGAACATATTGTTGGCGCAGAAATCTCCCGGTTTTTCGCCGTATTGCGGCACGCCGTTTTCCCAGTCCTCGTTCAGAACGGCATTTTCTTTTTTCGGAACGGGGACGCTGCCCTTACAAAAGCGGTCGACGAAAATGTGATACATCACCGCGTCCTTATACCAATCGGGCGTTTCGAAACCGTCCTCATAAACGAGCATTTTAAAGGGCTGCGCCGCGTTTTCTTCGGTCAGCACCCCGTCGACGTTGTTGACCGACGAGAGGGCAAAAACATCGTTTCCCGACGAAAACAAGACCGTGAAAAACAAAAGCCCCGTGCCGCGCGCGTTCCCGCCGTCGGGACGCGGATTCAAAGCCGTATCCGTAATAAGAGCCGAAACCGAGAAGGAAAGACGGTACGTTTCAACTCCGTTTTCGCACTTTTCTTTTTGAAAGGCAAGACGCGCTCTTTTTTCGCCGCCGTCGCAAAACACCGACAAGACGGGTGCATAGACGCCGAGCGTCTGCGGGACAAAAAGAACGAATTCCGCGTTTTCGCTCTGTGAATACGCCTTGCTGAGACGGAAAGTGCCGTTCTCGGTCCGGTTTTTCAAAACGATCGGTTCATCGCGGGAAAGCGCCCGCGGGTCAAGGAAATACATAAATTTCTCCGTAAAAAATTTGAAACGGAGCCGCCCGAAAAAATCGCGGTGCGGCTCCGTTTTTTCGATTGGGTCTTCTCAGTCTTCGTCGAGCGTTATGCGCTCAAGATGCCAAATATTGTCCGCATACTCGGTAATACTGCGGTCGGCGGCAAAGTAGCCCGCCGAAGCGATGTTCATGAGCGACATGCGGTTCCACTTTTCGGGGTCGTCGTATTCGCGCATGAGCTGGTCGTGAACACGGGTATACGAATCGAAATCGGCATGGCACATATACGGGTCGGCAACGCCGTGACCGGCGAGCAGATAGTTTGCAATCTCCGCGAAGTTTTCGCCCGCAAAGCCGTTGTGGAGGGCGTTGATCGCGTCGTTCAGGCGCTTGTTGTTGACGCAGTAGAGGGCGGAATTGTAACCCGCAAGCCACTGCTTTTCCACCTCATCCGCCGTAAGACCGAAGATGAACATATTTTCCTTGCCGCACGCCGCCAGCATTTCGACGTTGGCGCCGTCAAGCGTTCCGATGGTGAGCGCGCCGTTGATCATCAGCTTCATACAGCCCGTTCCGCTTGCCTCCTTACCCGCAAGCGAGATCTGCTCGGAAATTTCCGCCGCCGGTATCAGGGCTTCGGCAAGCGTCACGTTGTAATCCTCGACAAACAGAACCTGTAATTTCTCGCGAATCTTCGGGTTTTGCTCGATGTCCTTGGAGATGAAATAGATAAGCTTTATGATCTGCTTTGCCATATAATAGCCGGGCGCGGCTTTCGCTCCGAAAATATACGTCTGCGGGCGAATCGGCGCGTCGGGGTTTTCTTTGAGCATATTGTAAATGCTGATGATGTTCAAAGCGTTGAGCAATTGCCGCTTATATTCGTGCATCCGTTTGATCTGAACGTCGAAAACCGACTCGGGATTCAGACGGATGCCCGTCTTTTTGAAGATCTTGTCGGAAAACTCCTTCTTGTTCTGCCGCTTTATTTCGGCAAGGCGTTCGAGAACGGCACGGTCGTCGGCAAATTTTTCAAATTCGCGGATCTTCGCCGGTTCTTTGTAATAATCGGTGCCGATGCAGTCGTCGATCAAACGGGTAAGCGCGGGGTTCGAGCAATTCAGCCATCTTCGGTGTGCGATTCCGTTGGTCACGTTGCAAAAGCGCTCGGGATACATTTTGTAAAAGTCCTTAAAGGTGGACGTTTTGAGAATATCGGAGTGCAATTTCGAAACGCCGTTTACCGAATGCGAACCGACGATACTCAGATTCGCCATGCGGACGGTGGAATTCGAAAGGATCGCAAGCGACGAGATCTTATCCCAATTTCCCGGGAAGGTATCCCACGCGGCGCGGCAGAAGCGCTCGTTGATCTCGTGAACGATCGAATAAATGCGCGGAAGCTTCAGGCGGAACAGGTCCTCGTTCCAGCATTCCAGCGCCTCGGGCATAACCGTGTGGTTGGTATACGACACCGTGCGCGTCACGATATCCCACGCCGCATCCCACGACATACAGTAATCGTCGATGAAAATACGCATAAGCTCGGGGATACAGAGAGCGGGGTGCGTGTCGTTAATGTGGATCGAGACCTTATCGGCAAAGTTCGAAAGATCGCCGTAGACCGCCATATGGTCGCGGATAATACTCTGGCAGGATGCCGAAACAAGAAAATACTGCTGTGTCAGGCGCAGAAGCTTTCCTTCGTTGTGGTTGTCGGAGGGGTACAGCACCTTCGAAATGACCTCGGCACGGGTGCTTTCCTCAAGCGCCTGCGTATACTGTCCCTGGGTGAACAGCTTCATATTGAAATTGACGATATCGCGCGCCTTCCACAAACGGAGCTGACTTACCGCGTCGGAGCGATAGCCCGAGATCATCATATCGTACGGAACCGCTTCGACCTCGTCGTAATCCTCGTATTGGATCTCCAATCTACCGTTATTCCAGTTTTCCTTTACGTGTCCGCCGAAGCGCACCTTGAAAATGCGGTCGGTGCGGGGAATCAGCCAGCTTTCTCCGCCGGGAAGCCAGATATCGGGAAGCTCGACCTGCATACCGTCCACGATCTTTTGCTTGAAAAGTCCGTATTCGTAGCAGATGGAAAAGCCCGTCGCCGGATAATCGAGCGAGGAAAGCGAATCCATAAAGCAGGCGGCAAGTCTTCCGAGACCGCCGTTGCCGAGACCCGCATCGGGTTCCATTTCATAGAGCTGTTCGAGCGTGCAGCCGTAATCCTTCAGCGCCTCTTCGAAAACGTCGGTAAGACCGAGATTGAAAAGGTTGATCTTTAAGCTTCTTCCGAGAAGGAATTCCATGCACATATAATAAACGCGCTTGCCCGCCTTTTCGTTGACGGTCTTTTTATACGCGTTTCGCTTGTTCGCCAAAATATCGCGCACCGTGACGGCGGCCGCCTTATAGATCTGCTCGGCGGAAGCGTCGGCGGGAGTGGTTCCGAAATAGCGGGAAAGCTTTCCGTTTAAGGTTTCTTTGATTTCGTCTTTCGTGAAGTTCAATGTTTTTGCATCCTTTCGTGTGTTGCGGGGGTGGGAATTTGCGTTGTGTCAGGCAAGCGTATGATACAGATTCCGATAGTCTTCGGCGGATTTTTCCCATGAAAAATCCTCGCGCATGACCTTGCGGACCAGTTTTTGCCACGCGGTCTTGTCAAAATACAATTCATACGCCGCCTGCATGCGGTCGCGCAGCTCATCGGCATTGTAATTGCGGAAGGTAAAGCCGTTTCCGCAGACCTTGCCGTGCTCGTCGACGTAGTAGCCCTTAATGGAGTCATAAAGACCGCCCGTCTCGCGCGTGATCGGAACGGCGCCGTAGCGCGACGCGATCATCTGGGAAAGCCCGCACGGCTCGCTCTTGGACGGCATGATAAACATATCCGCCGCGGCGTAAAGCTTTTTGGAGAGGGCGCGATCATAAACCAAAAGCGCCGACACCTTGTCCGGGTATTTTCCCGCAAGGTAGCGGAAATAGTTCTCGTAATCCTCTTCGCCCTTGCCGAGAATCGCTACCTGAGCCTTGTGATTCGCAACAAAATCCTCAAGCATATATTTCACAAGGTCAAAGCCCTTGTGACCCGCAAGGCGGGAGATCATGCAGTAAAGCGGAATGTTCTCGTCGGTCGGCAGTCCGTGTTCTTTTTGAAAAGCCGTCTTGTTCGGCGTTTTTTTGCCGAGTGCGCGCCACGAATAATCGGACGCGATCGCGGGGTCGGTCTTCGGATCGTAGTAGGTATAGTCGATCCCGTTGAGAATGCCGCACAGCTTTCCTTCATGACGGCGCAGAAGCTCGGAGAGTCCGAAGGAATATTCGGGCGACAGAATTTCCCGCGCATAGGTCGGCGAAACGGTCGTCACACGGTCGCAAAGCTCGATCGCGCCCTTCATGAGGTTGATACACCCGCCGTAATCGACATAACCGCGATCCTTTGCTTCAATGTCGAAAACATCGCCGAGGATCGCAAAGTCGTACTGCCCCTGGTACTGGATGTTGTGGATGGTGAACACCGTGCGGATCTTCGAATACGGTTCGATCCAGCGGTATTTCAGATTCAGGTAAACGACCGAGAGCGCGCTTTGCCAATCGTTGGCGTGCAGAATATCGGGGTAAAAATCCACCTCATACATCATGCGCAGAACGGCGGCGCAGAAGAACGCATAGCGTTCTCCGTCGTCAAAACTGCCGTACAGGCTGTCGCGCTTGAAATAATATTCGTTGTCGAGAAAATAATAGGTGACGCCGTTTTTCTTTAACGAAAAAACGCCGCAGTAAAGCTTGCGCCACGAAAGCGTTACCTCAAAGGCTTTTATAAATTTCATTTTGCGGCGATGCTCCGCCCCGATCGAGCCGTACAGCGGCATGACCGCGCGGATATCATCCTTTTCGTCGGCAGACGCGATCGCCTGCGGGAGCGACCCCAGCACATCGCCGAGTCCTCCCGTCGCCGCAAAGGGCATGATCTCCGAGCCGACAAACAGTATCTTCATCAGATTTGCGCTCCTTTGTTCAGATAAAACGGAATTTCGGGCAGTCCCGCAAATTCCTTGTCGTCCTTGATCATTACGTTCTTGTCGGCGATGACGCAGTTGATTTTTACGTTGTTTCCGACGTAGGTGTCCTGCATAAGGATGCAGTTTTTCACAACGGCGTTCTTGCCGATCTTGGTTCCGCGGAACAGAATGCAGTTCTCCACCGTTCCTTCGATGTCGCAGCCGTCGGCGATGAGCGAATTTTTGACGTTTGCCGTGTCGGAATAAAGGGTCGGGGGCGAATTGCGGATCTTGGTGTAAACGGCGCGCTCGGGCACGTCAAACAGCTGACGGCGAACATTGCGGTCCAAAAGCTGCATATTGCAGTCGTAGTATTCCGCCATCGAGCCGACCGTCGCATAAAAGCCGCCGAATTCGTAAATACGAAAATCCATCAGCGTCAGGTTGTTGGCGACGATATCGGTCGTAAAGCTCTTGAGATCGCGCGACATGGCGTCGACCAAAAGGTTATAGAGAAGACGGGTCTTCAAGACCATGATGTTTAAGGACACATCGAATTCGCCCGAAATGCGCTTGGTGTGCGAATAGCACTGGCGGATTCTGCCGTTTTCGGTGCGGAAGAAGGTGCGGGTCGAGGCGCGCTCCTCGGAGAGGTATTCCCGCTTGGTCACAAAGGTGACGTCCGCGCCGCTTGCGACGTGCTGTTCCAGAACGTCGTGAATATCGAGGTTGACAATACAGTCGCAATCGGACAGCACGCAGTAATCCTCGGTCGCGTGCTCGATAAAGCTCAATACGCCCATGAGCGCCTGAAGGCGGCTGGCATAAAGACGGGACGCGGCTTGGCTGTCGTATGAGGTAATAAACGGCGGCAGAATCTTGATACCGCCCGAGCGGCGGGCAAGATCCCAGTCCTTACCGTTTCCTATATGGTCGAGAAGCGACTGGTAATTGTTGTGAACGATAACGCCGACCTTGCCGATGCCCGCGTTGACGAGATTCGAAAGCGTAAAGTCGATAAGGCGATACCGGCAGCCGAAGGGAACCGACGCCATGGTGCGGCGGCGGGTCAGCTCGGGAATACATTTATCATGAATGTTGGAAAATACAAGACCGAACGCTGTCATTCGTTTTTGCCTCCCTTTAGATTTTCTTCGTAGTAAGAATCGTTGACCATGACATTGTCTTCGACGACGACCCCGTCGGCGATGGGAAGTCCCGCGCCGATGACGGTTATGCCGCGCGAGGTGTCCTTCGGTTTTCCGATCGAAGCCTTTTCGCCGACCGCAACATCGGAATCGAGAATCGAATAATCCACCGTCGCGCCGCGCTTTATCACGACGTTATTCATGATAACCGAATCGCGGACGGTCGCTCCCTCCTCCACGACAACGCCGCTGAACAAAACCGAGTTATGGACTTCGCCGTAAATCTCGCAGCCCTCGGTGATGAGCGAATTGCCGATCACGGCGCTTTCGCCGATAAACTGCGGCGGTTCGGCGTTGTTGCGGGAAAATACACGGCGCTCGCGGTTATCGAGCGTAAGGGCGGGATGTTCGCCCAAAAGATCCATGTTGGCTTCCCACAGGCTTTGGATTGTTCCGACATCCTTCCAATAGCCGCTGAAGGGATACGCATACATTTTTTCGCCCGCCGCAAGCATGGCGGGAATGACGTTTTTGCCGAAATCCTTGGAGGAATTCGGGTCGTTTTCGTCGGCTTCGAGATATTTTTCGAGCTTGTCGCGATTGAAGATGTAGATGCCCATCGAAGCAAGCGTGCTGTCGGGCTTTTTCGGTTTTTCGGCAAATTTATAAATCTTTCCGTTCTCGTCGGCGCTCATGATACCGAATCGGCTCGCCTCTTCGATCGGCACGTCGATAACGGCGATGGTACAGTCGGCACCCTTTTCCTTGTGGAACTGAAGCATGGCGTCGTATTGCATCTGGTAAATATGGTCGCCCGACAGGATGAGAACGTATTCGGGGTTGTAACGGTTGATAAAATTCAGATTCTGATAGATGGCGTTGGCGGTACCCGAATACCAGTCGGCTTTCTTCTTGCCCTGATACGGCGGAAGAATTTTTACGCCGCCGTAAGTGCGGTCCAGATCCCACGGTTGTCCGTTGCCGATATATTCGTTCAGCACGAGCGGCTGATATTGCGTAAGCACGCCCACGGTGTCGATGCCGGAGTTTACGCAGTTGGACAAAGTAAAATCGATGATCCGATATTTGCCGCCGAAGCTTACCGCCGGCTTTGCCGTCTTCTCGGTGAGGGCATACAAGCGGCTTCCTTGCCCGCCCGCAAGCAGCATGGCGACACATTCTTTCTTTTTGAACACGGTTTATTGCCCCTTTCGTTTTGAATTTTTCTTGTTTTTATTTCTTTGTATTTTCCTTTTTCGGCGCTGTTTTTTCGTCTTTCTTTGCAGCGGCGGGCTTTTTCGCCGTTTTTTCCGCCCGTTCCTTCCGCTCCTGCGCTTTTTCGCGCTTTTCCTTTTCCGCAAGGGCGGCTTTCAATTTTGTACCCGCCTTCCGTTCGGAATCAAGCTTTTGAAGCTCGAACACGGAAACGCCGAGCGGAGGAAGATGAATCGACAAAAGGTCGTTTCCGTTCTCGCCCTTGAAGGATTCAAGCGGTTTTTCGTTGATAAATCCGCTTCCGCCGTATTCGCACTTATCGCTGTTGAAGATCTCGCGGTATACGCCCGAATAGGGGACGTCGATGACAAAGCCGTCGCGCGCGGGATAGTTGTAATTCAGCACGACCACCAATTCTTTATATGCGTCCCCTGCGGGATTTATGCGCATAAAGGACGAAACCGAATTGATGTAATCGTCGGGGCGCAGCCAACGGAAGCCGTCCCAGTCGTGATCGTTGTGCCAGAGCTGGGGGTGCGCAAGATAAAAGCGGTTCAGATCGCGCACAAAGCTTTGGTGCTGTTTGTGCATATCGTAGCCGAGAAGGAACCATTCGATGCTTCCCTCATAATCCCATTCTCGGAACTGACCGATTTCAACGCCCATAAACGTGAGTTTTTTTCCGGGATGGAACATCATATACGACAGAAACAGGCGGCTGCCCGCAAATTTTCTCCAGTAATCGCCCGGCATGCGGTCGAGAAACGACTTTTTGCCGTGAACGACCTCATCATGCGAGACGGGCAGGATGTAATGCTCGGAATAGGCGTACATCATGGAAAAATTGGTCTTGTTGTGAAACGCGCCGCGGTAGTCGAATTCGGTCTCGGCATAGCTCAGCGTATCGTTCATCCAACCCATGTTCCATTTGTAGCGGAAACCCAATCCTCCCTCGGATACAGGCTTTGTCACGGCGGCAAAGGCGGTCGATTCCTCGGCGATCATCAAAACGTCGGGGAACATGCCCGCAATGTGTCCGTTGAGCTTTTTAAAGAAGGCGATCGCCTCAAGCGATTCGTTCCCGCCGTAGATGTTGGGATTCCACTCACCCGGCTTTTTGTCGTAATCGAGATACAGCATCGACGCGACCGCGTCCACGCGCAGACCGTCGGCATGAAATTCTTCGATCCAGTAGACGGCATTGGAGATGAGGAAGCACTCGACCTCGTTGCGGGCAATGTCGAACTTGCGCGTGCCCCAGCCCGTGTGCTCCATGCGGTCCCTGCCCTGAAATTCGTAAAGCGGCTCGCCGTCGAATTCGCACAGTCCGTGCTCGTCCTTCGGAAAATGCGCCGGGACCCAGTCGAGGATGACGCCGATCCCCGCCCCGTGCAGCTCGTCGATAATGTCGGCGGTAGAAGTCATCTGCTGGTACATGTCGGCGCTTGTGACCCAGACGTTGCCGTTCTTCACGGCTTTGAACTGCGACAATAGCGCGTTTTTGCCTACGAAGTCGTTCAAGGTGGCAACCGATTCGTCGATGGTGCCGTTGTAGACGATGATGTCGGCATCCTTCGCCGTCGCGTAGAAGCGCTCCATTTCGAGCGTTACTGACGAACCTGACGTCGACGCCGTCTGCGCGTCATCGAGCGCGTAGCTGCCGCCTGCAAGCTCGATCATCTGCGCCACGTAGTCGCCCGCCCGCCGCGTGACGGCGGCCCCGTTCGAGTTAATGTAGAAATACGCCACGGTTTTACCTGACGACGCGAGCCCCGACGTTTGCTCGACGCGGGCCTTCTGCTCGTTGAACAGGTGTGCGGCCTCGTCTTCCTTGTCGAACAGGACGCCGAAAAGCTTAATCCACTCGACGCGCCCGAGTGCTTCGGGCTCGCTCGACGACTGTTCGGTGAGCACGACAAGCCCGAGCTTCTGCAGCTTTTCCTTCACATCGGGCGTGTGGTTTA
>URJL01000007.1 GCA_900548115.1 uncultured Eubacteriales bacterium
GCCGGCGAACTGAGCGTCGGAATGCATACGGCCCATGGTGTCGGTCATGCCGTAGGAAGCGGGACCGGCGGCCATGTTGTCAGGGTGCAGGGTGCGGCCCGTGCCGCCGCCGGAGGCGACGGAGAAATACTTCTTGCCCTGCTCGATGCACTCTTTCTTGTAGGTGCCGGCGACGGGGTGCTGGAAGCGGGTCGGGTTGGTGGAGTTACCGGTGATCGAAACGCCTACGTTTTCGAGCTTCATGATGGCAACGCCTTCCGGAACGTTGTCCGCACCGTAGCATTTAACGGCAGCGCGGGGACCGTTCGAATAAGCGGTTTCCGACACGACCTTGACCTGTTCGGTATACGGATCGAACTCGGTCTTGCAATAGGTAAAGCCGTTGATACGCGAAATGATGAAAGCGGCGTCTTTTCCGAGACCGTTCAGGATAACGCGAAGGGGCTTTACACGAACCTTGTTGGCGTTGAGGGCGATCTTGATCGCACCTTCCGCTGCGGCAAACGATTCGTGACCGGCGAGGAAGCAGAAGCATTCGGTCTCTTCGGACAGAAGCATCTTGCCGAGGTTGCCGTGGCCGAGACCTACCTTGCGGTTTTCGGCGACCGAACCGGGAATACAGAAGGACTGAAGTCCGATACCGATCGCGGCGGCGGCGTCGGCTGCCTTGGTGCAGCCCTTCTTGATGGCGATAGCCGCACCGACGGTGTAAGCCCAGATCGCATTTTCAAAGCAGATCGGCTGGGTCTCTCTTACGATCTTGTCGCAGTCGATACCCTTTGCCAGCGTAATATCACGGCACTCCTCAATGGACTTGATGCCGTATTCGGCCAAAACGCCGTTAATTTTATCTACACGTCTTTCGTAATTTTCAAACAAAGCCATTATTCGGTACCTCCTGCGATTATTCTTTACGAGGATCAATGTACTTAACAGCTTCATCGAATCTGCCGTAGGTACCCTGAGCCTTCTTGTATGCGGTGTTGGGGTCGTCACCCTTCTTGATGAAGTCGGTCATCTTGCCGAGCGAAACGAACTCATAACCGATAACCTGGTCGTCCTTATCCAGTGCCATACGGGTGACATAACCCTCTGCCATTTCAAGATAACGAACGCCCTTGGCGCGCGTGCCGTACATGGTACCGACCTGAGAACGGGTACCTTTTCCGAGGTCTTCAAGACCTGCGCCGATGGTAAGACCGCCTTCGGAGAACGCGGACTGTGAACGGCCGTATACGATCTGAAGGAACAGCTCACGCATTGCGGTGTTGATCGCGTCACATACAAGGTCGGTATTCAGAGCTTCGAGAATGGTCTTGCCCTGGAGAATTTCCGCTGCCATTGCGGCGGAGTGGGTCATACCCGAGCAGCCGATGGTCTCGACGAGCGCTTCTTCGATGATACCGTTCTTGATGTTCAAGGACAGCTTACATGCGCCCTGCTGCGGTGCGCACCAGCCCACACCGTGGGTAAAGCCGGAAATGTCCTTGATCTCTTTTGCCTGAATCCATTTGCCTTCCTCGGGAAGGGGAGCGGGACCGTGATCCGGACCTTTTGCTACGACACACATGGATTCTACTTCGCTTGAATAAATAGCCATAACTGTATTGTCTCCTTTGTTAAAATTTTCTATTTCGGAATGAAGAAGCATTCTCCATTGAAACAACGAATACGGCTTACTTGAGGATCGTGACCGTCATGCCGGGAGCCGCCGCACAGGCGTTGGACTCGTCGGTATCGATGTGCATGGCGGGCGCATATTTGTCGCTGACACGAACCACAACGTCGCCGAATACGGTCTTTCTGCCTTCGGAATCGACCTTGACCGAAACGACCTGCTTGTCCGAAAGCCCGAACTCTTCGGCTGTTTTGGTATCGAGATGAATGTGGCGCTTTGCGGCGATAACGCCCTCGGAAATTTCAATCTCACCGCAAGGACCTATGATCTTACAGGCACCCGAGCCTTTTACATCGCCCGATTCGCGAACCGGAGCGGTAACGCCGATGCTACGCGCATCGGTGAGCGAAAGCTCGACCTGAACGGCGCTTCTTGCGGGACCCAAAATCGAAACGCCCGCAAGCTCTTTTTTCGAACCGACAACGGTAACGCGCTCTTCACAGGCAAACTGACCGGGCTGCGAAAGATCCTTTTTCTTGGTAAGCGTGTGCCCCTTACCGAACAGAATCTCAATTGCTTCGTCGGTAAGATGAATATGTCTTGCCGAGGTTTCCATTAAAACCTTGATTTCCATAGAATGTATGTCTCCTTTGTTTTGTATTTGCAAAAAACAAAAAATTATGCACGCGCGGCGGGTTTATGTCCCTCTTTCGCGAAGAATTATTCCTCGACCGGGTAAGCAATGGTCGTCATAAGCGCCATTTCGACCTCGGAGGTGTCGAGGCGCGAATACTGCACGACGATCTCAACGTTGCTCTCCACCAGCATGGCATACGGCGTGTCGCGCGGAATGCTCTTGCCGTCGGCGGAACGGATTTTGTCCAGACGGATGTGATGGGTCTTGCCCGCACCGCAGAAGGACGAAAAATCGGTGATCTTGTCGCGATCCTCGAAATACAGCGTCAGCGCAATCTGCGCGTCGGTATCGGATGTGTTGATTACACAAATGGCTTCGTGACTGACCGATTCGTTTCTCGACTTTGAATTGAGAAAGCAGTCGGGAATCAGCCATGTTTTCTTGCCGTAAGCTTTGGACATGATGTTTTCCTCCCGAAAAAAGTGTGGGCGGCGCGTTTTTCAAAAAAAACGCCGCATACTCCCACGATTCGTTTCATTATAACATATTTTTCGGTCGGTTGCAAGTATCTGGGGCAGAATTTGTTATTCTTTTTACAAACTTTTCGCTTTTTGACGGGAACAAAAAAGAACGCCGCCCGAGCGGGCGGCGGATACGGGTCATGAATATTATAAACTATTCAACGATCCCTTTTTACATTTTGTGTTCATGTATATTTCCTCCGTTTTCAAAATTCCGAAAAAAGTACTCGTCGACACGTCCTTTGAGAACCGACGATGTGCGGCGAATGCTTTGAACACTCCTACCCGGCGGCAGTGCTATTTTGTTTGACGAAGGGATTACAACAGAAAATGACGAAAAAGTCAAATGCCGAGAGAAAATTCGGCAAAATTTCAAGGCGGAGACGCTTGCTTTTTTTCCGTCTTTTTGGTATACTTGTGTCAAAATACGAAAACGCCCGAACGGAGGAAACAACAATGGCATTACAGCTGGAAAACGGACGCCCGAGCGATACGGCGGGACGTCTCCGAAAAGAAATCGCGGTTTACGATCTTCTCGATTCGTTAAAAATCCCGTATCAGCGCGTCGATCATGAGGCGGCGTTCACCATGGAAGCGTGCGCCGAGGTCGACAAAGTTCTTGCGCCCGCGGTGGTCTGCAAAAATCTTCTGCTGTGCAATTCACAAAAGACAAGCTTTTATCTTCTCATGATCCGCGAGGACAAAAAGTTCAAAACCAAAGAAATTTCGTCGCAGATCGGCTCGGCACGCCTCTCCTTTGCACCTGAAGAATACATGGAAAAATTCTTAAACGTAACGCCCGGCTCGGTCACGGTCATGGGCTTGATGAACGACACCGAAAATGAGGTGCGCCTTTTGATCGACGAGGATGTTCTCAAAAGCGAGCTTGTCGGGTGTCACCCTTGCATCAACACCTCAAGCCTTCGCCTTTCGGTTCATGACCTTATAACCGTCTTTCTGCCTGCGGTCAAGCACGATTATACGAAAGTGACGCTTGCGGGAGAGGAATAATTTGCAAACGACATGGAAAACAGGCGCCCCAAGGGTTCCTGTTTTTTTATTTTTCTCTGTTTTTGCGAACGTTTTCGGAAATGGCGGAAAGAATCTTTTGAAGATCCAACGGTTTTGCCAAATGACCGTTCATGCCGGCAGCAAAGCATTTTTCGGCGTCCTCGACAAAAGCGTTTGCCGTCATGGCGACAATGGGAATCGTTTCGGCATCGGGATGCGAGGAGGCGCGAATGGCTTTTGCCGCGCTCAATCCGTCCATGACCGGCATCATCATGTCCATTAAAACAATATCAAAAGCACCGACGGGACTCATCTCGAACAGCTCGACTCCAAGCTTTCCGTTTCGGGCTTCGGTGACGGTTGCACCCGCGTCGGTCAGCAGCGCTTTCGCAATTTCGGCATTCAGCTCATTGTCCTCGACCAAAAGAATCGAAACTCCGTGAATGTCGGGACGGTCGGAAGAGGATATCCCGCCGCTTTCTCCGGGGTCTTGCGCGGCATCAAACGGAAGCGTGACTTCGAAGGAAGAACCGATCCCCTCCTCGCTTTCCACGCGGACGGTTCCGTGCATCTGCTCGACAAGTCCTTTGACGATCGCCATGCCCAGTCCCGTGCCCTGCGTGATTTTTTCGTCGGTTCTTTCCCGGGCAAACGGCTCGAAGATGTGATCAAGAAACTCCCGACTCATGCCGATGCCGGTATCGGTGACGGTCCATCGGTAAATGGCGGAGGTATCGGTTTTTTCAACGCATCGGAACAAGGTGGTGACCGAACCGCCGACTTTGTTGTACTTTATGCAGTTTGTGTAGATATTCAGAAAAATCTGCCGCAAATGAAGGGGACTTCCGTATACCCACGGAAACGGAAACGGGTCGGAACTTTTATCCCAATCGATGGTGATACCGGAATCTGCCGCTTTTTGCCCGACAATGGTATGCACCTCGTCGGTCAGCTTCCGCAGATCGACGGGAATGCGCGAGAGCGTGATCTTGCCGCTCTCCATTTTGCTCATTTGCAAAATGTCGTTGATAAGCGCCAAAAGGTGATTGGCTGCCACACGCATCTTTTCGCGGTCGGAACGCAAAAGCTCCGTATCCTCCGGATGTGCCGCGTCAATTTCCAAAAGCCCGATAATACCGTTTAAAGGTGTTCGGATATCATGACTCATTCGCGAGAGAAAGCCTGTTTTGGCGGCATTGGCACGATCCGCCTGCTCGACCGCCATGCTGAGCTCTTCGTTTTTGACACGAAGACTTTCGGCGTATTCTTTTTGCGCCTGAAGCTGTTCTTCGCGGTAACGTTGGGCGAAACGGCGGCGAGCGGTGTTGAAGGCAAGAATCAGAACGATGATGGAAGCAAGTGCGGAAAGCATCACACGGGGCGTATTTTCAAAAACATTCCGATCGGAAAGAAAACTGTAAATATAAAAGTTGCGACCCCGCATCATCAAACCGAAGCAGTACGCCGAGGAATCATTTTCCTTTCTTACGCGAACAAGCTTTCGTCCATCGGTTTTGCTTTTGATCTCCTTCAATATGGCAACTTTGTCGGCATGTTTTCCGATGAGAGATTCGTCGTTGCTGGCAACGATCTCATTCCCGTTTGTCACGACAATGGTCTCGTCCTTCTCGGTGCTGTATCCCGAAAGAAGGGAGGCGACGGTCAGACTGAAGGATTCCTTATATTCCTCCGAGGTGTGATAATAAACCACGATAATCCCGTCGCTGTCCTCCCGCGGGACGGCGGCAAGGTCGATCTCGCTTCCGTCGGAGCAGAGAAAACGGACGGCGTAACGTTTTTCGGGATAACGCGAAACACTTATGAGCGCAGGGGAGGAAACCGCTTTTTCCACCTCTTTCGGCAAAGTGTTTTCGACGTGATACTTCTGCAAAATATTGCCCTGCGCGTCGAGGAGAAGAACGCCGGACACATAAGCCGTGTCGGCATATTCTTTCAGCGATTTGCCGTCGCGAAGCCCGCCTTCTTCGCGAAGCATATGCGAAACGATCTTTCCGCTTTCGGTGACGCGCATAAGACTTTTGGTTTCGGTTGCAAGCTCAATACGGGCATAACGGTTGCACTGCTCTTTTATGTAATCGGTCGTGGTCAAAAGAGTGTGCTGCGCCGCGGTCATGTCCGAACGGACGGCAATGCAAGTTACAACCGACAGAAGGATAAGCCCGACAAGAAGCTGCGCCCAAATGTACCGTTTGGAGGCGGAGTTTTCCGCTGTTTTATTCTTCATAAGGCACGTCCTCCAAAAAACGGTCCGGGTCGGAAAAATAACGACCGATAATTTCTCTGAGCGTTCCGTCCTGCCGCATTTCCGCAAAAACCTCCGAAAGCTCTTTTTCAAGCCCGCGGTTGTCCGATTTTGAAAAGGCGGCACCCAGTCCCGCCGTCAGAAGAGGCTCGTCCAAAATGCGATATTCGAGATTATAATCGGACATGCATTGCAAAATCGAAGTCTCGTGCGCCGCAACGGCGTCGGTATATCCCTTGCTGAGATACGGATACAAAAGCTCTCGGTTATGCAAGGAAAAAACCTCTTCGACCCGGGGTATGCGCGGGTCGGTATGCGTAAGAAAAATCTCCTCGGGCTTTGTCGTCGATTGTACGGCAATGCGTTTTCCGGCAAGATCCGAAAGAGCGTAAATATCGCTGTCCTGCCGCACGGCGACCACCTGATGACTGTACATGTACGGTTCGGTCCAGTTGTATTGATCTTCGCGCCCGTTGATCGAAAAACAATTCCATATGCAGTCGATCTGTCCGCTTTCCACCAGCTGCTTTTTATTTTCCCATTCGATGTAGACAAATTCCGCCCGATATCCGATGCGCCGAAACGCCTCGTTCGCAAGATCAATATCAAGGCCGGTCGGTCTTCCGCTCGTGTCTTCATAGCTATAGGGCGGATAAGTCTCGCAGCCGACAAGAATGACGGGAAGACCGTCCTTCCGACCGAACGCGTTTTTTTGCGCACAGCCGCTTGACGACAGAGTGAGCAAAACAAGTGTGAGCGCAAGAAGAAACGCGCACGCGCGGAGTCGAAAAGAGTTTTCTCGGCTATCGGTTCGATTTTTGCAAAAGAAACGCTTTGTTTGCATAAACGGCTCCTTTGAGGCTTCTTCGCATAAAACGCAAATTTCTTATTTAAAAGTATAGCACGTCCGAAGTGAAAAATCAAGAAAAAGGAATTCGGTTCATTGTGAAGTGTAAAAGACCGTGATTGATCTTTTGTACACAAGGGACGAATGCAACGAACCTTTCGGCATGAAAAAAGCACTCGGCTTTTCGCTCGAGTGCTTTGGTCGTTTTCAATTGTGTGAGGATTGATCGCGGATATATCCGTCTTTGAAGAACAAACGAACGATTTTTTTGCCGAATTTTTTCGGGTTGCGCCCGACTATGACCGTCATGATCATAATCACGGTCCATAAAACCGTCAAAAAACTGATCAGCAACAATGCCAATCGCATGTTCTCGACGTGGCGGCGGTTGGTCTCGGCAAAGCTCCAAAGAACGCGATCCTTACAGAAAATTGCCCCCACGAAGTAATACGGTTCCGCATCCGTCGGGGTGATTTTTTTCGAATATACGGTGACGTGGGTGTTTCCGTCGCAGATCGATCGGAGCTTTTCTCCGTCAAAGTTCTTTCCCGTATCGATTTTGTACGGGAAACCTTCGGAGGAGGTCAGCGTGATTTCTCCGTGTTCGGCAGCGAACGATATAAAGACGATCTGTTGCTCCGCAGTGTTGTCGGCGGTCAACACTCCGTCTTGGGAAGTGCATATGAGAAGGAGAATAACGGCAATCATCGAAATCCAAACAGCCAAACCAACTACAACAAAACCGGTTGCATCCCGAACATTTCCGTTAAAGATATCCCGCCGAATTTCGGGTGGATGTTTCCCGTTATGCAAGGCACAATATCTCTTTTTCGCATACTTCGTGAAACTCATTCCACCGATCGCAAAGGCGTAGACTTTTACTTTGCGTTTCCCGAGGATAATGTGGTTTTCGAACATATCCTCGTGAATATCGGTGATCTGTTCGTAGGTGAATTCTCTTTTGATGCCGAAGAGATTTCGGGCAATAAATCCTTTTTCGTCATAAGAAATCTTGCAATTGAGAAAAGCAAGAATTAGGGAAGAACCGAGAAACACGAAAAAAACGAAAACAACCGAAGCAAAAATAGAATCTTTGAAAATGAGCGAAACGACTGTGAGAACGGAAAAGAAAACAGCCGAAACAAGACCGAGTATGCCGATAAATTTCGGCAACATTACGCTCCCTTTTTCCACCCGCTGCGGTTGATGCAAAAAAGCAAGAATACCGTTTACGATAATCGGCACAGCTGCCAAAAGCAGCCCATAAAGAAGATAAGACATCATGACACCTCTCGGTTTGCTACATTTTTTGGGAAAACTGTTTTTCGCTTGTCTTGAAGCGTGTTATGGGCGGCAAAGTTAGCGGTCTTTATGCTTCATGTACAAAAGCGGGTACGGGTTTCCCTGTTCGTCGAGATCGGTTCGTTTATAAGGCTCAAATCCGAGGTGATTATAAAATCCGACCGCATTTAAATTCTGTTCGTTGACCGTAAGCTCCCGAACGCCGAAGTTTCGGACGGCATGACATAAAAGCGCTTTTCCGATGCCTTTTCCTGTCTCCGACGGCAGAACAAAGAGCATTTCCAAACGACCGTTTTCCGCGCCCGCAAAAGCAAGAATTTTGCCGAGATCGTTTTCTGCGACGGTCAAATGCTTTACGGAATACAGCGCTTTCGGAACATAGTCTTTACTTCCGTGTCCGACAGAAAATCGTGTGTCGCCCGAACCGAGCTTTCCCAAACAACGAGCAGTTCCGCCAAAAACGCTTCGTCTCGTTTTTTTACTTCGTATATTTTCATTTTGCTTTGCCAAAGCCCCCGAACGGATTCCTCGACTGTTTCCGATTTAAATATTGTAATTTTCACTTTGCTTTTTCATAAATTCTTCTCCTTATTGATTACGAAAATTGAAAAAAGAATTTTTCCTCCCGCAAAGGCAAGTTGACAAACCGAAATTTGTCGGGATGAAATTCCACCATCTTGCGCCGTGCGCAAGACTGTTCGGACGTTCAAACACGAAGCTATCAGAATGTTTGTGCTGAAATTCCATTCGGTTACTTCGCGCCGGTCAGCAATTTGTCCGGCGGGATTCTTTCCGGGTATTTTCCTTCGGTCAGAATGTCGTATAAATACCTGTTATCCAGAATCATATCGTCCCGGATAAGCTGCCAGTTTGCCTTTTTTCTGAAAAGCACCTTGAAGATCAGAAAATTCATAATCGCCCCGACTACCGGCGTGGTCATGCCGAAAGCCTCAGTATGAGAAAAATGGCATCCTGTTTCAGTTCGCTTTCCCTCAAAGGTAATAAAAGCTGTCTTCTTGTCGCTTTGGAAGACTATGCGGAAGTGGTTTTCATCCTGTTCGCATTCCGTAATCGTGCCGGTCACATCGTAATCCAACCCCATGACGATCTCGCGGAAGCGGATCTTGCTTCCTGCGTTATAGTTCCCGTTATAGAGATTACATTCGATGTGGTAGGGACTCCATTTCACAAACTCTTCCTCAAAGTCAGCAGTCCATGCCTCCATTTTCTCATAGGGCGCCGGAATCTCTATTTGCTCTGTAAGAATAACCATTTTTCTGTTCCTCGTTTCTGTCAAGGCGGCATCGGCGTTCCGGCAATCTCAATGATTACGACAATGGCAGTCACAAACACTGCAATTCCGATGACCGCTGCAATTTTTTGCTGAGTTTGGTCGATGTTATGAACGGAATTTTATCAGAATTACAAATTCCGATTTGTCGATATCTTATAATACCACAAATCCTCCTGCTTTTCAACGGTGAATTATATGGTCAGGCGCAGTGCTTGAAAGCGAACTTGCTTCTTCAATGCTCACTATTACGTATTACTTTGCCAAAGCTCCCGCAGGGCAAGTGAAAAGTGAAGAATGAAAAGTGAAAAAGTAAAACTCCCGCACATCAGTGCGGGAGTTTTGGCTGGGATGGCTGGATTCGAACCAGCGTGATGCAGGAGTCAAAGTCCTGTGCCTTAACCGACTTGGCGACATCCCAATATTTCGAACGGAAATATTATAGCACATTCTTTGCCGCCTGTCAAGAGCGAAACGCGGCAAAAAGCGAAAAACCCGCACCGCGTATTTTTGCACGGTACGGGTTTTCGTTCAGAAGTTTACGGTTACGGTATCGCTGTCCGCGATCGTGTCCCAGCTGTCGGCGTCGAAAATGTGGAAGGAAAGCTCGACATTTTCGATGTTTTCGATCTCGTTTTCCTCAAGATCGGACGAGAAAAGGGTAATGGTGTCGACCGCGTGTTTCCCCGCCGAGACGTCACAAGAGAACGAAGCGCCGGTCATAAAGCCGTTGACCGAAAGGTCGCGGTTTTGCACGGTGATGTTCCGACCGCTTTCGTTGTCGATATAGACCACGATCTCTTTCCCGAGCAGCGAATCCTCCTCGGACAGTCCTTTGATCACGATCTTGATACCGCCCGCGTCGTATGCCGTGCTTCCGCTGTCGTCGAAGACGTACGTATATCCGTCCGCCGCGGAGGTTTTTAAAACGATTGGAGCGGAATCGAGATAGGTTTCCCAGTCATCGTCGTAGATGTGGAAGGAAATTTCCATATCGGCAATCGTTTTGATTCCGCAGATATCAAGAGCCGACTGCGAAAACGTGATCTCGTCGTTTGCTTTTTTGCCGCTTGCAACATCGGCGGACAGAAGCGCGTCGATCATGTATCCGTTGACCGAGGTGCCGCGATCCTGAAAGGTCAGATCTTTGCCCGAATTATTCTCGATCAAGAGCTTTACCTTCGGACCCATAAAGCCGTATTCCAGCTTCTTTGCCGTGATCTTTACGTCGGCTTCGTCCAGAAGGACCGTCTCCTCGATGGTCGCTTCGGACGTTTCTTCATTGTTCTGATCTTCCGAGGATTTTTTTTCGTCGTCTTTAACGGATTTTCCGTCGACGGTCACGTCGGACGGTTCTTTTACCTCGCCGCCTTCGTATCCGGTTGAAACGGAGCAGGAAGCGAGAGACAGGGCAAGGGCGGCAAGAAGCACCGCCGCGATTTTCTTTGCATTGTGTTTCATAATAAATCTCCTTTTCTTTTTGCGCTTCACACAATATACGGATTCGGCTTGCTGAGGATCGAGAAGAAATCGATCAGGACGCCGATCCCGAAAAGACCGAACGTGAAAATGTACACAACGCCCATGCCGCCTTTTCCCTCATAAAACTTGTGCGCACCGAATACGCCGAGGAAAAGGCACAGGCACAGCGATACCCACTTGTTGCATACCTTCCGTCCGAAAGCCGCGTTGGCGTTGAGATTCGCATTGACGTTTGCGTTGTTGTTGTCGTTGTTGATCACGATCTGAGGGGTCGTGGGCGTATCGGACTTCAGATCCTCCACCTGCCGACCGCACGCCGTACAGATGACGGCGTCCTCGGGGATTTGTGTTCCGCAATGCTTGCAAAATTTTGTTTTGACGGTTTCGTTCATAAAAACATTCCTCCTGTATAACATGAATTTTATCGGGAACACTGCTATTATACTCTATATATCGACAATTGTCAAGACAAAGAGCATATTTTATCATGGTAGACAGAGGTGATAAAATTGATCGTATACGAACCGTTTTACGAAACACTGAAGCAAAAAGGCGTGTCTACCTACCGACTGATCCAGGAATTCGGCGTGAGCCGCAGTCTTTTGGATCGGCTAAAACACAATAAGCCCATCAGCACGCAGACGATCGACGATCTGTGCTCTTTCTTGGATTGCCGCGTGGAGGATATCGTCCTGTACCGAAAGGAATGATCGGGCTTAAAAGAAGAAAAAACTCCCCTATCGTAACGATAGGGGAGTTGCTTTTTCGGTTTGCGGTCAATAATCGGTCTTTTTCTTATTCTTGCGCACTTTCATCAGGATGATGAGAATGACAAGGGCAAGACCGACGATGATGGTAACGATCGTGAGCGGTCCGGACTGCCAGCCGTTGTCGTTGGTGCCGATGAGAATATCGTTCCACAGGCGGATCATCAGTTCGTTTGCTTCGCTCGGAAGATCAACAAAGCTTTCGAAGCGTGCGATCGTCTCGGCGTCGGGATAAGCGATGGGGCTGTCCTTCATTTCGTCGGGCAAAAGCTCCTTTGCCGCCGATTCGGGGGTGGAGTAGCAGATATATTCGCAGTTTGCCGCGGCGACTTCCGGCTCACAAAGGAAGTTGATGAACGCCTCTGCCGCCTCTTTGTTTTCACTGCCTTTGGGGATGCAGATTGAGTCGATGAAAATATTCGAGCTTTCCTTCGGGAAGGCGAAAGCAAGCGACGGGTTGCGCTTAATCATCGTCATGGCGTCGCCGGCATAATACGGAGCGACATATGCCTCCTCCAGCTGCATCTTGTCAAAGATCTGATCCATGACATAGGTCTGCACATACTGCTTCTGCTCCTGAAGCAGAGCACCGGCTTCTTTGATCTCGCCCAAATTGTCGGTGTTGAGCGAATAGCCGAGCTTTGCAAGGGCAATGGCAAACGCGTCGCGGGAATTGGAAAACATCAAAATTTCGTTCTTGAACTTCGGATTCCACAAAACGTCCCACGTCGAGGCTTCCTCTTCGGTGACGTATTTCGTGTTGTAAATAATGCCGACCGTGCCCCATGTATAGGGAACCGAATATTCGCCGTTCTTGTCAAAATCGGGATAACGGTACTGCTCGTCGACGTAGGAGATGTTGGGGATATTGTCAAAGTCGAGCTTTTCGAGCATATCTTCTTTGATCATCTTGGCGATCATGTAATCCGAGGGGATCACGATATCGTAAACACTGCCCGAGCCCGCCTTGAATTTCGCGTACATATCCTCGTTCGTCGCATAGTTGGTGTAATTCACCTGGATGCCCGAAATGTTTTCGAAGGCGGCGATAACATCGAGGCTTCCCTCGCTTCCGTTGGAGATATATTCACCCCAGTTGTAGACGTTGATGGAAAGCTTTTGATCGCGGAACTTTTCGTAGTAGGAAGAGTCCCGAACCGTAACTTCGGTTACCGCGTTTGAAAAATCCTCTTTTTCAGACTCGTTTTTTGAGCAGGAGGAGACGGACAGCAGGGACAGGATGGAGAGAAACACAAAGAATGCAGTAAGATATCTTTTCAATTTTCAAACTCCTTTCGGGGCTTGTTACGCCCGTTCGTTATATTTTTTGTTTTTGGCTTTGTTGTCGCCTTTTTGGATGTTGGCAAGGATCAGAACCGCCAAAACCACGGTGAACATGATTGTGGAAAGCGCGTTGAGCTTCGGGGTCATGGGCTTGCGGGTGATGGTGTAAATGACCAGCGGAAGCGTCTGCGACGTCGGACCCGCCGTGAAATAGCTGATGACAAAATCGTCGATGGAATAGGTAAGCGCCATCAGAAAGCCCGAGACGATGCCCGGCATGATCTCGGGGATCACGACCTTGTAAAACGCCTGTCCTTCACTGCAGCCGAGGTCGAGCGCCGCTTCGTATATATTTTTGTTCAGTTGGCGAAGCTTGGGAAGAACGCTTAAAACGACCGTCGGAACGCAAAACGTGATGTGCGCCAGAATCAGCGTGAGAAAACCGGGGCGCAGTTTTAAGAGCGTAAACAGTATGAGCAGCGAGATACCGATGACGATCTCGGGGTTGATGAGCGGCATGTTGTTGACGTTCTTGATCAGCGTGCGCGCGCGGCGCTTCATGCAGTGAATGCCGAATGCCGCCGTCGTTCCGAGAATCGTCGCGCAGACCGACGCGATCAGCGCCACGATGAGCGTATTGCCGAGCGCACCGAGAATTTCGCGGTCGCGGAACAGCTCGCCGTACCATTTAAAGGTAAAGCCCGTCCAGACGCGCCCTTTCGATTCGTTAAAGGAAAAGGCGATGAGAACGAAGATCGGAAGATACATAAACAGCAAAACCAGCGCGACATAGCAGCGGGAGAAAGCTTTTTTCATACCAGCGTTTCCTCCATTTCTTCGTTGTCAAACTGATTGAAGATACCCATGCAGATGAGCACCACGACCATCAGGAGAAGCGAGATTGCCGAGCCGTAATACGGGTTGTATTCGCCGCCCGAAAGAAAATTGCTCTCGATTAGGTCGCCGATGAGATAATTGCTCGGACCGCCCAGAAGCTGAGAGATAACAAAGGTGCTGACCGCCGGGACAAAGGTCATGGTAACGCCCGAAGTGATACCCGGAAACGAAAGCGGGATGATGACCTTGCGGAACACGTGAAACGTGTTGCAGCCGAGATCCTGCGCCGCTTCGACCAAACGGCGGTCAAGACGTACCAGGATGGTATAAAGCGGCATGATCATGTACGGAATGTAATTGTACACCATGCCGAGAATGACTGCGCCTTGGGTATACATGATGTGGGCGGGCGAAAGGCCGAGAGAGGTCAAGATTGTGTTGAGCAGTCCCGATTTCGTCTCGAGAATAGTCATCCATGCGTAGGTGCGCAGAAGAAAATTCATCCACATGGGAAGCATGACCAGCATGACCATCATGCGCTGATGATTGATCTTCATCTGCGACATGATATAGGCAAGGGGATAGGAGATCACAAGACAAATAACGGTTGCGATCGCCGCGAGCGCCACGGATTTTACCAAAACGGGAAGATACTGCGAGGCATATTTTACGTTGTCGAGCGTAAAGCCGCCGCCGTGTCGGTCGGTAAAGGCAAAAAAGGCGATGAGCGCGAGCGGGATAATCGTGAAGATCAGCATCCACACGATGTACGGCACAGCGAACATACGGAACTTTTTGTTATTCATCGCCGACACCTTCTTCGTCCGACGCATTCTTTATTCTTGCGGCAGAGCTTTTGTGCATGATGTGAATGTCGTCGGGTGTAAACGAAAGACCGACAAAGGTTCCGGGGGGCGTGTGCTTGGTCGAATGGATAAGCCAGGTCATGCCGAAGCTCTGCACCGACATTTCGAAATGAACGCCTTTAAACGTAACCGATTCGACGGTGCCGTCAATGGTGTGTTCGCCCGGTTCGGTTATTTTGATATCCTCGGGACGGATTACGACGTCGATCGGCTCCATTTTGTCAAAGCCCTTGTCGACGCAGACAAATTTCTGTCCCGCAAATTCGACGAGATAATCGTCGTGCATAATGCCGTCTATAATATTGCTCTCGCCGATGAATTTAGCGACGAAAGCGTTTTTGGGTTCGTTGTAAATATCCTCGGGCGTACCGATCTGATTGATGATACCGCCGTTCATGACGACCACGCGGTCGGACATGGTGAGGGCTTCCTCCTGATCGTGCGTTACGTAAACAAAGGTAATGCCCGTCTGCTGCTGAATTTTCTTAAGCTCGGTCTGCATTTCCTTTCGCAGCTGCAAATCGAGCGCACCGAGCGGCTCGTCCAGAAGAAGCATGCGCGGATGATTGATAAGGGCGCGGGCGATGGCGACACGCTGCTGCTGTCCGCCCGACAGAAGATCGACGTTTCGCGAGCCGAAGCCTTCGAGATTGACAAGCTCCAGCATTTCGAAAACGCGGTTTCGGATTTCTTTTTCGGGCGTCTTTTTCAGACGAAGCCCGAAAGCGATGTTTTCGTATACGTTCAAGTGAGGAAAGAGCGCATATTTCTGAAACACCGTGTTGACATGACGCTTGTAGGGCGGAAGATCGTTGATCAGCTTACCGTCGAAGAAAACGTTTCCCGACGTGGGCTTTGCAAATCCGCCGATGATGCGAAGAGTTGTTGTTTTACCGCAACCGGAAGGCCCGAGAAGAGTGATGAATTCCTTATCGTTGATGTCGAGATTGATGTTTTTGAGAACCTGCTCGTCATCAAAGACCACAACGATATCCTCGAGCTTAACAATTACGCCTTTTTCCAAATTTCTACCTCCGTGAAAAAAAGAAAATGACCTGCCGCACCGCGCGGCGGGGAAAACACGGTTTTGCGAAAAAAACACCCCCCGCCCCCTCGTTTTCTCCTTTGAAAACGCACGGCGTTAAGTGTCCCTTACAAAACAACAATAAATATACTGGATATTGACGCATTTGTCAAGTGGTTTTGACAAAAAAATACGGAAAAAATCAAAATTATCCGTAAACAGACCGAAAGAGACCGAATGAGACGCGATTTTGTTCAAAAAATAAGTGATTTTCTTTCGAATTTCGCGAAAATTCTCTGAAATCCTCTGTTTTTCTCCGACAAAGAATTCGACTCGCTTCCGACGCGTTTCAAGTGGTCGGAAAGAGGAAAAATGCGCGGAAAGCTTGCCTTTCGTGCAAAAAATGCAGAAAAGACAATGGACAAAAAACGCGCCGTATTGTATAATTAAAAACAGGGGATTTTTCCCGCTTTTCGCCGCGAAGACGGGAAAACAAAAAATGAAAAATGAAAAATCGATTGGAGGAAAACATGAATACCGAACGTTTTCGCTATGACACGAACGGAAAAGCGCTGCCCGAAAACATCGTCTCGGGGAAAAAGTACCGCTTTACCGTTCTGACCGACAGACTCATCCGCATGGAATATGACCCGAGCGGAAACTTTGAAGATCGTGCAACCCAGGTCGTCTTTTTTCGCGATTTTCCGAAGAATTCTTTTTCGGTAAGAAAAGAAAACGGAATCTTGGAGATCGACACGGGAAAATTGCGTCTTCGCTGCCGCGAGGAAAGCGATTTTTCCGCCGACACGCTCTCGGTCGAGCTTCTTTTCTCGACGCGGGCGATCTGGCATTACGGCGACGCGACGGCACAGCTCGGCGGCACGGCGCGCACGCTGGACCGCGCCGACGGGGCAATTCCGCTTGAAAACGGCGTCTGCGCCCGCTGCGGCTTTGTCCTGATGCCCGATAAAAGCGGAGCGGTTCTCACCGACGAAGGCTGGTTTGCAAAACGCAGCGAAGAGACCGACCTTTATTTCTTCGGCTACGGACACGATTATCGCAAGGCGGTCGCCGATTTTTACCGCCTGACGGGTGCGCCGCCTCTTTTGCCCGATTATGCGCTCGGCAACTGGTGGAGCCGTTATTATCGCTATACGCAGGACGAATATTGCGCGCTCATGGAGCGTTTCGAACGGGAAAACATTCCGTTTTCGGTCGCGGTTCTGGATATGGACTGGCACACGACCGATCTTCCCGAGGACTGCTTTGACGAGAAAGAGCCGCGCTTTAACACGGGCTGGACGGGCTACAGCTGGAACAAAGAGCTGTTCCCCGATTACCGCGCGTTTCTGCGCTTTTTAAAAGAACATCATCTCAAGACGGCGCTGAATCTTCACCCTGCGCAGGGCGTTCGCAAAAACGAAGAAATGTACCCCGAAATGGCGCGGGCGTGCGGCATTGATCCCGAGACCGGCAAAAACGTAAAATTTGATTGTCTGAACCCCGAATATATGGAGCATTATTTCGATATTCTCCACCATCCTTACGAAAAAGACGGCGTGAATTTCTGGTGGATGGACTGGCAGCAGGGAACCGATTATTGGTGGATTCACGACGACGAACACGAAAAAAGCGAGCTTGAGGTCATCGACCCGCTGTGGCTTTTGAACCATCTGCATATCGCCGACATCCGCCGCTCGGGCAAGCGCCCCATGTTCTTCTCGCGCTATGCCGGACTCGGTTCGCACCGCTATCCCGTCGGCTTTTCGGGCGATACCATTATGACGTGGAAATCGCTTGATTTTCAGCCGTATTTTACCGCCAACGCCTCCAATGCGGGCTACGGCTGGTGGAGTCACGACATCGGCGGTCACATGGGCGGTTATGCCGACGACGAGCTTCAGATCCGGTGGCTGCAATTCGGCGTCATGAGCCCGATCAACCGTCTGCACGCCTGCTCGAACCCCTTTTCCGGCAAAGAACCGTGGAAGCTGAATCCGTATGCCGAAAAGATCGCCGATCATTGGCTTCGTCTGCGCCACCGTCTGTTCCCGTATCTTTATACGATGAATTATCGCTGTCATACCGAGCTTGCGCCGCTTATACAGCCGATGTATTACCTCTGCCCGGAGGCAGAGGAGGCGTACGGTGTTCCGAACGAATATCTTTTCGGAAGCGAGCTTTTGGTCAGCCCCATCACTTCCCCGAACGACGCGCGCTCGCAGCTCGGAAAGACCGAGCTGTATTTTCCCGAAGGCGACTTTTTCGACGTCTTTTCGGGATGGCATTACGGCGGCGGGAAAAAGCAAACGGTGTTCCGTTCGCTCGAAGAAATGCCGATCTTTGCCAAGGCGGGCGCGATCGTGCCCACTCAGCCCGATGAGGGCGACAACCGTCTCGGGCGCAAAAAAAATCTCACGGTTTATGTTTTTCCCGGCGCGGACGGCACTTTCTCGCTGTATGAGGACGAGGGCGACGGAGAAGCATGGGAAACGGGCAAATGCGCCTTTACCGATTTTTCGCTGAAATGGGGGAAAGAAGCGTGCTTTGTCATCGGCGCCGCGCGCGGCGACACATCGATTTTGCCCGAGAAGCGTTCGTTCACCGTCGTTTTGCGCGGCTTTGAAAAGGGTGCTTCCGTGACGGCAAACGTCGGCGGAAAGAACGCGGAAATTACCGAATATTACGACGAAAAAACGCATTCACAGGTCGTTTCGCTCCCGCTTCTCTCGATTCGGGAGAACATCGAGCTTGCCGTGCAGAACGCCGCCGTGACCGAGAACCCCGACGCGGAGCAGAAGGCGTTTTCGATCTTACAGCATATGCAGGGCTCCAATATGTGGAAAATGCAGGTGTGGGGAAACATACAGCGAAATTATCCGGTTTGGTATCTCGATCAGGACAACGATTTTGCCGACACGGTCGGCGCGCTCAAAGAGTTTTTGGCGCTGCGTCCCGAGAAGAAAAATTAAAAAACGAAAAGCGGACGCCTTTCGGCGTCCGCTTCTTTGTTCGTATATTTGTGTGTCTTTTTGTTTACTTTTTCAAAGCAAGCTCGGCGGCAAGCTCTTCCGCTTCTTCCGCCTCTTCGACGCGAAGCTCGGCTTCCTGTGCTTTTTGCGTTTCGGGGAACGCCGACAGCATAGGCTCAACATCCGTCTTGCCCTTCAGTTTGCGGTCGACATAGTTTTTGGTGAGCTTTCTCACAAGACCCGAGAGAGCTACAACGCCGACCAGGTTCGGCAACATCATAAGACCGTTGAAGGTGTCGGAGATATCCCATGCGAGCGACGAGGTCATGACCGCGCCCGATACGACCATCAGCGTGAAGATAACGCGATAGATCTTCTGACCGGTCGTGCCGAATAAGTACTCAACCGCCTTGCTTCCGTAGTGCGACCATCCGAGAACGGTGGTGAAGGCGAAGAGGAACATGGCGATCGCGATAAATCTCTGACCGATGTTGCCGTAGCTGAATACCGAGTTAAATGCCGCGCCGACCAGCGTTGCGTCGGTTACGCCCTCGACGGCGATTTTGCCTGTCTCAAGGTCATAAACACCCGAGGTGAGAACGACCAGCGCCGTCATGGTGCAGACGACCATCGTGTCGGCAAAAACTTCGAAAATGCCCCACATACCCTGCTTCACGGGCTCTTTGACATTCGAGTTGGAGTGAACCATGACCGACGAGCCGAGCCCCGCTTCGTTCGAGAAAACGCCGCGCTTGAAGCCCTGCGTCATGACGGTTTTGATGACATAACCCACAACGCCGCCCGTTACGGCAATGGGCTTGAAGGCGGTGACGAAGATCGCCTTGAAGGCGGGAAGAATGTTCGCATAGTTTACGCCGATAATGACAAGACTTCCGGCTACGAACAGAACGACCATAAAGGGAACGATCTTTTCGGCAAACGCCGCGATACGCTGAAGACCGCCGAGAACGATGACGGCGACGAGGATCATCAGAACGATGCCGATGGCAAGCGAATAAGCGGTCACATCGCCGAAGAGCTTAATGCTTTCAAGTGCGGGGATCGTGAACGCCGATTCGATGTTGGCGACGATCTTGTTGACCTGACCCATGTTGCCGATACCGAAGGAGGCAAGCGTTGCGAAAATCGAGAAGAGAACGGCAAGGAACTTTCCGAGCCCGCGGCAGCCCTTTTTGCTGCCCAGACCATCCTGAAGATAATACATAGCGCCGCCCGACCATTCGCCGTCCTTGTTGCGGCGGCGGTAGTAGATACCCAAAATATTTTCGGAGTAGTTGGTCATCATGCCGAAGAAAGCGGCGATCCACATCCAAAGAACCGCTCCCGGTCCGCCGATCACGATAGCGGCGGCAACGCCGGCAATATTACCGGTACCGATGGTGGCGGCAAGCGCCGTGCAGAGCGCCTGAAAGGGCGAAATGGCAGTCTTATCCTTGTGGTGTCCGATAACGTCTTTGCGGAAAAGGCTTCCGATGGTGTTTTTTATCCAGTGACGAATGTGCGTGATCTGGAAAAAGCCCGTGATGGTCGTCGTCAAAATACCGGCGGCGATCAACAGCCACACGCCGACCTTTGTCCACACAACGCCGTTTACGGCATCGTTGATACCGGCAAGATTTTCAAAAAACGTTTCCATATATTCTTCCTCCAAAAAATAGAATACAAAATAAAAAATGAGGACAGGCGCGCACCAAGGCACGTCAATCCTCATCGACAGACGTAAAGAAAAAAGAAAATCCCCCAAAAACACGGAGTGGTTCTCACAAGTTTTTTGCGTTATTTTCCGTCCTTTTGCCTGAGAGATTTGGCGTTTTCGCCTTGCACCTTCGGCCCCTGTCATGGCAAAACGCCGACAGGCTTCTCCGGATTGCCGTCCGTTCGCAGTCGCAGCCGAAAAACGGCACCTGAGAGTGTTACCCCTTTGGTAAGATCCTCGCTCGGGACAAAGGATCTAATTTCCTGCGAATTTCATACGGCGCACGGGTCAAGACCCGCACAGTTAAAAAACTTGTGTTTCATTATATACCTGTTTTCGGAAAAAATCAAGTCCTTTTTCAAAAAAAGTGAAAAAATCAAGAATTTTCGACTTTTTCGGGCAACAATTCCGCCGTTTCCGCAGCTTCTCCCGTTTCATTCGGGAGGGCTTCGGGCGTTTCTTCCATCGTGCGGCGTATCTTTCGAAAACAGATGAAAAAGACGGTGTAATGCGCCGCCGTGGTCAAAATCCACGAGATCGGGTAAGAGATAAACAGCGAGAATACGGTGCGGTAAGCGGCAAAAATCGTAAAAATCCAGACAATGCGGAACAGGCACGAGCCGATAAGCGACCCGACCGTCGAGATCATCGAACGGTTGATGCCGCGCAGAGCGCCGCTTCCGACCTCCATAAGACCGCAGGTGAAATACAAAAGACACGTAAGCGACAGCCGTTCATAGCCGTAGGCGATCGCCTGTGGGTCGCTTACGAAGATGTGCAGAAGCGGCCGACCGAATACAAGGCATGCGCCGCCGAGCACAAGTCCGACGACCGTCGAAAGACCCGTGCAGTAGAGAAGTGATTTCAGAATGCGCTTCGGCTTGCGAGCGCCGTAGTTTTGCGCGACGAACGAAATGACGGTGTGATAAAAGGCGTTCTGCGCCATGTAAATGAGATTGTCGATATTGCCCGCGGCGGTACACCCCGCAACGGCGACGTCGCCGAGCGAATTGATCGAGGACTGAATGAATACGTTCGAAAGCGAAAAAGCGGAGGACTGGATCCCGGCGGGAATTCCGATCCGGAAGAAGCGGAAAAGCTCGCTTTTGTGGATCTTCAGATCCTTAAGCGAAAGGCGAAAACACCCGTTTGCACGCATAAGACAGCGAACGGTAAGAAAAGCGGCGACGGTCTGCGATACGATGGTCGCGACGGCAACGCCCGCAACGCCCATGCGGAGCAGTCCGACGAAAACAAGGTTCAGTCCGACATTGATCGCGCCCGACAGGATCAGATACTGCATCGGATGACGGGTATCGCCGATGGCGCGAAGAATCGCGCTTCCGAAGTTCAAAACCGCGACCGACGGAAGACCGATAAACGTAATGCGCATGTAAAGGCTTGCCAGCGGCAGAACGTTTTCGGGGGACTGCATGAGCCGCAGAAGGGGAATACAGAAAACATAGCCGAAAATGCCGATCAGAACGCCGCAAATAAGGCTTAGCAGCATGGCGGTATGTACGGCGCGGTGTACGCCGTCGCGGTCGCCCGCACCGTAAAGGCAGGCGGTGACCGAATTGACGCCGACCGAAAGGCCGACGATCATACAGGTGATCAGCGTGATCAGCGCGCCGTTCGAGCCGACGGCGGCAAAGGCAATATCGCCCTCAAACTGTCCGACGACAATGCCGTCGGCGGCATTGTACAAAAGCTGAAGCACGTTGGACAGCATGACGGGAAGCGAAAAGGCGACGATCTTTGAAAAAAGCGGACCGGAGCACATGTCCATGTCACTGTAAAGAAGATGTTTTCGACGATTCATTTCGACCTCACAAAAACAAAACGGGATAAGACGGGGGCTTGCAAAGAGTCTTTACAAGCCCGCGAATGCTTTTCTTATTTATGTTTATTCGGCAATGTCGATGTAAACGGGCGAATGATCGCTCGAATCGAGAATATAGGGATCACAGACGACGCGGTAACGGAAAATGCTTTCTGTGCCGTTCATAAAGAGAATGTGATCGAGCGAATGATTTTTATCGTTCTCGGTCTTTCTTCCGTGCCACTTGCCGTCTTCGCCCAAAACGGGGTCGCCGTGATGGCTCGACATTTCGTCGGCTTCCCGCGCCGAATCGATCGTGCATGAAAAGCCCTCGCTTGCCAAAATGCGAAACGGGCTTTCGTGATAACGGCAATTCAGATCGCCGAAGGCATAGACGGGACAGCCGAAAGCCGCGACGATATTTCGGGCGCAAAGCCCAAGCTCGCGGGCATTTTCTTCACGGATGCGGTCGTGTTCCTCTCCGACCTTCCACCAAAAGTGTGTGTTGATAACGCCCAAAGCCTTATCGGTCGCGTTGTCCTTTAAAACGAGATAAGTATATCCCTTCGACGCGTCGGGCGTGCGGGAATACAGCCGAAAGCCGCAGGAGAGAAGCGAAAAGCGCTCCTTTCGCACCAAGATCGGCGTATAATTTTTGTCGATGAGCCGATAGAGTGAATAATCCTTTTCGATCGCCTCGAAAAAGCCCGAGCCATACCAGCCGGCGGTACATTCCTGAAACCCGACGATATCGGGCTTATATTCGGAAAAAAGCGTTTCATAACCGCCCATGCGGTCTTTTACGGGGTTGTGAAAATAATCGCCCCATATATTGCAGGTCATAATACGCATAATAAAAACCTCCTTTTCTTGCCGAAACGGATTGAGAGCAACCCCATTATAACGAATTCGAAAGCGTTTGTAAATAGGTTTTTCGAAAAAAGATAAAACGGTTGCAAACGCTCTTGAAAAAATCGAAAAAGCGTGGTAGAATTTATTTGCGGCGAATCCGTTCCGAAAAGATCGAAATAAATATCGAAACAAATTCGGAAGGAAAACCGAAAAAGAAAAGGAAAAATTCATGCTTTTTGCCTTCATGCTGTTGTCGCTTGCCGACAGCGATCGGCGCTTTGCGGAAAAGCTGTATGCCGATTACAAAGATTATATGTATACGATCGCGATCAACGTTTTGAAAAACCGTCACGACGCCGAAGACGCGGTGAACGACGCCATGTGCAAGATCTTAAAATACCTGTCGAAATTTCAAAACGGCACGAGCGCAGAGGTCTGCAACATGATCACACTGTGTATCCGAAGCGTTGTGCGGAACAAGTCGCTCGATCATTACAAAAAAAGAGCCCGTTACGAGAAAAACCGCGCGGAGTATTATGAATACGACCGCGAGAGCGGCGAATATGTCGAGCGGGAATTCGAAGACACCGAATTTGATCTGGAGGAAGAGGTCATTCGGAAGGAGGAATGCGCGATCGTCCGCAAATCGCTTCATCTTCTGCCCGAGGAACAGCGGGACGCCGTGAACCTTGTTTACATGTGCGAATGCTCCTGCGTTGAGGCGGCGGACATTGCAAAAAAACTGAAAAGCATCAATCTTGAAAATGTGAAGCGTATCGGAAGCTTTGCCTTTTGCGGCTGTAAGTCGCTCACCGAGGTGAATTTGAGCGGTGTGGAAAAGATCGGCATAAAGCCTTTCGACGAGATCGAAGATCTTACGATCGCGGGACATACGGGCACCGAGGCGGAAAAATACGCGCTCGAAAACAATATGAAATTCCGCGTTTTACAGGACGGCGCGGCGGGGGAAACGACGGATTCCGCCGCAGAACAAAAGGTCACGTTTACGACCGGATTCATTGACGATAAGTTTTGCATAACGGGCTTTTCATGCTCGGAAATTCCCGAGACGCTGGTCATACCGAGCGAGATCAACGGGGCGAAGATTCTTGCGATCGAAAATTCGCGGACCGATGAAAACGGCGAGTTCCGCTATGCCCCAGTCGACCTGCGGGGAGTTCGTCACTTGGTTATCAAGGACGGGATTGAGAGGATCTATGAGCTTTCCGGTACGGAAAATCTGGAGACCGTCACCCTTCCGTCAAGCGTCGACTTTATCGGAATGATGGCATTTTCGCGTGCGGAAAAGCTGAAAAATATCAATCTCGAAAACGTGAAAAGAATTTGCAGTTACGCCTTTTTCGGCTGTAAGTCGCTCACCGAGGTGAATTTGAACGGCACGGAAAAACTCGGCGAGCTGGTTTTCGGCGGAACCGAAAATCTTACGATCGCGGGACATATGAGCACCGCGGGCGAAAAATACGCGCTCGAAAACCGCATGAAATTCCGCCTTTTGCGGGACAACGCGACGCCGCGCCCCATTACGGTCGACGGAATCGAATACGACGCGTCGGAATCGGATTCGCTGGGACTTTTTAAACTCGGATTGATGAAAGGTGTTTCGGTCGGCGAAGACGGAAAAGTCGATTTCGACCTCTTCCGCACCCCATCCCGCGTCGAGGCGGTCACGATGTTGGTTCGTCTGCTCGGAAAAGACGCCGCCGCGGCGGAGATGGGAAAGACCCATCCTTTCACCGACGTTCCCGCATGGGCGGACGGATATGTTTCGTATGCTTATGAAAACGGGCTGACAAAGGGCGTTTCGGATACGCTTTTCGATTCCGATTCGGTTATCGCGACCGATATGTACCTCACCTTTATGCTCCGTGCGCTCGGGTATTCCGACACGGGCGAAAACCCCGATTTTTCGTGGGATAAGCCGTGGGCAATCGCGATCCGAAACGAGATCACCGAACGGGGCGGATATTATAACGTCCTTTTGCGCAGTGAAATGACCGATATTTCGTACCGCACATTGCTTTCCGAGGTCAAGGGCACGGGCAAAATGCTGTACGAAAGGATGATCGACGAGGGCATTTTCACGGCGGAACAATGGGAAGAAGCCAAAAAGCTGTGCGAGACGGTGTAAGCTTTCGATAACTCCTTCTAAATTTTCCGAATCATTTCTTTTGCATGCGGTAACGATATTTTTTTCATGCAGGATTGCCTCCTTTCTTCATTATAGATTCGAGGGAGCTTCGGGGCACACGCCCCGAAGCTCTCTTTTTTCTTTTTCGGAATTTGAAAGCCGAAAGCCGCCGAACCGCCCGTTTTTCAAAAAAACGCCGCGCGGGGCTTGACAAGAAAATTTTCTTATGCTATACTACGACTTGTAAAAGCAGCGACGGGAACAAGTAGCTCCGTTTTCGCTCCACAGAAAGCAGCCGGTCAAGATGAGAGGCGCGGAGATCGAAACGACGGCGAATACCTCCCCGAGCTTCGCACCGAACGGTTTTTCCCTGTAGGCTGCGACGGTCGGCATCCGTTAACGTGCGGTAAAGATAAAAAGGCAAAACGGCACTTTTTGTCTTTCAGAGGCGGCGAAAGCCGTAAAGTAAGGTGGTAACACGGGAAACTCCGTCCTTTTGTAAAAAAAGGACGGCTTTTTGTTTTTGTTAAAAAATCAATTCGATTAAAGTCTAAAATTAAAGTCTAAGGAGAGAAAACGATGACGGTTTTTGAAGAATTAAAGGCGAGAGGGCTTATTGCTCAGTGTACCGACGAGGAGGAAATCCGCGAGCTTGTCGATAACGGAAAAGCGACCTTCTATATCGGCTTTGACCCGACGGCGGACAGCCTTCACGTCGGTCATTTCATGGCGCTTTGCCTGATGAAGCGGCTGCAGATGGCGGGCAACAAGCCGGTCGTTCTGATCGGCGGCGGAACGGGCATGATCGGCGACCCCTCGGGACGCAGTGACCTGCGCAAGGTCCTGACCAAGGAGGATATCCGTCACAACTGCGATTGCTTCCGCAAGCAGATGTCCCGCTTTATCGATTTCAGCGAGGGAAAAGCGATCATGGTCGACAACGCCGATTGGCTTCTCGACCTCAATTATGTCGATCTTCTGCGTGAGGTGGGCGCCTGCTTCTCGGTAAACAACATGCTGCGCGCCGAGTGTTATAAGCAGCGCATGGCAAACGGTCTTTCGTTCCTGGAATTCAACTATATGATCATGCAGTCGTACGACTTTTACTATCTGTATCAGCACTACGGATGCAATATGCAGTTCGGCGGCGACGACCAGTGGTCGAACATGCTCGGCGGAACCGAGCTTATCCGCCGCAAGCTCGGCAAGGACGCGTATGCCATGACCATTACGCTCCTGCTCAATTCCGAAGGCAAAAAGATGGGCAAGACCGCGTCGGGCGCGGTTTGGCTCGACCCGAACAAAACAAGTCCTTTCGACTTTTATCAATATTGGCGCAATGTCGGCGACGCGGATGTGCTGAAATGTATCCGTATGCTGACCTTCCTCCCGATCGAGCAGATCGAAGAAATGGCAAACTGGGAGGGTGCAAAGCTGAACGAGGCAAAGGATGTTTTGGCGTATGAGTTGACGAGCCTCGTCCACGGCGAAGAGGAAGCAAACAAGGCGCGGGAAGCCTCCCGTGCGCTCTTCTCGGGAGCGGGAAGCTTGGATAACATGCCCACTGCCGAGCTTACCGAAGCCGATTTTATCGACGGCACCATCACCATTGTCAACATCCTTTCGAAAGCAAAGCTCGTTCCCTCCAATTCCGAGGGCAGAAGAGCGGTCGAGCAGGGCGGCGTTACCGTCAACGGTGAAAAGATCGACGACGTGAAAAAGACCTACACGGCAAGCGACATCAACGCGGGTGATTTTGTCGTAAAGCGCGGCAAAAAGAACTTTGCCAAGATCGTGATAAAATAAGCAGCGTGGGTTTGTACTCCGATTTAACAAAAAAAGAGCTCGGTCAAACCGAGCTCTTTTCGGTCTTTTGCGCTTTTGCCGTGCTTTTTCGATTTTTGTGCTGCCGAAAAAGCGTTTTGAATATTTCCCGAAGCATTTCAAAACACAGAAAAAGCCCGGCGGGGAGAGTCGTTTTTGCGGACTCGTTCGATCCCCGGGGGCTTTTTGCTTTTTTACTTTACCGAGAGCTTGGTCACGACCAAAATCGGAATCAGCCAGAAAATCTGCATCAGCAGAACGGCAACGGGGCTGATGATGCTGCTTCCGCCAAGAAGCATGAGCAGCGACAGAAAAAGCCCGATCGCAAAAGCGACGGTTTTAACAAGTCCCGTCACACGCAGAACGCTCTTCATACGGCGAACCAAAAGGAACGACTGGATCAGCGAATGTTCGCCCGATGCCGAGACAAGGCCCGACGACAGAGCCGATTCCTCGTGGTCGATCTCCTCGGGGCTTTGCGCCTTTACAACGCTGAACAGGCATTCGGGACGGCGCAGACTTGCGCGGATGAAATCGTTATTGATACACGGATCCATCGTTTTGATGCGCGCGCAGATGCCCTGTGTGTAAAGACTGCGCAGAACCGATTCGAAGCCCGCGCTGAGCGCGTATTTTACATAAAATTTCGCCATAATGCGACTGAACGAGGCAAGATACAAAATTGCTCCGTTTGTCTGACGGAAGGAGACATCGGCATTTTCTCCCGTCACCTCAAAATTGTTTTCCGCCATATAGCTTGCCGTTCCGATATAAATGTTTTCGCCGTCGACCTTCATCCAAAGTCCGTCGGGTGCGACGTCGATGATGCTTACATTGTCATTTTCAAGCGTGATACCCGAGATTGAGCTCATAAAGACCGAAGAAAGAGGTCCGCCGATCTTGCCGAAAATGCGTGCCATCGTGACGATCATGGTGTCGATGCGCGTATCGCCGTAGGTGCGGATGTTGGTAACGCGCACATCCTTGGGCGAAAAAACCTCGGTGTCCTTAAAGGAAATGACCGAAACATTGTCGTATTCGTCGCAAAGATCATGTCCGATAAAAGCGCATTTGCGACGTGCGGCACGGTCGGCAAAGGCGGCTTCGGGAATGACCGTCGAAACGAGAGCACAGGTCTGGATCGAAGCCATGAAGACCGAAAAGGCGCCGCAAAGAGAAGAAAGCAGCTCTTTGTTGAAAATATAGTAAAGTGCCCCGCCGACGACCGACGCGATCAGCGCAATCGAAATCAGCGTGCCGACACTGCGGTCGGACGGAGCGGGCTTGCAGGAGCGCGCGAAGAAGTGTTCGACAAAATCCGTTTTGCGCACATCCAGCACCGTCGAGCCTTCGGGAACAAATTTCACGATCTCATCCGAGGTCGGCTCGCCCGAAGCGGTGATATCCTTAAAGCCTACTTTTTCGCCCTCCGCCGAAACAATGCGGAACGCCATATATTCGGTGCGCGCCCGCGCAAAATCGGCGATCGCAAGAAGCAGGATCGAGAAGCAGGCGGTCGAGCATAGAAGGGGAAGGACGGTCTGCGTCGAAGCAAAGGCTGCGGTAAGAATCGTATGTAAGCTTGCGGCGAGAACCGAAACAAAGGCGACCGCCTCCGACGAGGGGTGCTTGCGGCTCAGCGCCGACGCGCCCTTCAGAATGCTGTTCAGCTTAACCATAACGGCAAAAAACAGGATCTGGAGATCAAAAAGGGCAAATACCTTGCCGAAGCGTCCCGGCTCCAGCGCCTTCGGGTGCGGAAGTCCGATCGAAGGAGCAAGTTCGGTATAAACGCTCAGAAAGAAAATGATCAAAACCGCGATCAGCGAAAGGCAGCTTAACAGAAGCTTTCGGCGCAAAAAGCCGCGCTGTTCCTCAGGGTCGCTCTCGGTCGTGTATTCGAAAGCGGGCGTGAAATAGCGGCTGTCTCCTTCAATGCGCTCGCCGTTTTCGTCAAAGCGGCGAGAGCGGGATTGCTTTTCGCCCGAAGACTTTACCCGTTCGTTTTCAAAAACGCTCGCTCCGTCTTCGGGAATGACGGAATCGTCGGACTCTGCTTTCCTTTTATTTTTCCTTGCAAAAAGGTCGTAGCCGTCCTGCTGAAATGCGCGCCGAAGCGTCTCATTATCGATGGCTTTGCGGCTGTGACGGCCGTGCTTCTTTTCGTCTTCGTTCGTTTCTTCTTCGTTTTCCTCATTTTTTTCGGAACCTTCCTCTTCGGTTTCCGAGACGGAAAACTCTCTTGTCTTGTCTGAACCGGTCTCGCTCTCCCCGACCGACACCGACTCTTTTTCGGTATCCGGAAGCTCGCATGTCGCCGCTTCGGCTTCCTGCGCTTCAAAATTGCGCGAAATTTCGCTCATGATGTCGTGTTTATGCTCGATGAGCTGCTCGGAGTCGGCTTTATTTTCGGAAAGGTCTTTGCCTTCTTCGTTGTCCGAAAGGATTTTCATATCGCTGTCGTCGGGCTCTTCCGCACGTTCTTCGATCGAATGCTTCAATTCCTCTTCGATCTCCTTCCAATCCCGTGCCGTGTCCTTTTCTTCTGCGGTCTTTTGGGCGTTCTCGCGGGCTTTGATCGAAGCTTTTTTGGCATCGTATTCTTTTAAAATGCTCTCAAGCGTGATCTTTTCCTCCGCCCCTTCAGCTTCGGAAGAGATTTTCGTTCCGATGCCGTCGGTCTTTTCGTTGTTCGGCATTTTTTCTACCCTCCGATTCATTTAAGCTTGCGCGCTTCTCTGTCGAACCGCTTCGTATAAAACCACAGCCGCCGCCGTGGAAACGTTCAGAGAATTCACCTTGCCCAGCATGGGGATGGAGACGATGAAATCGCTGTTTTTCTTTACGATATCCGAAATGCCGTATTCCTCACTGCCCACGATGATCGCGGCGGGGACGGTCATATCGGCTTTGGTATAATCGGTGCCCTCGGCTTCGGCGGCAAATATCCAAAGTCCGCGCTCCTTGAGCTTGCGGATCGTATCGGAAATGTTCGAGCATTTGGCGACCGCCATATGCTCAAGCGCGCCTGCCGAAGCTTTTGCCACGGCGGGAGTCGCCCCCGCGGCGCGGCGCTTGGGAATGATAACGCCGTGTGCGCCCGCGCCCTCGGCACAGCGGATGATCGCGCCGAGATTGTGCGGATCGGAAACGCCGTCGGCAATGACGATGAGCGGTTTTTCGCCGCGCTCTTCGGCGATGGCGAGAATATCCTCGATCGAGCAATATTCCTTTTCCGACGCGATGGCGACGATACCTTGATGCTGCTCGTAGCCGCACAGGGTGTCGAGCTTTTCTTTTTCGACTTCAATGACGGGGATCTTGCGGTTGATCGCTTCGGAAACCAAAACGGTGATCGAGCCTTCGCGGTCGCCCTTGCGGACGAAAATCTTATCGATGGCCTTGCCGCTCTTTAAAAGCTCACGTACGGCGTTGCGTCCCGGGATCGCGCCGTTGTTGTAATCCTCGCTTTTTTCCTTTTCTCGGCTGTCAAAGCCTGCCGATTCCTTCTTTGCGGGACGTGCGGAGCGGCGGTCGGCGTTTGCGCTGCGATAGGGCGGCTTTGTTCCTTTTTTGTATTTGTCTTTTGCGGGTTTGTTTCTATTGTACATGCGAAAGAAGATCCTTTCCGAAAAAATGCGGACGGCTGAAAAAGCATCTTGCGTTTTCGCGTCCCTAATGCTGCCGCCCGAAAACGGTGTATCGACAGCACAACATTCGATATTCTATTTCATTTTACCACAAAAACAACGATTTGTATAGATGCTTTTTGATTTTTTACGGAATTTTCCGAAAAAATCGGCATTTTTCGGCGGAAAAAATTGCAATAGAGGGAAAAATAACACAAACGAGTGAAAAAAACGGTTCAAATCGTCGAAACGACAAAATGAGGGGCAATGCCGAAGCACCGCCCCTCACCGAGAGAAGAAAGAAATATAGGAAAACAAGCAAGGTTCACTGTTCAGTCCGAGTATCCTTCTCCTCTGCGGGAGCAGTCGGAACCGAAGCGGAAGCGTTCATCGCGGAATTTTTCGCCGCGCGGCGCTTTTTTCTCTTTTTGCGAAGAACAAGAATTAGAACAAGCAATACGATCAGGATAGGAAGCCAGACACACAACAGAACGGGAAGGACATAGACCGCCTCGACCGCAAAGTCTGAAAGTCCGTCGCAAAAGGACTGCCAACCGCGCTCAAGCGAGAGAGAAAGACGAGTCGAAAGACTCTGTTTGTCGGAATCGGGCAATATATCGGTTCGAACCTCGGTTATCGAGATCGTCGCCGTCGAATAGGAAATGAGCGAATCCAGCTTTTTCAATTCACCCGTCATGCTTTCGATCTCGTAACGCACGTCCGAAAGCTCGCGCTCCAAAAGGAGAACATCGTCCAAGGTGTCGGCTTTTTCCAATATGGCGAGAAGCCGTTCCTCGCGAAGTCGGGCGCTGTCGAGACGTGCCTGTGTATCAAAATACTGTTCGGTTACATCGCGGTTGTTTTCGCCCGAACCCGTGACCGTGCCGAGCGTGCCTGCACTTTCGAGAAATTCCGTATAATGCTCGTTCGGAACACGAACGGTGTAATTTGCGTACCGATTGGAGTAGGTCTTTTCACCGTAGCTCTGCGCACTTTCAAAATACGCTCCGTATTTTTTGCACAGCGCGTTCAGCTTTTCGATCGCCGCGTCGTATTCCTTGGTGCTGATATCAAACCAGGAGGAATAGATGATTTTGCGCGTTTCGTGAGAAAAACCGGTTGAAGGGATTCCGCTTTCGTATTCGCTTTCCGACTGTCCTTCGGAAACGACAGCATTTTCGCCGTCGGCACCGACATCATAGGCGGCGCTTCTTTCGTAAAAGCCTTCGCCCGCCTCAGACGGAGCGAACGATTTGTCCATGGTGTCGCGAAAAGCGCTTCCGTTTGCCGTTTTGCTTGCGACGGAACAGGAACAAAGAAGCAGTGCGCTGAGCAGCATGGGAACAGCCTTTGTCAGAAGCGCCGTTTGTTGCTTCATGGGACTCACTCCTTTCACCTTAAAATCGAAGTTTTTCTTTCGGTACTTATAAGACGACGGGATTTTCAAAAAGTTCCCAATTTTTAAAAAATTTTTTTCTGCAATAAAAAAATTGACAGAAGAACGAAAAACGAGTACAATATGCGGTAGACAAAAGATAAAACAAAAAGCCGAAGCGCATCGCGCGGTCGGCGGGAGACGGTATGGCAGAGATCTTACAGAAAAATCAAACATATACTTTTACGGTCGAATCGCTTTGCGGCAACGGAAACGGCGTGGCAAAACATTTCGGCTTTGTCGTTTTTATTCCGAATACCGCGCCGGGCGACGTTGTGCGGGCAAAGCTGATCAAGCTTACCAAAAGCTACGGCGTCGGAAAGCTTGAAAGCGTTCTTACCCCCTCCCCCGAACGGGCGGAAAGCGGCTGTCCCGTCGCGGGAAAATGCGGCGGCTGCGGCTTTTGGCATATATCGTATGAGGCGGAAAGCAAAATCAAACGGGCGATGATCGACGACGCGTTCGAGCGGATCGCCCATATTCCGCTGCGCGTTTCGGATTACCTTGCGGCAAAAGAGCCGACCCGCTATCGAAATAAGGTGATCTATCCCGTCGGCGCCGATAAAGAGGGAAAGCTTGTCGCGGGCTTCTATGCTCCGTCCTCCCATCGCATCGTGCCCCATGACGATTGCCCGATCGGCCCCGAAATATTCGCAAAAATCCGAGACGCGGTCCTCTCGGTATGCTCGGAGCACGCTGTTTCGGCATACGACGAAACAAGCGGGAAAGGGCTTCTTCGCGGAATTTATATGCGTATCGGCGACGATGAAAAAGTGCTGCTGACGCTGATTATAAACGGTGCGTCGCTCGGGAAAGAAGCGGAGCGCGCACTTTGCGAAGCGCTTCCGTCCGTCTTTCCGACCCTTTGCGGCATTTTGCTGAACGAGAATACAAACGCGGGCAACGGCGTTCTCGGGGAAAGATTCCGCACCCTTTGGGGACAAAGTTTTCTTGCCGTTTCCCTTTGCGGGAGACGCTTCCGCGTCTCGCCCGATGCGTTTTTTCAGGTCAACCCCGCCCAGACCGAACGTCTTTACCGAACGGCGTGCGCCTTTGCCGATGTAAAAGAGGGGGACACGCTTTTCGATCTGTATTGCGGCACGGGCACGATCGGCATTTTGGCTGCGAAGGCGGGCGTAAAGCTTTACGGCGTCGAAATTGAAAAAGCGGCAGCCGAAAACGCCGCCGAAAATGCGCGTGAGAACGGCGTTGAGGGACGGTTTTTGTGCCTGGACGCGGGCGAGGCGCTCGACAGCGACCGCCTGAAAAATCTCTTGCCCGATGTGATCATCATCGACCCGCCCCGTAAGGGCTGCGGTGCCGAAGCCGCCGAACGCATCGCCGCCCTCGGCGCAAAACGTATCGTTTATATCTCCTGTAACCCTCAAACCCTTGCCCGCGACCTCGTGACCTTCGCGGAGTGCGGCTATGACGCGAAAAAAGCCGTCGGTGTCGACCTTTTTCCCAGAACGGGGCATGTTGAGTGCTGTGTACTGCTCTGCCGCGGCAATGAAGAATAATGCCGAAAATAAAGAAAACCGCCGATTCGGCGGTTTTTGTTTTATGTACTCATTCGCTGCCGAGTCGTCGGAAATCAGCGGTTTTTTCTCTTATACGGATTCCGTTTGCGGGCGTCGAAAATCTTGCAAAACAAAAAATACCCCACGCAAAAATTCGCACGGGGTAAGCGAAGGAGACTTTTCTTTTCAAGAAAACGGTATAAAGCGGGAAAAGCTATTGCCCCGCCTCTTTCCGCTTTTTTCTTCTGACCCGATTGATGTGCCGTTCAAAGTCGCCGCCGTTTAGTAGCTCGGCGAGGACGTATTGCTCAAAGGTGGGAACGGTACAAGAGTAGAAACCGAGTTTTTCGAAGAAGGGCTGCACGAGGTGTTTCGGGAGAACCATATATCCGACGCGAAGGGACGGGGAGACGGTTTTGGAAAAGGTATTGAGGTACAGAACATTATCGCTGTCCGACAGAACAAAGAGCGGTTCGGGGGGCTGGGAAGCGACCGAAAATTCCGAGCCGTAGTCCGATTCGATGATGTAGCGGTTGTTTTTCTGCGCCCAACGGATATATTCGTGCCGTTTGGTCGCCGACGCGGTGACACCGCTCGGAAAGCTGCGGTACGGTGTGGTGTGCAAAACGTCGGCGGTCGATTTTCCCAGAGCCGCACTGTCGATTCCGTCTTCGGAAAGCGGCAAAAGCTCACAGCGGACGTGCGCTGCATGATAGATTTTTTCGATTTTATCGTAGGACGGCGATTCGATGGCGTAGATCTTGTCACGCCCCAAAAGCTCGACGATCAAACCGTAAAGATATTCCGCTCCCGAGCCGAGAACAATCTGTTCGACCGACACGAAAATGCCACGGTTGCGGGCAAGATAGCGCCGAATCGCTTCACGTAGGAGAGGAAGCCCCGTGTTCGGCGATTTTTGCAGAATCGCTTCGCCGTAATCGGTCAACACGCGCCGCATAGTCTTGCTTAAAATGGAAAGCGAAAATTCGCTGTCGGTCGGAATTATGCCCGAAATCGGCTCTTTTCGCACTTCCTCGGGGGTCGAGGCGAAGCCGTCGTGACTGCGGAAAAGCACAAAATAGCCGCGCCGCATGCGCGCTTCGGCATACCCCTCGTCGCACAAAAGGTCATAAGCGTGCTCGACCGTGATAAGACTTACGCCCGTTTCGTCGGCAAGAAGCCGCTTGGACGGGAGCTTTTCGTCGTAAGCATAAACGCCGCCGATAATATCCTCACGAAGCTGTTTATACAATTGGAGATAAACGGGGCGGTTTGTTTTGTCGATGTTGTATTTCATCTGGACTTATACTTTTCTCCGTTTCTGACTATTTTATATTACCAGATAACAGTATACAATAAAAGCACAGCAATTGCAAGGGAGAAAAACAAAATGCAGACAAAAAACAATACGAAAAGAACCACTCTTTTATTATGCGTGACCGCTTTATTCATGGCGATGAACGTCGTGTTAAGCTCGAGCATCTTCAGCGTTCCCGTGCCCGGCGGACATCTTTACATGAACGATATCATAATCTGTGCGGCGGCGATTCTGCTGGATCCGATCTCCGCGTTTATGGTCGGCGGCGTGGGCGCTCTTCTCGGCGACTTCTTATTCTATCCGACGCCGATGTTCGTGTCGCTCGTGACTCATGGTCTCCAGGCGGTCGTTATCTCGGTCTTTTCTCATTATGTTCTGAAAAAGCGTCCCGTGCTCGCTTCGGGAATCGGCGTATTTCTCGGCGCGGTTATCATGGTGGTCGGGTATTCTCTCGGACGCGCCTTTTTGTACAGCACGCCCGAATATGCGCTTTTAAAGCTTCCGTATCAGATTTTGCAGGCGGCGGTCGGCGCGGTCGTCGGCATGCTTTTGTGCCACAAGTGCGGGCTGAAAAAGCTGTATGCGAAATATTTCGGTGAAAGATCGTAACCGAAAAAAACAAAAAGGAGAGGCAAGGTTTTCCTTGCCTCTCTTTTTTATTCTTTTTCCAAGAACGGTTACGCGTCGTAGCCGTTCGGATTTTTCTTTTGCCAGTTCCAGGTGTCGCGGCACATATCGTCGATGTTCTTTTCCGCTTTCCAGCCCAAAAGGCGGAATGCCTTGTCGGGGTTGGCGTAGCACTCGGCAATATCGCCGGGACGGCGGGCGGTGATGACGTAGGGAATGGTAATGCCGTTGACGCGCTCGAAGGATTTAACAATATCGAGAACGCTGTAGCCGACGCCCGTACCGAGGTTGATGATCTCGGTGCCCTTGTGCTTTGCGGCAAAGTCGATCGCCGCAACATGACCGCGGGCAAGGTCGACAACATGGATGTAATCGCGCACGCCGGTGCCGTCATGCGTCGGATAATCGTTTCCGTAAACGCTCAGATGATCACGCTTTCCGATGGCGACCTGCGAGATATAGGGCATGAGATTGTTCGGGATTCCGTTGGGCGCCTCGCCGATAAGACCGCTTTCATGCGCTCCGATCGGATTGAAGTAACGCAGAAGAACGACCGAAAGCTCGGGGTTCGCCTTTGCCGTGTCGGTCAGGATCTGTTCGATCATATATTTTGTCCAGCCGTAAGGATTGGTGCAGCCGGTGGGCATATCTTCGGTGATCGGCACACGCTCGGGCACGCCGTAGACTGTGGCGGACGAGCTGAATACAAAATTGTTCACCTTGTATTTCGCCATTACTTCAAGAAGCGTAAGGGTGGAATCCAGATTGTTGCGGTAATACATAAGCGGCTTCACGCACGATTCGCCGACCGCCTTGTAGCCCGCGAAATGAATGACCGAGTCAAAATTTTCGACATGGAACATATCGTCGACCAGCGTCGCGTCGCACACGTCGATGTTATACACCTTAACGGGCTTTCCCGCGATCTTTTCAATGCGTTCTACGACCGAAGGGCTTGCGTTGGAAAAGTCGTCGGCGATAATAACCTCGTGTCCGTTTTTCATAAGTTCGATGGCGGTATGAGAGCCGATATAGCCGGCGCCGCCGGTAAGCAGAATTTTCATAAAGTCAGCCACTCCTTCTTAAATTGAATGCAGAATTGAAAACAATGAAAACAACTTCTTTTCTTCAAAAAACAGTATAGCACGGGACAGAGAACTTGTCAACCGTAAGAAAATGTACGATTTGTTATTTTTTTGTCAGAACTTGTCCTCTTTCGAAAAAAAACGGCGCGAACAAAGATCACACACCCGAAAATCGAAAAATCGCCGTGCGCGCAACCTTTGCTCTCCGCTCAACGCAAGCGCCCCTGCGGCACATCGGCAAGCATCCCTTAATGCTGCTTGGTTCCCCACCTGACATGGTTCGAGAGAGCCGATTGCGCAAGACTCGCGTCTCAACACGGAAAAACAAAAAGCAAGACCGCACGAAAATTTCCCTCAGAACGGGAATTCACCCCTGCTGTAGCGGATTGCAGGTACAAGGCTCCGCTATGTCCCCGGTTAGTGTGACCTTTGTTCGCGCCGCTTTGAAAGCGCTCAAAAAAAGACCGCATTTATTATAACACAAAGCAAGAAAAAAATCAAGGGAAAAAGCAAAATTCCCGACTTTTCCTCTCTTTCCCGCGGCTTTTGCAAAAAAAGACGGGCGGCAAACCGCTCTGCCGCCCGAAAAAATATATCTTTGTTGTTCTTACTCCTCGGTCACGATCACGACCGCGTTTTTGTCGCCGAAAAGATCGGCAATGTCGCGGTGTGCCGAGTGGGTGCAGACGCGGTAGGTTCCCTTCAGCGAACCGAGCGTCTTTCCGAGGGTCTGGACGTAAATGTTCTTGTCGTCGACTTCGTTTGAGTTGGAGGGCACGTTCAGAAGATAGCCCGCGCAGCGGTCGAATATGTTGTATTCGGTAAGCTCGTCGTAGTTTTCCGAAAGGGTCGAGCCGCAGTAGAGTCGCGCGGAATGTTCGCGGAATCGGGTGATTGAGCCCCAGCCGTATCCGCCCATGCGAAGAACGTTATAGGCGTCGTACACGTCGCTTGTGATGCGGGTGTAGGTATCTGCGTTTCCGCCAAGCTGTGCGGCCGTCGGCGGCGCGTTGTAATATTCGATTCCCCAGTGAACATATTCCATAAGATTGGAAAGATACCGAACACCCTTTTGGATACAGTTTCCCGTCTCCGACGAACGCTGATGCGTCACCGCCGTGTCGTATATCTGATACATCCAGCAGTTTTCAACGCGGTATCCGTCGCATCCGCCGTAAATTTCCACGGCGTTTCCGTAGTTGACGGCGGAGCCGCCCGAAGAGAGAGTGAGAACCGAGCCGCCGAGCCACGAAAAGACGCAGTTCCGGACGACGACATTCGTGCTTGTTCCCATACCGACGGCATGTGCGCCCGTAAACTTGAAGGCGAGGTTATCGACCGTCACGTTCTTTACTCCGTTGCGGAAAATGTTGATGCGCTCGCCGATCTCGATCGAGGAGAAGCGGCTTCCGGGATTTCCGCCCGTGCTGTAAACGTAAAGCGGTCCCGACGATGTTACGCCGCCGCTTATATCCGAATAGAACTGCAAATCGGTATTCATGTCCGAAAGCCCCGTAAAGCCCTGCGTATTCATGTTCAGAATATCGCCGTACAGCTCATGATACGAGTCCTCGGAATGGTCGAACAGGTCGTGGTCAAAGCCGATCACGCCGACGTTCTGCAAAAGGTCGGTGCATCTCCAGACGTTGGGATAATCGGTCGCGACCCAAAACGAAGGATCGGCATAATTCTTGCGCGACTGCATGAGAAGCGGCTTTTCGCCCGTTCCGTAAGCGGCGTAGGTCACGCCGTTGGTCATGGCGATACTGCCGCGATAGATCCCTCCGCGCTCAAAGAATACGCCGTCACCCGACTGAAGACTCAGCTTGGAAACGCGCGCAAGAGTCTTGATCGGACGCGCCTTGCTCTTGCCGTCGTTCGAATCGCTTCCGTTCTTTTCGGAAACATAATAGCTTGTTCCCGTGACCGTGATCGTATCGGTCGAGTTCAGTATATTCTTCTTCATCTGCTCGGACACGGTGTCGATTCCTTCGCGTATTGCGTCGGCGGAAAGAGCACGCGACTGAACATACAGACTTTTTACCGCGTCCTCGGTTTTTCCGGAGGAGGGGAGAATATAAGAAGCGTTGTTCGCGTTTTTATCCCAAAATCCGCTTGAAAGAGCTTCGCTTGCAGCGGCAATTTGTTTATTTGCCCAATGTGAAACGGGAACGTCCGCAAAACGACTCGTTTGCTTTATCGGCTTGCGTTCGATATAACGGTTGACGATCGTCACCGCCTCGGCACGGGTGATTTCTCCGCCCGGACGGAGCGTTCCGTCTCCGTAGCCGTTGATTTTTCCCTCATTGTACGCTTTAAGCATTTCCTCATAATACGGGTTGTTTTCCGTAAGATCCGAAAAATCGGAAAGCTTGTACGAAGAGGTTGTCTGCGGATAAAGAAGCGTCGCCATATGGATAAATTCCGCACGGGTAAGGCTTAACGAAGGCTCGAGATTGGCGACCCAGTCCTCGGGCAGAATGCCGTAATGATCAAAGTAGTTTACCCCGTCATAGAACCAATCGGTTTTGGCAACGTCCAAAAAAGCATTGCTGTCGGCAATTTCTTCGTCGGTCTCGACGGTTTTGTACAGCATCATAATACCCTCGGCGCGGGTGATGAGCGAATCGGGGTTGAAAAAGCCTGCCCTATCGCCCGAAACATAGGCATTTTCGGTAATATTCGTGTCTCCGCCGCGCACAAATTGTACCACGGTGTCGCCCGTAGGAAAGGTATAAATGCCCTCGGGCTGTCTCTCTCCGTCGAGCAGAACGTAGTAGCCCTTATTCGGGATCACACGAAAAGAGCCGACCGTGTCGGTCGCTTCAACCCTTCCGTGGCTTCCCGAAAAAATGCGGTACACGCCCTTTTGCGCGTTGGGAAGCGATTCAAAAGACGTTGTTTTGTTGTTGCTCAGAATGACTGTCAGCGCACCGCCGATCGTATTGTTTACGATACGGCGCGTCAAAATCTTTCCGACCGTTCCGTCACCGCTAACCGTGATCGTCACGTTCCCGTCGATGCGCGCGTCGGTATGATTGGCGGAATAACTGTCAAAACCGATCGCAACCGAGGCCACATGACCGCCCGTTACATTCAGCGAGCAATTTCCCGTAATGCCTTGCGATTCGGAGGTGGCATAACCGCCGCCGACAAAAATCGTGCCGACCGAGCCGCCCTCTATCGTCGTGTCGGTTGAGGAAGCCGTTCCGCGAAGCGTTTCACCGATTCCGTCGTGAAAACGGAGATCGTGCTGTCCTACGCTTGTCTTCTTGCCTACGACAAGCGGCTTTCCGCAGGTGTTGATGTGCAGGCTCGAACGGCAGGGGTAGAATTCGAGATATTCGAATTTTGTCGGACCCGAAAGTCCGAAGCCGTCATAGCGAAGCCTTGCGGGATAAACCGTTCCGTCGGCGGGGTCACGCCCCGTAAAGGTAAGAAGCTTGCCGTGCTTGCAGCTGCGCATAATGCTTCCGGTCAGCGCGTTGCTGCCATCGGGTGTAAGATCGTTCATAATAACGATCGTGCCGCCGTTATTCTGCTGAATGCTCGCGCAAAGCTCGCCGATCGCTTTGGAAAGCGTTTTAAACGGCGCTTTTTTTGTTCCGGCGGCGCTGTCCGATCCGTTCGCGGATACATACACCACACGATCCGATGTGTCGTACGACGCGGCGGACGCCGAGAAAAATACGGTCGGCATCACGGACAAAACCAACACGGAAACAAGCAGAGAGGACAAAATTTTGCGAAAAGATCGCTTCATAATCGGGTCTCCAATCCAAAACGGAAATTTCTCATTTTGTTGCATACAATACGATCAATTATACGGATTTTTTGCGAAAAAAGCAAGTTTTTTGTGTAAATTTGCGTTCGATACAGCAAAAGAAGCTCCCGCCGTAAGGCGGGAGCTTCTTATTCGATATTGACTTTCCGATCAATACATTCCGCCCATACCGGGGTTGGGAGCGGCGGCGGGAGCGACAGGCTCGGGCTTGTCGGCAACCAATGCCTCGGTGGTGAGGATCATGGACGCAACCGATGCGGCGTTCTGGAGAGCGCTGCGCGATACCTTGGCAGGGTCTACGATGCCGGCGTCGATCATATCGACATACTTTTCGTTGTAAGCGTCAAAGCCGTAACCGACCTTGCCGGAGGACAGGATCTTGTCGAGGATGACCGAACCGTCGAGACCTGCGTTTGCGGCGATCTGACGGATCGGCTCTTCAAGAGCGCGAAGCACGATCTTAACGCCCGTCTTTTCATCGCCGTCGGTCTTGTCAAGCAGAGCGGCAACTGCGGGAATGCAGTTTGCAAATGCCGTTCCGCCGCCGGCAACGATACCCTCTTCAACAGCCGCCTTGGTGGCGTTGAGAGCGTCCTCGATACGGAGCTTCTTTTCCTTCATTTCGGTTTCGGTAGCCGCGCCGACCTTGATGACTGCAACACCGCCCGCAAGCTTTGCCAAACGCTCCTGGAGCTTTTCACGGTCAAAGTCGGAGGTGGTGGTCTCGATGGCGGTCTTGATCTGACCGACACGGGCCTTGATGGCGTCGGAATCGCCTGCGCCGTCTACGATGATGGTGTTTTCCTTGGTGATCTTGATCTGTCTTGCGCGACCGAGCTGAGCAACCGTCGTGTCCTTCAATTCAAGACCGAGATCGGAGGAAATGACCTCGCCGCCCGTAAGGGTTGCGATATCGGTGAGCATTTCCTTTCTTCTGTCGCCGAAGCCGGGAGCCTTAACGGCAACGCAGGTAAAGGTGCCGCGGAGCTTGTTGACAAGCAGCGTCGAAAGAGCTTCGCCCTCGACATCCTCGGCGATGATGACCAGCTTCTTGCTTGCCTGAATGATCTGCTCGAGCAGGGGAAGAATCTCCTGAATGTTGGAGATCTTCTTATCGGTGATGAGCACATACGGATCGTCGATGACCGCTTCCATCTTGTCGGTATCGGTCACCATGTAAGGCGAAATGTAACCGCGGTCGAACTGCATGCCCTCGACGATCTCGCAGTAAGTCTCGGAGGACTTGGATTCCTCAACGGTGATAACGCCGTCGGAGGTGACCTTTTCCATAGCGTCGGCGATGAGCTTGCCGATTACTTCATCGGCGGACGAAACGGTGCCGACGCGGGCGATATCCTTCGAGCCGTCAACGGCTTTCGAGATTTCCTTGAGCTTTTTAACGGCGGTATCGACGGCAAGCTGAATGCCCTTCTTCAATACCATCGGGTTTGCGCCCGCCGTAACGTTCTTCATACCCTCGCGAACAAATGCCTGAGCGAGAAGAGTCGCGGTGGTCGTGCCGTCGCCGGCGGCGTCGTTGGTCTTGGTGGCAACTTCTTTCAGAAGCTGTGCACCCATATTTTCCATGGCGTCCTCAAGTTCGATCTCCTTGGCGATGGTAACGCCGTCGTTGGTGATGAGCGGAGAGCCGTACTTTTTATCGAGAACCACGTTTCTGCCCTTCGGACCGAGCGTGATCTTAACGGTGTCGGCAACTTTGTCGACACCTCTTACAAGAGCATTTCTGGCTTCAATGCCGTATGCCAATTCTTTTGCCATAATAAATCCCTCCGAAATTCAGGTTAAATTTTCGTTATTCTTCCACGATCGCGAGAATGTCTGCCTGACGGACAACAACATATTCTTCGCCGTCGCACTTTACTTCGGTGCCCGAATATTTGCTCGTGATAACTTTGTCGCCGGGCTTTACGGTCATAACGACTTCCTTGCCGTCGACCATGCCGCCGGGACCCACTTCGATAACTTCGGCGATGCTGGGCTTTTCCTTTGCCGCGCCGGTAAGAATGATACCGCTCTTGGTGGTTTCCTCCGCCTCAACGGTTTTGAGAACAACTCGGTCTGCGAGAGGTTTCAGTTTCATGATAAATTCCTCCTGATCTATTTTGGTTAAATTTTTTCGTAGGAGTTAGCACTCGCCAAATTCAAGTGCCAATTTCTGTAGTGTATTGTACCCCCAATTTCTGTAAAAATCAAGGGGAAAACGCGGATGTTTACATTTAATTAACAATTACTCTTCTCACTCCCTTGAGAAGAGTGACAAAAACGGGTGTGCAGTGCCGAAATGTCCGTCGCACGCGGGTCAAAAATTGAATTCTTCCTTTCGGCTGCGCGAAAAAAGCCCTTCCATCGCGCTTTTTACATCGGCATTCTCGTACAAAACGCGGTATACCGCGTCGCAGATGGGCATTTCAACTTCGTATTGGCGGCAGAGGCTGTGCAGCGCTTTCGCCGTAAAGTACCCCTCCGCAAGCTCTTTGTAGGGCTTTCCCGCCGCAAAGCATTCGCCGAAGGTTCGGTTGTGCGAATAAGGCGAAAAGACGGTCGCCTCAAAGTCGCCCAGCATGGAAAGTCCGAAAGCCGACGCGGGGTTGCCGCCCATTTTTCGGATCAACCGCGCCGTTTCGACGACGCTGCGCGACATGAGCGCGCCCTTCAGCGATGAGCAGTTCAGGCCGTCCAAAATACCCGCCGCGATCCCGATAACGTTTTTGGCGGCAGAACCGACCTCGGTTCCGATAAGATCACTTCCGTAATAAAAGCGGATGATCCCGCCCGAAAAGGAATCGGCAAGATACTTCGTAAAATCCCGATCGGCGCTGTCGATCACCATGCAATTGGGATGACCCTTTACGAATTCCTGCACATGCCCGGGGCCCACCCACACAGCGACGCGGCAGGACGGCGGAAGAAATTCCGCCATGACCTCGTGAAGCAGTTTTCCCGATTCGATCTCGATCCCCTTGATACAGAGAACAAAATCCTTGTTTTCGAGGGGATAGCGCGACGCCTCCCGCATAAACGACCGCAGACTCTGCGCCCCGATCGAAAGAACGATCGTATCGCTTCGGCGGAGCGCTTCTTTAAGATCGCAAAGAAGCCCGATCGATTCGGGAAGGGTGACAAGCCCGTTGGTGCGGTCTTTTAAAAAAGCGGCGTAATGCGGCGAGCTTTCGCGTCCGTACAGCGTCACGTCGTGTCCCACGCTGTCCAGATACCACGCGATACAGCTTCCCCAGCGGCCGCAGCCGACTACGGTTATTTTCAAAGCGTTTTCTCTCTTTTGCAAAAAGGTCCTCCTATATATACCGATATACGCATATCCGTTTCTTTCGTCGATTTTGCGCCGCGCTGATACTTACACGATCGCGTATTCGTACGCGATTCGTTCGGGGTCGAACGGTTCGGGAACAAAAACGATCCCGACGGCGCGGAAGCCGCATTTTTCCAGCATGCGGCGCATGGGCTTGTTGGCGCGGTGGGTGTCGATGCGGACCGAACGGACGCCGATGCTTTTAAAATGGGCGAAAATTTCGCGCATGAACGCCGAGCCGATTCCGCGGCTGTTCAATTCCTGCGACACGCAGAAACGGTGTACCGACCCCGAGGTCTCCTTTTTGTACTGCCAAATGCCCGAAAACTCGCCGTTCCCGTCGGTCATTTTATCATAGGCGGGTTCTTTTCCCGTGTGCACCATGGCGGCGGCAATCGGAAGATCGTCGTCATCACAAAGAACATATGCGCGCGAAAGGGCAATATCCTCGGCAAAATCCCGCCTCGACGGATATTCTCCCTGCCATTGGGTGAGCTTTAGGACCTCGCCCATGTGTTTGCGCGCCGCGTTCAGCATTTTTTCGACCGCATTAAGGTCGCGTTCCTCCATTTTTCGAAAACGGTACATTGTATCTCCTTTTTTGTGTCTGTGGTTTTGTGTTCAAAGATCGGCAAGGCTTTTTGCCGTCTCGGCAAGAAGCGCAAAAGCCTTTTCGCGAAGCGGATCGGGAAGCGGCGGCACGTCCGCTTCGATCGAAAGCACGCCCGTAAAGCCGATGTCGGCAAGGGCGCTCTTAAAGCTCTTCCAGTTAAGAACGCCGAAATACGGCATCAAGTGGTCGTCGTAGCGTCCATTGTTGTCGTGAACGTGCAGCGCCGCAAGATGCTTGCCGCAGACGCGGATCATCTCGCCGCAGTCGTCGCCGATACAGCTGCAATGTCCCGTGTCGATACACATGAAAAAGTTCGGACGGGCAAGCTCCCCGATCAGCTTGCAAAGCGCCGGCACGCGGGCGAGACGGTGACGCGCGGTCGGCATGTTTTCAATACAGATAAGAACGTCGTACTTCGCCGCAAAATCACACAGCTCCGAAAAGTATTCAACGTTGATCCTGTGCGCAAATTCCGCGTCGGGTTCGGGATCCCAGCCGTAGGGCATGATGGGATGCACCGCAAAGAGACGGCTTCCGAGCGCTTTTGTGCCGATAACGGCTCTTTTCATAAAGCGCATGGTCTCGCGCCGCTGTTCTTCGGTCTTGTCCTCGACGGGCCACGGGGCATGGACCTGATGGATCGAAATGCCCGCCGACCGTGCGGTTTCTTTTTCCTCCGAAAGACGGCGGATGAATTCTTCTTCGGAAAGGGTATAAAGCTCGCCCGCCGTGTCGGTAAGCGCCGAATAGTCACAGGCAGTGTAGCCTTCGCGGCGCATTTTTTCATAATCGACCTTTTGCGTCCCGGGTACATAGTAAAGACAGGTGCGGTTTCCTATGGAGAGCATACGGTTTCTCCTTTAAAACTGAGTAAGACCTTGCGTCAATGCGTGCAAAGCGGTTGACAAAAACGCTTTTTCGGGTGTATAATACCGACATGTTCAAACCTGCTTGAAAAATTCAAGCTGTTCGCCCGAAGGACCGAGAACAAAGGCGATGCGGATGGCGATCTTTTCGGGGTGCGAGTCAAGCTCGACGGTGTTCGGCTCTTTAAAGGGCACGGCGCCGACCGAAAGGGCGTGCGCATAGGCTTCGTCCACGTCGTCACAGCCCATGGCGAAGTGCATGTATTTTCCCTCGGCGGGAAAATCCGTGTCGTTTCCGCCGGCAAAAAGCTCGATCCGTCCGCCGTCGCCGAGGTCAAACATCTGAATGCGCTTTTCGCCTTCGCCCCAGCCGACGATCGGCTTCATGCCGAGCGCGGTATAAAAGGCGACCGACTTTTCGAAATCGTTTGCTTTGAGTGCGATATGATGAAATCCGAGTCCGCCTATTTTTTCGTTTGCCATTTTGCGTTTCCTCTTTTCCAAGGCAAAAAGCCTTTTTTCTCTTTTCATTATATACAAATCCGCACGTTTTTTCAACTCTTTTGACGCTTTTTTTCGGAGGTCTTTATGAAATTTCACATCTACGGCAGCTGCGCCGGAACCGAGCCGCTTGTCGGAACGCACCATCTTTCGTTTTCGATCACCCACAACGGGGAGGAGATCTTTTTTGACGCGGGCGAGGCTTGCGGATATACAGCCTACACCATGGGAGTGGATATTTCCAAGACCCGCCGCATTTTTATTTCGCATACGCATATGGATCATGTCGGCGGGCTTGCCAATCTTTTTTGGTATATTCGCAAGCTTGCGGTGCAGTGCGGCAAAAAAACGCTTCCGCAGATCGATCTGTATATTCCGAACCTCGAGACCTTTGAGGGCATTATGAAGATCTTAAAAAACACCGAAGGGGGCTTTGCGTGCGATTTTAAGATCGTCCCGCATGAAGTGACCGACGGCGTTTTGTGCGATGAGGACGGACTGCGCGTGACGGCGCTGCACAATACGCATCTTCCGCATCGGGAAGGAGAGCCGTGGCGCTCGTTTTCGTATAAGATCGAAAAGGACGGAAAAACCGTTCTTTTCACGGGCGATTACGGGAAAGTATCCGATTTTGCGCCCCTGACAAAGACTCCCGACGTTCTGATGATCGAAACGGGACACCACACCTCGCAGAAGACGGCGGAAAACCTGAAAGCGGCGGGCTTTTGCCCGAGAAACCTCTTTTATGTTCACAACGGTGAGGATGTTCGGAACGACCCCGAAAACGCCGTGCGCATAACCGAGGAGATCCTCGGCTGCAAGACCGTCGTACTGCATGACCGCGACGAGATAGAACTTTAAAACAGTTGAAACAGTCGAATCAAAAACGAAAAATCCCGCCCGAAGGGCGGGATTTTTGATTTTATCCGAGATCCGAAACGGACGTGTCGAACGCCTCGATCGTGACGGTCTTGTCGCCGAAATCGGTCTTGACGGTGGTTTTCTGCGTCTTGTCCGAGTTGTTGATGACAACAAGCTTCTTGCCGTCGGGGTAATAGCAGCATTCTGTGAGCGGGTTGTCGGTCAGATACTTTTGCGAAAGCTCTTCGCCGCAGGCAGAGAGGATCAGATTCAAAAGCGTGCGGTTTGCGATCTCGCCGTGACGGAAGGAGGAGAGATAAAGACCCGTACCCTTGCCGAAGGGGTGCGCCGTGACGGTCGGTTCGCCGTTTTCGGCGGCGAAAACGCGCGTCTTTTCGTCGGTAAGATACAGTCCCTCGCGGGCGGCGACCGAAAACCCGTCGCAAAGCGCGGGCGAATTTTCCACATCAAAGGTGTATTTTCCGTGGCAAATGCGCTCGCCTGTATCCTCGTCGATTCCGAGAACGTGCGCCATGCGGAAGAAGGTGTCGTATCCCTCGAGGGCGGAGGGCTCGTTTACGCCGATGAAAGCGCCGCCTTTGTAAGCCCATTCCGTAAGCTTCGTGACGACCTCGTCGTCCCACAGTCTTCCGCCCGACCAGGCGCTGTTTGCGCTGCCCGCGTTGATAACGACGTCAAACGACGAAAGCGCGCCGTTTTTCACGTCGTCAAAGTCGATGAACGATACGTCAAACGGCATACCCGAGAGCGCTTCAATCACGTTGATGAGATCGACGGTCGGATGCTCGTGATAATGACCCGAGCAGGTCCACGAGCGCAGCGACCCCCACGCGGTGAGAATCGCGATGCGCGGCTTTAAAACATAGGGCTTGCCGTTCTCGTGATAGGAACGGATGAGACGGAATTCGTCGGCGATCTTTTCGATGTAATCCTGAAAATCGGGGAAGGGGATGGTGAGCGACAGATAACCGCCGAGACCGATCCGATCGATCGGTGCGCGCAGAAGAGCGCGGCGGACGTTTTTCCAATAACCCTTCGCGTCGCGCGTCGGATCGCCGCCCTCCGAGAAGGTGGGAAGTCCGCCCAGCCCGACGGGGAAGAGGTAGGGATGAAGTCGGATCTCATGCGTTTCTACTGCCGAAACGCCGGCGCAGAGACGGCATTCAAAGCCGTTGAATACGCATTTTATCAGCCCGTCAAAACCGAATTCGGAGAAGCGTTTGCCCCAAGGCTCGACGCCGACCCACGAATCGTCGTAGAAGACGTAAGCTTTTTTGCCGTGGGCGTGTACGATGTCGATGAGCTTTTTTCCGAAGGAGATAACAAAGTCGTTCGTGAATTCCATCCAGTCGCGCTTTGCCTTGTCGGGAATGCAGTGAGTCGCGTGCAGATAGCCCTTGTTGATAAAGCCCTCCGAGGTGATACGATAGCCGTATTTTTTCTCGAAAAGCGAAAGGGCAAGAGGGGAGACCGTGAAGTCATACGAAGCCCAGTCGGAGAACTTTTGACGGTTGCGCTCGTTCGAGCCCCAGATCCACACGAAATTGTAGAACATCGAGGTAAAGCGCACGACCGTGGTCGCAGGGTGGCTCTTGCACCACGATTCCATCCACGAAAGCAAATATTCCTGCGTCTCGGGATAGCGCGGGTCGATCTGCATTAAGTGCTCTTTGTTCCAGTTGTTGGTGGTGTGGTTGTACATGGAAATTTCTTCCCAGATACGGTAAGCCAAAAAGTTTACGGTATATTTGTGGAAAGGAACGGCGTTTTCGATCGTCACCGCGCCGTCGGCGTAGGCGAAATCAAAAACCTCTTTGTTGCTCGTGCGGTCGAACACCTGCCAGTATTTTTTCGATTCCTCGGAATCGTTTATGCAAAATTGCTCGGCGAAGAAATCCTCGAGAAGAGAGACGGTGAGCGTCTCGCCGACCGCCGTGCGCGGCTCGGTCATAAGAAAGGTCTGCTGCAATTTGTCGAGGTTTTTCTTTGCCCATTCGTTGTGGTCGCGGATGATGCAGATGGTGGAATAAATGCCGTAGCCGGCGTTTACGATCTCGGGGGAAAGCTCGGTTCCGTCCGAGTCGCGGATAACGTCCGCACCCCATTTTTTCGCCATTTCAAGGGTCAGTTTTTCATATCCGCTCTCGCCCGGAAGGGTGAAGCCGCCTGTTGTTTTTCCCATAGGTCGTTCTCCTTTGCATTTTTCGGTGTTACAGTGCGCTTAAAAATCCGTATACGCGGCGGGCAAGCTTTTCCGCACCTGCGTTGCTCGGGTGCAGTCCGTCGGGCATGAATTTTTCACGGATAATATCGACCTTCGGCTGAAGTCCCGAGGTGTGGAAAAGATCCAAAACGGGAAGACCGTAAAAACCCGCCACTTCTTTTATGATGTCGACGTAGCCCGCAAGATTTTTCTCTTCGGGTGCGCCGAATTCCTTTGTCATGCTGTCTTCGCTGAGGCGGTGAAGCGGGGTCATGAAAACAATGACCGCGTCGGGATATTTTTCAATCAGCTTTTGGCAGAGCACGTGCATCGCCCCATAGAAGGTGTAAACATCGCGGCTTTCGAAAGAGCCGATCTTTGCGTCGCCGTGACCGAAATCGTTGGTGCCGCCGAATACGACGACCGCGTCCGCGTCCTTTTGCATATCGTCGACGCGCGAGACGAAATCTTGGTCCCATCGCTCGTTGGATTTTACGGTCTGGCGCGCGATGCGCGTTCCGCTGATGCCGTAATTTACGACATTCGCGCCCGAAAGGCGGGAAAAGACCGAGACATAGTTGAATTCGGGTGCGGTTGTGCCCGCTCCCTCGGTGATGCTGTCGCCCAAAAACAGGACGGTCTTGTTTTTCAGTTCCATAATCGTTCTCCCAAATAGAATGTGAAGAATATTAAAAATACGAAGAATGCGGAGAATATATTGAAAGTATCCGATTCGCATTGTACCACAAAAGTGCCCGTTTGTACAGAGTCTTTGAAAAAAAGGATAACAAAAGTCAATAATTTGATCTTATTTCACGGCAAAAATGCCCCCGCTGTCCGAAAAGGAGCACCGGGGGCACAAGTGGAAAGAAAAGTTTTATCCGATCTTCAAAACGCGTTTGACATAATCCTTGGTCTCTCTTGCCACAACGCCGTTGAGAGCAAAGAGCGCCACGAGGTTCGGGAACGCCATAAGACCGTTTACGATGTCGGCGAGCGTCCAGACAAAATCGACCTTGAGGTACGGACCGACAAAGACGGCGAGAATGTAGAGAACGCGGAAGGAAAGCAGAATTGCCTTCTTGTTGCCGACAAGATACTGCAGACACTTTTCCGAGTAATAGTCCCAGCCGAGAATGGTGGTGAATGCGAAGAAGACAAGGCTGATCATCAAAAGAAAGGAGGAAACGCCCGAGGAGAAGGGAAGGCCTTCGGAGAAGGCAAGAGTCGTGACTTCGACGCCGACCTTTTCGCCCGTCATGGCGGGAACATAGGCGCCCGTCAGAACGATGGCAAGACCCGTGATGGTGCAGATGATGATGGTGTCGAAAAACGTACCCGTCATGCAGACAAGACCCTGACGGACGGGCTCTTTGGTCTTGGCGGCGGCAGCGGCGATCGGAGCGGAGCCGATACCCGACTCGTTCGAGAAGATACCGCGCGCGATACCGTTTTGCATGGCGGACTTCATGGTGATGGCAATGGTCGCGCCGAGAACGCCGCCGAGAGCCGCCTGCGGGTTAAACGCGCTGCGGACGACAAGACCGATGGCCGCGGGAACCTTGGTGATGTTGCAGACGATAAGCAGAATACCGCATACAAAGTAAAGCACTGCCATAAAGGGAACGACGATCTCTGAGACCTTGGCGATACGCTTGATACCGCCGATGATAACGAGCGCAGCGAAAAGCGTTACCAAAATGCCCGAGATAACCGTCGGCCATGCATAAGAGGCTTCGCCGATGCGGAAAGCAACCTGTGCCTTTTCGGGATCGAAGAAATTCTGAACTGCCGCGGTGATGCCGTTGATCTGCGTCATCGTGCCGATGCCGAGGATACCGACCAGCATTCCGAACACGGCAAAGAGCTTGGCAAGCCATTTCCAGTTTGCGCCCATGCCTTTTTCAATATAGTAGAAAGGGCCGCCCAAAACATTGCCGTTTTGGTCGATGGTGCGGTATTTTACCGCCAAAAGACCCTCGGAATATTTGGTCGCCATGCCGAGAAAAGCGGCGACCTCCATCCAGAACAGCGCACCGGGACCGCCCGCGGCAATTGCGGTCGCAACACCAACGATGTTGCCCGTGCCGATGGTGGCGGAAAGCGCCGTGCAGAGAGCGCCGAAGCTGGTTACGTCGCCTTCGCCGTCCTCTTCGTTCTGCAGCATATAGCGAATGGCTTTGGGCAGATGACGGATTTGGATAAGACCCGTGCGTACCGTGAGCAGTGCGCCGACCGCGAGAATCAGCGCAATCAAGGGAATACCCCACACCCAGCCGTCGATCTTTTCGAGAAGCGCGTTTAATGCGTCCATGTTCATTTTCCTTAAAACCTCCGAACAATAAAAAAAGTTGCCGACCCGCGCGGCAACTTCGAAAACACAACGTGAAAAAACGGAAAAATCCGTAAAATCTTCGTCCTTTTGCCTGAGAGTTTCGGCTTGCGCCTTGCCCCTTCGGCACTCGGTTTTCCCGAGCTTCTCCGAAGTTCCCTACATTACCGGTTGTCCTCCCGGCAATCTCAACGGGTCCTTATTCAATTTGACAAGCGAAAGTATACCACGCTTTCCCCCTCTTGTCAAGGGCTTGAGGGGAATTTTTGACGAAAAAGAAATTTTTTGTCAAAACCCCTTTACAAACGAAAAAAACTGTGCTATACTATCGCACGGAAAAGAAGTCTTTAAGACGGTACTGTGATGCCGGCAAGATGGAAAAGCGCAGCGGCGCGAAAGAGGTTTGAATCTTGTCAGAGCAAAAGGACTTTTGTTCGGACGGGATTTTTTTTTGCCGAAATTACAAAAACGAAAGGCGGAGATTTCATGAACAGTTTTAAGGCAAATCTGATGGATGGACAAGCGATGATGCGCTGTCTTATGCGTATGTCCCACGAGATCGTGGAAAAAAACAAGGGGATCGAAGATGTGGTTCTCGTCGGGATCAAGCGCCGCGGCGAGCCGCTTGCCGAGATCATCGCGCAGAACATCGAAAAGATTGAGGGAAAGCGCCCCGAATGCGGCGTGATCGATATCAATTTTTACCGGGACGATCTGGAAAAGGCGCTGGACGCGCCGGTCGTGAAAAAATGTGAACTTCCGTTTTCGATTGTCGATAAAAAGGTCGTTTTGGTCGACGACGTTTTGTACACGGGCAGAACCGTGCGTGCCGCCATCGAAGCAATTTTTGCGCTCGGTCGTCCGAGAGCGATCCAGCTTGCCATTTTGGTGGACCGCGGTCACAGAGAGCTTCCCTTCCGCGCCGACTATATCGGCAAAGCGGTCGCCACCTCCAAAAAGGAGATCATCATGGTAAAGGTTCCGCCCATCGACGCCGAGGCGGGAATCGATCTTTACGAAAAGGAAAACGGCTGATCACCTATGTATATAACCCGCAAGGGAGATATAGAAAACTAACATTATTCGGAGGATTGAATCATGAAGCTAATCTACGGAATCAATGACAGACCGAAATTCGGTCAGATAATCGTCTTTGCGTTCCAGCAGCTGCTTGCTATCCTGGCAGCAACCATCGCCGTTCCGTCCATCGTCGGAAACGGAATGTCCCAGTCCGCCGCGCTGTTCGGAGCCGGCGTCGGAACTATTGTGTATCTGCTCTTCACCAAGTTTAAAAGCCCCGTATTTTTGGGCTCGTCGTTCGCCTTTCTCGGCTCGATGTTCGCTGCTTTTGCCGGTGCCGTATCGGTTGAAGCGGGTCATGCGGGACTGATCATCGGCGCTGTGTTCGCGGGGCTTGTTTACGTAGTCATCGCAATCGTCGTAAAGTGTGCGGGCGTTGCGTGGATCGACAAGCTTATGCCGCCCGTCGTAATCGGACCTACCGTTGCCATCATCGGTCTTTCGCTCTCGGGAAACGCAATCGGCGATATGCTGAAGTTTGCCGAGTTTGATGCGGCAAATTCGGTTTATGTCATGGGTGCAAAGGGATGGGTCGGCTTTATCTGCGCTCTCGTTACACTGCTGGTCGTTATGCTCTGCTCGGTCTACGGCAAGAAGATGACCAAGCTCATTCCGTTCATCATCGGTATTCTTGCGGGCTACGCAACGGCGACCGTATTTACCCTCATCGGAATTGCCACCGAAAATGAGACTTTCAAGATCATTGACTTCTCGCTCTTCAACAATATGCAGTGGTATCCCGACTTCACCTTCCTTAAGGCGTCAAAAGGCTTTGCTCAGGTTGATGCGAAGTACATCGCGACCGTTGCGGTAGCGTATGTTCCCGTCGCGTTTGTTGTCTTCGCGGAGCACATCGCCGACCACAAGAACCTCTCGAGCGTTATCGATAAGGATCTGCTTAAAGAACCGGGTCTTCACAGAACGCTTCTCGGCGACGGTGTCGGTTCGATGTTCGGCGCTCTGTTCGGCGGCTGCCCCAACACGACCTATGGCGAGTCGGTCGGCTGTGTCGCCATCACGGGTAACGCTTCGGTCGTAACCATCCTTACCACGGCGATCATGGCGATCGTGATCTCGTTCTTCGGTCCGTTCGTAACCTTCCTTGCCACCATCCCCTCCTGCGTAATGGGTGGAGTCTGCGTTACGCTGTACGGCTTCATCGCCGTAAGCGGTCTTAAGATGATTCAGAGCGTGGATCTCGGCAACAACAAGAATCTGTTCGTCGTATCCGTTATCCTGATCGCCGGTATCGGCGGCATGGCGCTCAAGATCGGTCAGGTAACCCTCACCGAGATCGCCTGTGCCCTTATCCTCGGTATCATCACCAACCTGGTTCTTTCGAAATCCAAAGAATAATCCGCATAAAAATAAAAAGCAAACAACGGAAAAAAGTCCCGTGCCTTTCTTCGGCACGGGACTTTCTGTTCGTTTTTCAATTTCCCGGAAGATATTCCTCGGGATCTACGGCGTGTTCGTCAAGGAAGATCGAAACGTGTACGTGCGGGACCTCGGCGCTTTCGATGAGCGCGGTCTCGCCGATACCGCCGATCGTGTCGCCGACCGAAACGGAAGCGCCGACGTATATTTCCTGCGGGAGCTCGGCGGAAAGATTGGAATAACTCGAGACAAGACCGCCCGAATGCTTCAGCACCACTGTTGTTCCCATAAACGGGTCGTCGTAAACATCGGCGACGGTGCCGTCGGCAAGCGCCGAAACGGGTGTCCCGATGTCGCCGACGATATCCACGCCGTCATGCGTGCGGAAATCGTTCATCGTCGGCGCATAGATCAGCTCGTCTTCGGAAAACTCTTTTCCGATATACCCGTTCACAGGGCGCACCCGCACCGTGGGCAGAACGTCGTCAAAAACGGGCGCGGGTATCGGTTCGTCCGCCGCTCCGTCGGGTTCGCCCGAGACCGAAAGATTTTCCGACGCGTCGGACTCGTTTACCTCGGCAGAAATGCCGCTCGCATTTTCCGAGGTCACCTCGGACGGAAATTCATACTCGGTCTGGGGCGGAAGATCGGTGGGAACTCTGCCCGATTCGACAAGCTTCGGTTCGGAAAGCTCGGGAAGAGAGATGTTTTTGTTTTCGTAATCAAGGTTCGGGATCTCATAGCCGTCCGCACCGTCGAGGATCTTTTTCACGCTGTTGGATGTGATGCCTACGACAGCCGCTGCGAGGGCTATGTAGACCCCTGCGCTGACCAACTGCTTTTTTATCTTTTTGCTTTGTTCCGGATTTTTCGGTTTGTTGATTAAACTCATGCTTTGCACCTCCGCTTCTATTTTTGCCGCACGGTGAAAATATATACAAAATTGTTTCGGATTTTCGAAAAGAGAACGCAGGGAAATTTTCGCAGACCATCACGCCGACATCACGCAAGAAGGGATAAGTTTTTTGCCGATGTTCAGGGAATGTTCACATATTGAGTGTATACTATCGAATAGACTGTGGCTTTGTGTTCCTTTTTTGGTAATTTTGGTAAAAGAGCCGAAGCCGAGCAGAGAAAGGATTCTTTTGACCTATGATTGAAATTCGCAATATTGTGAAGAAATACGGCAATCTTTACGCGGTGAACAATATTTCCTTTACGGTGAATACGGGCGAGATCGTCGGATTTTTGGGTCCGAACGGCGCGGGAAAAAGCACGACGATGAACATATTGACGGGCTATCTTTCCGCAACCTCGGGCACGGCGTCGATCGACGGCGTGGACATTCTCGAAAAGCCGCTCGAAGCCAAGCGCCGTATCGGCTTTCTTCCCGAACAACCGCCTCTTTATCCCGATATGACGGTAAAGGAGTACTTAAATTTTGTCTACAACCTGAAGCATTGCACGCTCAACCGCAAACTGCATCTCGAGGAGATTTGCCGCGTCGTGCAATTGACCGAGGTGTACGGACGGCTCATCAAGCACCTGTCCAAGGGCTACAAACAGCGTGTCGGCATTGCGCAGGCGCTGGTCGGAAATCCGCCCGTCCTGATTTTTGACGAACCGACGGTCGGTTTGGACCCGAAGCAGATTATCGAGGTGCGCAATCTGATACGCAGTCTCGGCGAAAAGCATACGGTCATTCTGAGCACGCATATTCTGCCCGAGGTTCAGGCGGTCTGCGACCGTATTATTGTGATCGATGAGGGCAGGATCGTCGCCGACGAAAAAACGCGCGACATCGGGCGCGCCGTCAAGGGAACGCGCCGTTATCATGCCAAAATCTGCGGAGACCCGGCGTCGGTTCTTCGCGCTGTGCGCGGCGTTCCCGGCGTTACGTATGTCGAGAGAATGACCGAGGCGGAGGAGGGAAGCGTTCGCTATCTGATCGAGGCGGATTCCGCTCTTGAAGTGCGAAAGCCCCTTTTCTATACGCTTGCGCAGAATTCCATGCCCCTTATCGGACTCGAATCGGCACAGGCAAATCTTGAGGATGTGTTCCTGTCGGTGATCGAAAAGCCCGAGGATACGAATGCAAACGGAAAGGAGAATGCACATGTTTCCGATCTATAAGCGCGAAATGCTCGCCTACTACACTTCTCCCATCGGCTATATCTTTACGGCGGTATTGCTTGCCTTGTCGGGTATTCTTTTTTCGTTTACCACCGTTTGGATGCGCACAGTCGATACATCGGCGTATTTTGTGTCGATTTTGTTTCTGTTTTCGATTTTGATCCCGCTGCTTACGATGAAGCAGTTTTCCGAGGAGCGGAAAAGTAAGACCGAACAGTTGCTGCTGACCGCGCCCGTGAGCATTTTCGGCATTGTCTTTGCCAAATTTTTCGCGGCGTTTACGGTTTTTGCCGGCTCCTTTATTCTGTCCGCTTTTATCAATTTTACGACCCTTGCGGCGGTGACGGGAAAAGAGCTGAATCTTGCGCTCATCGTCGGTTCAAGCGTCGGAATCTTACTTATCGGAGCGGCGTTTATCGCGGTCGGCGTCTTTATGTCGTCGCTGACCGAAAATCAGGTCATCGCCGCCGTCACGACCTTCGGCGTGATCTTGTTCATGCTCCTGTTTTTCCTGATTCCTTCCTTTATTAAGACGCCGTTCATCCGCGAGGTGCTTCGTTGGTTTTCGGTGATCGACCGCTATCAGTATTTCACGAGCGGCATTTTCTCGCTGCCCGCCATACTTTATTTCTTCAGCCTTTCGGTAATTTTCCTGTTCCTCACGACCCGCATTTATGAAATGCGCCGCTGGAACTGAGGAAAGGAGGAAAAACATGAACGTAAAAGATCTTTTGAAAAGCCGCCGTATGAAATACGGCTCGGTCGCGATCGCGTTTACCGTGATCTTTATTGCGATCGTGATTCTTTTGAACGCCGTCGTCACGGCGCTGGATTCCCGCTTCGGGCTGTATGCCGACATGACGAGCGAAAAAAGCTTCGAGATCGGCGAGTCCTCCCGCATGCTCCTTGCCGACGCGGATAAGGACGTCGAGATTGTTTTCTGCCGCGACCGAGACAAGCTTATCGGCGACAGCAATATGGCGCGTATCGTCTTTTTGGCGGAAAAATATGCGTCCGAATTTTCCAACATTACGGTCGATTTTATCGACAACGAGCGCCGCGGAACCGATCTTGCCCGCTTCCGCGCCACAACGTCGACCACCATTTCTTCGACCGACGTCATTGTGAACTGCCCCTCCGACAACAAATACCGCAAGCTGTCGCAGAGCGCCTTTTATTCGAGCGAATCGGGCAAAACGGGCTATGTCGGCTTCAACGGCGAAATGCGTTTTACCGCATCGATCCTTTCGGTGACGCGCGCGGCGGACGATAAGATCGCCCTTATATACGGTCACGACGAATCGCTTTCGTCCCAACTGCTCGAGGTTCTGATGAACGCGGGCTATGACAGCGAGCAGTCGCTCATCACGCTCGATCTTGCAACGCAGGATATTCCCGAGAACACTCGCCTTGTCATCATCAACAACCCGCAAAAGGATTTTAACGGCTACGAAGCCGAAAAGAGCGGAAAGGTCAACGAAATCGCAAAGCTCGACCGCTATTTAAAAGAATACGGAAACCTCTTTGTGCTGGTCAACAACACGACCAAAGAACTTCCCGAGCTTTCGGAATATCTCTCCACCGAATGGGGCATCGATTTCCACGCGGGCGAGGTCGTCGAAGACGACGGCAATTCCGAGGCGGTGGACGGCAGAAGTATTATCGCCCGTTACAACATCGACGAAGAAAACGCGCCGTATGCCTATGAGGTCGCCCGCCGCGTCGGAACATCCTCGGCGCGCACCATTATGAGCAACACAACGCCGCTTTATCTTTCCTCCGCTTCCCGCCGCACGGTATCGCCCATTCTGCAAAGCTCGCAGGGCGCGCGCGTCATGAACGGCGAAAAAACCGTTTCGACGGGTACGCAGACGCTGATGGCGGTCTCTACCTTTATGGATTATCCCGACGGCAAGTACGAAAAATTCGCGCACGTGTTCGTCTCGGGCTCGGTCGATTTTATCCACACCGACCTTACGTCCGCGACGGCGAACGCCGATCTTGTCTACAGTGTTTTGCAGATCGTCGGAACCGAGAAGGTGCCGATCGATATTCCGACCCGCCTGTTTGCCGATAACACGATAAGCGGCATCGGCACAAAAACCTTCCGCAGTATGACGATCGGGCTTTCGGCTGTTCCCGCCCTTCTGGTTCTGGCGCTCGGAACCTTTGTATTCATCAGGAGAAAACATTTATGAGTAAGAAAAACAAGCTCCTTCTTATCGCGGGCGCGGCGCTGGTCGTGCTTCTCGGCATCGTGTATTTTTTGCTTTCCCGCTCTTCAAATGCGGGGCAGGAGGATGAAAAGCAAAAGGACGATACCGTATATCTTTTCGAAAATGCCGCAAAAGAGAACATAAGCACCCTTTCGGTCGATAAAAACGGCGAAAATCTTTATACAATCTTTTACGACGAAAAGACCGACGAGCTTTTGCTCTCGGGCTACGAGATCAATCCCTACAGCACGACCTTTTCCTCGATCTTTTCGCGCCTTCCGTCGCTTTCGGTGACGGGAACGGTCGCCGACGCGCTCGAAAAGGAGCGGTACGGTCTGGACGGAGAAAACGCCTATACCGTGACCCTTGCGACCAAGGACGGCAAAACGCAGAAGGTTTATATCGGCGAAAAGCTCGTCTCGGGCGGGGGGTACTATGCGCAGAAGGACGGCTCGGACGAGATCCTGACCGTCACCGACCGCGTCGAGACGCTGTTTTGCGACAAGCTTTCACTTCTGTCGATGACCCTTGCGTCGCCCATCGACAGCTCGAAGTATTTTTATACCGAGAGCTTTAAGCTCTATAAGGACATGAAGCCCTTTGTCGAGATCGAGCTGATTCCCGAACAGGAGCGCGAAGAGGGGAATGCTTACGGTACGTACCGCATGCTCTATCCAGCTCCGTACACCCCGGCGGATGTTAATTACGATACGGTTCTGAAAAGCCTTGTCAATCCGAGTGCCGAAGCCATCGTCACGACCGAGATCACACCGGAAAATCTGGAAAAATACGGGCTTACAAAGCCTTCCTTTGAAATTTACTACACCTACGAAGGACTTGAGCGTTCGCTCTATTTCGGAACGCGCACGGGCGACGGGCTGATCTATGTTCTGAGCGACGAATTCGGCTTTATCGGACTGGTCGGCATCGAAAAGAGCTTTCCTTTCCTTGACTGGGATCTGATCCGATACGTAAATCCCGCGCTCTTCGGCATGAATATCGACCGCGTGTCGAAAATTTCGATCAGTGCGCCCGACTTTGAAGAGACCTACCGCCTGGACGGGCTGGGCGACGCGCTGGTCGTAACGGCGGAATCGAACGAAAAAACCGTCGATACGTATAATTTCCGTCAGCTTTACCGTGTGCTTCTGATGACCTCCATGGAGGGCTACGCCGACGACACGTCGACCGACGGTTGGGCGCTGACCTTTGCCGTCGAAACGCGCGACGGAAACGTGAACGAATACGTTTTCTACCGACAGTCGACCCGCAAATGCTTCTATACCGTCAACGGCGCGGGAGAATTCTATGTCAGCATCGACGACGTGAACAAGATTTTGTCCGATGCGAAAAAACTTCGAAACGGCGGGCCGATCAATGCCGACTCTCAGCTTTAAAAAATAAAACGTATCGGAGGAGACAATATGTTTATCACACCGAACCCCAAAAGCTATACGCAGAACGAAGAGCGCTTTTGCTTTGAAAACGAGCTTTTTGTGTGTTATCCCGAAAAGGCGATAAAAGCCGAATATATTCCGATCCTTACCGAACTTTTTTCGCATTACACCGCGGAGAGAACCACCGCGCGCTTTGTCGAGTCGAAAACGCTTCCGCAGGGCGTCTGCATTCTTTCGAAATGTGCCGACGCGACTGCCGAAGAAAGAGCGCCCGAGGGCGAATATGAGCTTTCGGTAACGAAGGACGGAGCGGTCATTCGCTTTTCCGCCTACGACGGACTTTTCCACGGACTTTCGGGTTTTTTACAGCTGATACGTCCCGACGATACGGGCGATGCGCTTACGTATTACGTGCGGGGCTGTGAGGTGAAGGACGAGCCGAAAATGAATTTCCGTGCCGTTCACTTCTGCGTTTTCCATCAGACGACGCTCGATTTTCTCAAGAAGAACATCATGCTCTGCGGCATGATGAAGTGTACGCATATCGTGCTTGAATTCTGGGGCATGTATCACTATCGCTGCTGTCCGAACCTCTCGTGGAAGGACGCATACACCGACAACGATATCCGCCCGCTGATTCTTCTTGCCAACGCAATGGGCATGGAGGTCATTCCGATGCTCAATCATTTGGGACACGCCTCGGGCGGGCGTATCCACTACGGCAAGCATTCGGCGCTCGACACCGACCTTGCCATGGCGCCGTATTTCGAGGATGACGGATGGTGCTGGTGTACGAGCAACCCGAAAACGCTCGCGCTTCTCGCCGCCTGCCGCAGAGAGCTGATCGAGCTTTGCGGAGAGGGTAAGTATTTCCACATCGGCTTTGACGAAGCGTATTCGTTCGGTCAGTGCGACCGCTGCCGCAAGTACGATCCGCACCTTCTCATGAAGGAACATCTCCTTCACACCTGCGAAGATCTCATTTCGCTCGGCAGACGTCCGATCATGTGGGCGGATATGATGCTGGATGTCGATAAATTCGACCCCGAAAAGTATTTCCTTTCAAGCTCGGCGGGTAAGGATTTCCGCGGCGAGCTTCCGAAGGAGCTGATCATGGCGGACTGGCAGTACCGCACCGCCGACGAAGATTTCAAGACCTCGTTCGAATTGGCAAACGACGGTTTTGATGTCGTTACCTGCCCGTGGGACTTTTTTGAAAACGTTCACGCGGCGGCACAGACCGTGCGGGACGGAAAGCTGTACGGCATGATCGCCACAACATGGCACACATTGAAGGAGCTTATTTGGCTTATCCCATATGCCGGCGACGAAATGTGGGGAAGCGCCGAGGATCACGGACGCTTCCGCGGCGAGTATTATTCGCTGTGCGCCGCCTACAACATCCGCCGCTGTGTTCCGTCCGAGGGACATTACGAGCGCGCCGCAACGTGGGATAAAGAGATCGATTATTAAAAAACAGAGAATCGTACCGTTTTTTCATAGAAAAAGAGGTTTTCGTGCCGCAAAATTTCGTGTATGCTGATGTTGCAATACACCGAAAGGAACAAGTGAAATGAAAAGAACTTTTTTGGGAAAAGAGCGTCCGATGACGGTCGGTATGATACAAAAAGCAACTGCAGAGGAGTGCGTATCGCTTGCGCTCGACTCGATCGGAGGCGGCGCCGACGCGGTGGGACTTCAGCTCGAAAGCCTTCCCGACACCGAAAAGACCGATGAAAAATTACGGCGGATTTTGGACAGCCTCGGGGGAAAACCCTGTTATTTCACCAATTACCGCTACGGCCGCAACGACGGGAAGACCGACGAGACGCTGGCGCGCGAGCTTGTTCGTTTTACGCAGCTCGGCGGCACGCTTGCCGACATTCCGGGCGACTTTTTCGATAAAAGCGCCGTCGTCGGCGGCAAGCGCGAAAACTGCCGTTATCCCGAATGCACGACCGATGAAAACGCGATCGCCGAGCAAAAAAAGCGGATCGCCGAAATTCACGAAGCGGGGGGCGAGGTGCTGATGTCGTCGCACGTGATGCGTTTTCTTCCCGCCGAGGAGGTCCTCTCGATCGCGCTCGATTTCGAGTCGCGCGGGGCGGATGTCGTCAAGATCGTGACGGCGGCAAACTCTACCGAAGAAGAGATCGAAAATCTTCGAACCACGGCGCTTTTGAAAAAAGAGCTGAAAGTCCCGTTTCTCTTTTTGTCGGGCGGAACACATTATCGCCGCCACCGCCTGCTCGGACCGATGTTTGGGTGCGGCTATTATTTGTGCGTCGCGCGCCATTATCCCGGTTCGACCGCATCTCAGCCGCTTTTGTCGGAGGTTTTGGGCGTTCTTTCGCACACAAAGTATATTGATTTTTGCGGCATGTGAGTGTATAATGAGACAAGAATTAGGATAAACCCACGAAAGGAAACGCGCTTTTCTTTCGCGAAAGGATTTCGTTTATGAATGAACAGAACTATTCGGTAACATTGCAATCGCTGATCGATGAGTTTTCACTCGAAAAGATCTGCGTGCCCGAAAATCTTGCGGATATTTTCGTCTGCATTAATGAAGTAAACCGTCCCGGTCTTCAGCTTTCGGGCTTCTTCGACCATTTCGAACCTTCCCGCGTGCAGATCATCGGAAAGGCAGAATATCATTATCTTTTGGAAATGACGCATGAAAAACGGCTTGAGAGTTTTTCACGCTTTTTCGAACACAATGTGGTCTGTGTGGTTTTCTCCTCCAATCTCGACGTGTTTGACGAGGCGATCGAATGCGCCAAGGCTTCGGGAACGCCGATCCTGCGCACCCATTCCAGCACGTCGCACTTTATGGCGGCGCTTATCTCGTCGCTCAGCGTAAGTCTTGCACCCCGCATCACCCGCCACGGCGTTTTGGTTGAGGTATACGGCGAGGGAATTCTGATTCTCGGCGACAGCGGGATCGGAAAGAGCGAGATTGCCATCGAGCTGGTCAAGCGCGGTCATCGCCTCATTGCCGACGATGCCGTTGAGATCAAACGCGTTTCGGACAAGACGCTGGTCGGCACGGCGCCCGAGCTGATACGCCATTATATCGAGCTGCGCGGCATCGGTATTGTCGATGTGCGCCGCCTTTTCGGTATGGGCGCCATCAAAATGTCCGAAAAGATCGATCTTGTGGTCAATCTCGAGCCGTGGCAGCAGGGCAAGTTTTATGAGCGCGTGGGGCTTGAGACCGAATATGCCGATATTATGGGCATTAAGGTCCCGTCGATCACGATTCCCGTAAATCCGGGACGGAATCTTGCCGTTGTTTTGGAGATCGCCGCGATGAACAACCGCCAGAAAAAAATGGGCTACGATACGGCGGTCGAATTCAACAAGCGCCTGATGAAGCAGATGCAGAGCGCTATGGGCGAAGAGTCGAAGGAATAAACAAAAAGCGGGAAAAACAAGACAATCGGAACTTTTTCCCGCTTTTTCCGTCTAAACAAACAAAACCGAAACGAAGGATCGAGGAAGATTTTTCATGAAAAAGAAAAAACACATAGCCTTAAAAATCGTTCTTTCCGTGTTTCTTCTGTTGCTTTTGGCGGGCGGAGTGCTCGTCGGAACGCATTGGGAGCTGGCAAAGGGCGCGTATCATCTTTTGAAAAATTCGCCGGGAAACAATGTAAAAGCGGCGTGGATTTTCCTCACGGGCAACTCCGAGACGATCCAAAAACAAATCAGCGATAACGACGCAAGCTATTCCGAGGCGGTGAAAAAGATCGCCGAGGAGCTGAGCGGAACGGGGCTGGATCTTTCCCGTTATACCCTCGACGTTCTCTCGTCGGGCGAATATTCCGAGGAGGAAATGATACGTATCCTGATGGGAAAAGAAACGATCGCCCCGCCCGACACCGAGAATACGCCCTCCGACGATCCCGATAAAGCCGACAAAACCGACAAAACGGAAAACACGGCGGACGGAAAAGGCGAAACGCCGCAGACCCCGCCCTCGGGCGAAAAGAACGAAGGCGGAAACGGGGAAGAAAACGGAAGCGGCAAGCCCGCACAGACGCCCGATGCCCCGACCGCCGCGGACACAAAATCTCAAACCGATTCGGAGACAAAAACCGATCCCGCTCCGGGCGGAACGCCCGCGGGCGAAGGTACGGCGAGCGAGGACGCCATGTCCGAAGAGGTGGCGGCGTGTATCGCAAAGCTTTATGTCTTGAAAAGTCGTTTTACCGGAGAACTCGGTTCGCTTGAAAAAACCATAACCGAGACCTATGAAGCACTTCCCAAAGAAGAACAGGTTTCCGCCTCACGAAAGAGCATCGCGGGGCAGTACATCAAGCAGGTATCCCGAATGGAACTGGATTGCGACGCGCAGGTCGACGCGGCTCTTGACGAGCTTCGAAAGACACTGACGGCACAGGGAAAGGATACCGCCGTTGTGGAAACGCTTCGGCAGGCATACGAAAACGAAAAGAGCCTGAAAAAGGCGCTCAAGGAGTACGAGAGTCAGTATCCGAAGGGCAGTAAGGTGCTCGGCTGGGGCATGGCCTCGGGATTCAAGAATGTAGGCGTCGGCAAGGGTATCTTCACCGATGACGGTGCGTGCAGGCTGATTCTGCAGAGCGACGGCCGCCTGCACATGATCGTTTCCGGTACGGATATGGGGCAGGGCTTCCGCACCGCCATGACGCAGATCGCGGCGGAAACGCTCGGCATGGATATCGCGAATATTTACATCACCAACGGCGACACCGAGC
>URJL01000008.1 GCA_900548115.1 uncultured Eubacteriales bacterium
GCCGTATCTTGTCCGATCTTTTCGTATTTTTCATTTTTTCACACTCCCGTTTTCTTTTTCTTTCCGAAATTATCGCCGCAAATCCGCTTTTCTATGCAAAACGACTCGGGCGGCTCTGCATTATAGATATGAAAAAAGACGGCGGGGTATTCCGCACGGAAAGGGAAAGGATCAAGAGAGAAACGAAAGAGGTCTTTACAAATCCCGCAAAATGTGGTAAACTTAGTATGGTATTTTTTGACCGCGCCCGTCTTTGATTATCTTCCGTGCGTGGGAAAGGAAGAGATCTTCGTGAAAACCGAAAAAGAAAAAACAAAAATAAACGATATTTCCCGTCCGAACGCGCCGACGGCGCAAAAGAAAAAGCGCCTTATCCGCATTCTTTGCCTTGCGGCGGGCGTTCTTGCCGTTTTATTCATTTTGGCGGAGTTTTTGCTTCCGCACATCGCCGCACGCACGGACGGAAAGAATTCTCCGTCCGCTTCGCAAAACGAAGTGACGACCCGCTATTTCTACGACGATCGGTTTCTCACCGACGAAGATCTTGCGGAGTATGAGACGTTTAACCGCGACGTATCGTTCAAAAATCCGCAGGGCGTCGAAACGCTCGTCACGGACAGCGATTATGTCTCGGCGGGCGGCGAGGAGGCGGTTTTGTTCGGAAAATACATCGACGCCATCAAAAACGGAGACAGTGCCGCCTACGCCGCCTGTTTTTCCGAAGAATACGATTTCGAAAACGGGCTTGACCGTTTTGCGCGCGGCGACGAGACCTTCCCGCCCCAGCGCCTTTACGACATCCGCATCGAGGCGCTCGACACCCTTTCCGACGAGCAGAGCGGCATAACGCAGAGCCTTTACGACGTGCGCTACCGCATTTATAAAAACACGGGCGATTTCCGCAGCGACATGACCGACGACACCGCGCCCCTTCTTTTTGTCGTTGAGACAAAAAACGGGGAAACGCGCATTAACGATATCGCCTATCGCTACGGAGAAAACTGACCTTAAAACTCCGATGAAGAAAGCCCGCTTTTTTCGGGCAGAGAGGAACGAATCATGAAAATTACGAAAATTACAATGAACGAAGCAACGAAAAATACCGTGCGTGCGGCTCTCGACTCGATTCTCACTTCGGCGCAAAAGCTCGGCGAAAGCGCGCTTGCGGGCGCCGATTATTTAGGAAAAAAGGCGCTTTTGACCTGTGAGATCGAAAAGCACAAATGCCGTCTCGATAAGCTCTACCGCGCCATCGGCGAGCGCGTCGCGGCAGGCAGTCTTTCGGAAAAAGCAAGCGGCGAAAAAGAGCCGATCTTCCGTCTGATCGACGAAGCGGCGAGCGAAAAGCAAAAGATTGCCGCCCTTTCCGAAGCGCGCGATAAGATCGTTTTTTGCCGCGGTCGTTAATTTTCGACCTTCAACTTTCCATTTTCAATTTTCAATTTACCATGGGAGAATATTGCCTTGATCGTACTCAATCTGTCGGAGGTATGCAAATCTTTCGGCACAGACGTAATTTTAAATAAAATCACCTTCGGTCTGAACGGCGGCGACCGTCTCGGCGTCGTCGGCGTGAACGGCGCGGGGAAATCGCTGCTTTTCAAGATCATCTGCGGAAATATGCGCGCCGACTCGGGCTCGGTCAACATCTCAAAGGATCTCACCGTCTCGTATCTCGAGCAGAACGCGTCGTTTGAATCCAAAAAGCCGATCTTTGAGGAAATGCTCACCGCTTTTCCGCATCTTTTACAAAAGGAAGCGCGGCTTGCCGAGCTTCAGTCGGCGCTCGAAAAGGACGACGAAGAACACATGCGCCGCGCAGCGGAATATACCTTGCTCGAAGAGGATTTCCGCAAAAACGGCGGGTACGAATTTCGCAGCCGCATCCGCAGTATGCTCACGGCGCTCGGCTTTGACGAGGAACGGCAAAAGGATTCGGTCGAAACGCTCTCGGGCGGTCAAAAGACCCGTCTTGCCCTTGCGCGGGCGCTCCTTTGCGAACCCGACATTTTAATGCTCGACGAGCCGACCAACCACCTCGACATCCCGTCGGTCGAATGGCTCGAAAACTATCTTGCGGGCTACAAAAAAACGTTGCTTGTCATCTCGCACGACCGCTATTTTCTCGATAAAGTCACCAACAAGACCTTTGAGATCGAAAATACCGAAGGAAAGCTTTATCCCGTGCCGTACAGCGGTTTTGTGAAGCAAAAGGAAAAGGACCGCGAGATCGACGAGCGGCATTATAAAAATCAGCGCCGCGAGATTGAGCGCATGGAAGCCTTTATCGAAAATCAGCGCCGTTGGAACCGCGAACGCAACATCATCGCCGCCGAAAGTCGTCAAAAAGCGATCGACCGCATGGAAAAGCTCGACAAGCCGAAGGCACTGCCCGAGCAGGTGTCCATGTCCTTTTCGTCGGGCGAACACAAGCTTTTGTCCGATACGATCCTCGAGGCGCACGACCTTGCCAAAAGCTTCGGCGAAAACAGACTGTTTTCGAACGTTTCCTTTCTTTTGCACAGCGGCGAGCGGATGTTTCTGTTCGGCGAAAACGGCGTCGGAAAGTCGACGCTTTTGAAGATCCTGTGCGGGAAGCTGCCCCCCGACGCGGGAAGCTACGAATATATCCGCAAGATCCGCATCGGTTATTACGACCAGGAGCATCAGGGGCTTAACCCCGAGAACACGGTGCTGGAGGAGCTTTGGAACGCCTATCCCGACAAAAAGCAAGCCGAGATACGCGGGGCGCTCGCCCGTTTTCTCTTCAAAGCCGAGGACGTTTTCAAAACCGTTTCGGTGCTGTCGGGCGGCGAAAAAGCACGGCTCACCTTTGCCAAAATGATGCTTGATTCTTTGAATCTTCTGATCCTCGACGAGCCGACCAACCATCTCGACGCCGCAACGCGCGAGGTGCTGGAGGACGCGCTGTCGCGCTATGACGGAACGGTGCTTGCCGTTTCGCACGACCGCTATTTTATCAAAAAGCTGGCGACGCGCATTTTCGAACTGCGCCGCGACGGATATTTTGACTATAAGGGCGGCTATGAGGATTTCTGCGAATATAAAAAGAAAAAAAGCGCCGAAGACGGCGCGAAAAAAGCCGAGGACGTAAACGAGTGCGAGACGGGCGGCAAAGCCGATTATCTCAAGAGCAAGCAGGAAAAAAGCCGTCGGCGCAAGGCGGAAAAGGCGCTTGCGGAAGCCGAAGAGGGCATTTCGGTCTGTGAAAAACGCCTCTCGGAGATCGACGAAGAAATGGCGTCGGCAGGCGCGGATTATGTGCGCACGGCGGCGCTTTACGAGGAACAGCACGCACTTTCGGCAAAGCTGGATGACTGGTACGAAAAGTGGGACAAAGCGACGGCGGAGCTGGGGGAATAAAAAAGCGTATTTCGTGCAAAGTCGGCGGAAAGCGCCGGTCCCGTTCGGGACAAACAGAAATTTCATCCCGAAGGAAAGGAGGAAAGGTCATGAGAGAAGGTTACGAGAAAAAAGGAGGAAAGGTCATGAAAGAAGGTTATGAGAAAAAAGGAGGAAGGGTCATGAGAAAAAACATTTTGCGTCTGTTCTCTATGCTTTTGACAAGCGTATTTGCTTTTTCCGTTTTTCCCGTAATGGCAGACGGCGACCTGTCGGAATGGGCAGCAGCCGAAGTCGAAGAAGCCGTCGAGCTTGGGATCGTTGCGGAAAATTTGCAAAAGGATTATTCGAAAAACATCACAAGAGAAGAGTTTGCCGTAACCGCCATGATGTTCGTCGCCTATCAAAACAACATGGATTTTGGCGATATGCAGTATTTATATATAAACGGCGGGAGCTTGTCGAAGGTGTCGGCGGACGAGATCACTATGTTTGACGATCTTTCCGAAACCGAATATGCAGATTACATTATGACGGCGGCGGCAATGGGTATTGTAAAGGGAAAAGGAAATAATCTTTTCGATCCGTTTTCGCCGATCACAAGAGAAGAGGCCGCCGTGATGCTGAGCAGGGTTTGCACCATGTACGCAAGCGACAAACCCGCACCCGAAAGCGAAGTTGCCGACATGGCAGATTCGGACAGCATTTCCGATTGGGCAAGGGATTCCGTGAAAAAGGTTTGTGCGCTGAATATTATGCAGGGTATGCCCGACGGCACTTTTGCTCCGAAAAATCCCTACACCCGTGAGCAATGCTATGCAACGTTTGTAAGACTGTGCAAAAAAGCCGGTATAAAAAGCCGCTTTCACGGAGACAATCTTTGCTTTTGGTCGTATGATGAATTGCTCGCGAGGGTCAAAGGACAGGTAAATTATGATGACATATACCATTGCGAAAACGATTTTTGTTCGGTCGAAGTCGGATTTGCGTCGGCTTTTTTATCGGGCAGAAGCGGCTTTTGGATCGTTTATAAAAACGGCGGAAGAAAAGATATAATGGGACAGTTCGGGAAAATCAGTCCCTACAAATTCAATAAAGAGTCTTTCAAATTCAGCGACGACGGAAAATTCTTATATTGCTCGTGGAGCAATATGACCAACGGCATTGAGGAAACGCGGGAATACGTGATCGATCTTGAAAAGGCCTCGATAGCAAAAAGCTAACGCAAAACGGGAACGGCGAAAGCCGTTCCCGTTTTCTTATTCCTTCTTTTCCGCTTCCTCCCGAACCGTGCGCAGCGTTTTAACAAACTCCTCCGCCGCCGCAAGAACGTCTTCGCCCGCGGCAAGGCGCAGGTTAAAGCACGGGTTCTGTCCGCCCGCCAAGAGAAGCCGTCCCGCGTAGTGAAGCGCCAGTCCGACCGAGGAGGTCTTATCGATCGTTTCGGGGTAGATCGCAAGCTTTCCTTCGCGCTGTTCCAGCTTCTTTATGCCGAGCGCAATGCAATTCGAGCGTAAAAGCGAAACGCGGCAGAGGGCGATGACTTCTTTCGGAATTTCGCCGTAGCGGTCGGAAAGCTCATCCGCAATATCGTCGATGTCGGCGTCGGTCGCCGCCGCGGCGATTTTTTTATACATTTCGATACGTGCGCCGGGAAGGCGGATATATCGCTCGGGGATATACGCATTGACGCGGAGGTCGATCGTGCAATCCTTTTCGGGGGCGGGCAGAATGCCTTTTTCCTCCAGCACCGCTTCCTCCAAAAGGCGCACATAAAGGTCATAACCGACCGCCTCCATGTGTCCAGACTGCTCCGCGCCGAGAAGATTTCCCGCGCCGCGGATTTCAAGGTCGCGCATGGCAATCTTAAAGCCCGAGCCGAATTCGGTGAATTCGCGCAGCGCCTCCAGACGTTTTGCGGCAATTTCGGTAAGCTCCGCCGAGCGCCGCCAGGTGATATAGGCATACGCTTTGCGATTGGAGCGTCCGATACGCCCGCGAATCTGATGGAGCTGTGAAAGTCCGAGCCGTTCGGCGTTTTCGATGATCAGCGTGTTGACGTTCGGCACATCCACGCCGGTCTCGATGATGGTCGTGCAGACCAGAATATCGATCTCGCCCTCGACCAACGACGCCCAAATGTCGGAAAGCTCCTCTTGGCTCATCTTTCCGTGCGCACAGGCAATTTGCGCGTCGGGCAGTTTTTCACGCAGTTTTGCCGCCGTCTCTTCGATTCCCTCGACACGGTTGTGCAGATAAAATACCTGACCGCCCCGCCGAAGCTCTTTTTTGATCGCCTCGAGAATGATCAGATCATCGTGCTCCAAAACATAAGTCTGAACGGGATAACGGTCGGTCGGCGGTTCCTCCAGCACCGACATATCGCGGATGCCCGCCATCGCCATGTTGAGGGTTCGCGGGATCGGCGTCGCCGAAAGGGTCAAAACGTCGATCTGACGCGAAATTTCCTTCAGCCGCTCCTTGTGGGCGACGCCGAAGCGCTGTTCCTCGTCGACTACCAAAAGCCCGAGATTTTTGAAAACGATGTTTTTGCCTAAAAGCTTGTGGGTTCCGACGACGATGTCGGTCTCGCCGGTCGAAAGACGCTTGATGACCGCCGCCGCTTCCTTTGGCTTGCAGAAGCGCGAGAGCATTTCGATCTTGAAGGGATAGCCCTTCATGCGCGAAAGCACCGTCGAGAAATGCTGCATGCAAAGGATTGTGGTCGGAACCAAAATCGCCGCCTGCTTGCCGTCCATGACGCATTTAAAGACGGCGCGCAGAGCGACCTCGGTCTTGCCGAAGCCGACGTCGCCGCACAAAAGACGATCCATCGGATGGGGCTTTTCCATATCGTCTTTAATATCGTTTACCGCCGCCAGCTGTCCGTCGGTCTCCTCGTATTCGAAGCCCTCTTCAAACTCCTTCTGCCACTCGGTATCGGGCGAAAAGGCGTAGCCCGCAAGGCGCGCGCGCTGTGCGTACAGATCGATGAGCTTTTTCGCCATGTCTTTCGCCGCTTTTTTCGCCTTTGCCTTGGTTTTTTGCCAATCCTTGCCCGACATGCTCGAGAGCTTTACGCTCTCGCCCGCCCCCGCATAGCGCGAGATGCGGTCCATCTGCCCGACGGGAATATAAAGTGCGTCGCTTCCCGCATATTGCAGCATGATATAATCGCGCGTAACGCCGTCCACCGTCAGGGTCTTCAGCCCCTCGTAGCGGGCGATGCCGTGAACGCTGTGTACCACATAATCGCCGACGTGAAGATCCTGATACGAAAGGATCTTTTGTCCCGCCGTTTTTTTGCTTTTCCGCACGCCTTCGCGCTTTCGTACGGGAGCATAGCTCTGCGCACCCTCGGTCAGGATCGCGATGCCCGCTTTCGAAAGTTCGAAGCCGCGCACACTTTGCGGAAAATCGCCGTCGTATACGCAAAAAACCGTGCCGCCGTCAAATGAAAGATCGGCGACACCCGCAAGCGACGACGGGATCGCACGGATGTTTTTGTCGTTCAGCTGTTCGGCAAAGGTGCTTGCCGCGCGTTCGCTGCGGAAGATCAGAATCGTTTTATAGCGCAGAGCGTTATAGTTTTCCGCATCGTCACACAAAACGTCAAAGCTTTTCCCGATCGCCGTCGTCGATTTTGCGACGAAATTGTAAATCCCCGAGAGCGGGATCTCGGCACGCGAGGTAAAGACCGACGTTACGACCGACGGATATTTTTCCAAAAGGTCGAAAAGAAACGATTCCTCCCGCATAAACTCCGTGCAGTCGGGCGAAAGCTCATACGCCGAAAGAAGCGACATACACGTCTCGTTCATCTGAAACGCCGCGCTTTTCAGTCGGTCGAGACAGCGCGGAAGCTCCGCCACGATCAGCGCGCCCGAAAGATACGACAAAAGGCAGGTGCGCTCGGGGTTCAACAGCGGCAGAAATTTGTCAAGACACGGAAGCGTTCCGTCCTCGATTCCCGCTTTTTCGGCGCGCAGCTTTTCCAGTGTTTCGGAAAGGTGCATGACGTCAAGCTTTTCGCCGTTTTTCTCGTGCTTTTTCTTTTGCTTTTCGGCACGGGCGATCAGCTCGTCTACCGCATCCGTGCAAAGCTTTTTCTGCTCCGCGTCCAAGATCAGCTCGCGGGAGGAGGAGAGCGTGAACGAGCGGACGTTTTCGGTGCGGCGCTGGGTCATGACGTCGAAAAAGCCGCACGCGTCCAATTCGTCGCCGAAAAATTCAAGGCGCAGCGGCATTTCCTCGTCGGGCGGGAAAAGGTCAACGATATCGCCGCGGTGCGAAAACTGTCCTTTCCCCTCCACCGTGTCGCACTCGGTGTAACCGAAGGCGCAAAGGCGGCGGAGAAGCGCGTCGATCTCGATGCTGTCGCCGACCGAAAGCGTAAGCTCGGTGCCGTAAGCGCTCTTCGGCGGAAGGATCGTCAGCGCCGCTTCGGGAACGCACAGGATCAGCTTTACTTTTTTTTCGTTCAGTCTTTGCAAAACCGAAAGGCGCGCATATTCCCATTCGCGCGAGAACGCCTCGACATTATGAAAAACAAGGTCGCGCATGGGAAAAAGCTCCACGCCGTCCATAAACGACGAAAGCACCGTGTGCATATAAGCGGCGGTCTTTTCGTCGGGAAGAATCAAAATCGACGTTCCCGCATAAGCGGGAATTTCGTTTATTTCATCGACAATCGACGCCGCAAGAAGCGCAAGCGGCGTGTCGGAAAGACCCGTCACAAACGCGGCGGGCTGATGAAAATTCGGAATGTCATAATGAGAAAGCGACGTTTGCAGCGACGCATATTCTTTTTCTTTTCGAAGAGCGCCGACCAAAAGATGGGCGGCGGGATTTTTCAAAAGAGACATAAAGATTCCTTTCGGTGAAAGAAAAAAGTGTAAAAAGGCCGGTGAGGAATCGCGCACACGCTTCGAAGACTTTCCCCGCCGCTTTACAGCAACCCAACCCCTGCCGAAAAAACGGCAGGGGTTTTCTTTTGCGATTAAGATTAAGGCTTGATTTCAAGGCTTAAACGCTTGCGCATCACACGTTCAGCGTGCGTTCGCGAATTTCGCGCGTTACGAGATCGATAAATTCGTCGACCGGCATCGCGCCCTTGTCACCCTCCTTGCGGGAACGAACGGCAACCAGTCCTTCGTCGGCTTCCTTCTGACCGATGACCAGCATATGCGGGATCTTTTCGAGCTGAGCTTCGCGGATCTTGTAACCGATCTTTTCGTTGCGGTTGTCGATCTCGCAGCGAACACCGACGGCACGGAGCTTTTTATAAACGCTCTCGGCATATTCCTTCTGACTGTCGCTGATGGGCAGAATCTTTACCTGCGTGGGCGAGAGCCATGTCGGGAACGCGCCCGCATATTTTTCGATCAGGAGGGCAAGCGTTCTTTCATAACAGCCGAGCGAGGTGCGGTGGATGATATACGGATGCTTCTTGATTCCGTCCTTGTCGACGTATTCCATGCCGAACTTTTCGGCAAGCATCTGGTCGATCTGAATGGTGACGAGCGTATCCTCTTTGCCGTGTACGTTTTTGATCTGAATATCGAGCTTCGGTCCGTAGAACGCCGCCTCACCGATACCGATCTTATAATCGATCCCGATATCATCCAAAATTCGCTTCATGACGCCCTGCGCTTCGTCCCACTGCTCTTTCGTGCCGATGTATTTTGCGCGGTCGTTGGGATCCCACTGCGAGAAGCGATAGGTTACGTCCTCTTCAAGACCGATGGTCGTGAGCATATAACGGGTAAGCTCGAGACAGCGCTTGAATTCGTCCTCCAGCTGATCGGGCGTACACATAAGATGTCCCTCCGAGATGGTAAACTGACGGACGCGGATAAGGCCGTGCATTTCGCCCGAATCCTCGTTGCGGAAAAGCGTCGAGGTCTCGTTAAGACGCATCGGAAGATCCCGATACGAACGGGCGCGGTTTAAATAAGCCTGATACTGGAAGGGGCAGGTCATCGGACGAAGGGCGAAGCATTCTTTTCCGTCCTCTTCGCTTCCCATGACGAACATGCCCTCTTTATAGTGATCCCAATGTCCCGAAATTTTATACAGATCGGATTTTGCCATCAGCGGCGTTTTGGTCAGCTGCCAGCCCCAATCGTATTCGGTGTCCTCGACCCAACGCTGCAAAAGCTGAATGATCTTGGCGCCCTTCGGAAGCATGATCGGGAGTCCCTGACCGATATAATCGACCGTCGTGAACAACTCAAGCTCACGTCCGAGACGGTTGTGGTCGCGCTTCTTTGCCTCCTCGACGGCGGCAAGGTATTCGTCGAGCTGACTCTGCTTGGGGAACGCGATACCGTAGATACGCTGCAGCATCTTGTTCTTGGAGTCGCCTTTCCAATAAGCGCCGGTACACTGCGTAAGCTTTACCGCCTTGAGCTTTCCGGTCGACGGGATGTGCGCGCCGGCGCAAAGGTCGGTAAATTCGCCCTGACGATAGAACGAAATTTCTTCGCCCTCGGGAAGCTCCTCGATCAGCCGAACCTTGTACGGCTCGTTTCTCTCGGTCATGAGAGCGATCGCTTCGGCACGCGGAAGCGTGAAGCGCTCGAGCGGAAGATTTTCCTTGATGATCTTTTTCATCTCGTCTTCAAGCTTCGAAAGAATTTCGGGGCTGAAGGAAATTTCCGAGTCGATATCGTAATAAAATCCGTTTTCGATGGCAGGACCGATGGCAAGCTTCGCTTCGGGATACAGACGCTTTACCGCCTGTGCCAAAACGTGCGACGCGGTGTGATTATAAACCTTTTTTCCTTCCTCGCTGTCAAAGGTCAGAAGCTCGACGGCGCAGTCCTTTGTAATCGGGGTCGAAAGGTCGACGACTTTTCCGTCGATCTTGGCGGCAAGCGCTGCGCGGGCAAGTCCCGCACTGATCGCCTCGGCAAGCTGCATTGCCGTTCCGCCTTCAAAAGCAAAATTCGTTCCGTCTTTTAATTGAATGTTCGGCATAACCAAAACTCCTTTCGGAAAATAAAAATTACAAGAAAATAAAAAAACAAAAAGCCCCGCGGAAAAATTTTCCCGCGGGGCGCATTGTATGCGCGGTTCCACCCGTTTTCGGCGGCTTTTCAAAAACCGTCCTCATTTTGCGTTTTAACGGTGCGCCGCCGTCGGAGCATTTCCTCTCCGAAGCAAAAAAGCGGTAAGCATCGACCGTATCGTAAACGCCTTTCAGCTTTGCGGCGTTCTCTCTGGACGACCGTTTCCGTGCCCGTGTCTTTTTTATGGCTTTCCTGTATTATAGCGCGTTCTTTCCCGTTTGTCAAGTCCTTACCGACGCAAAATTTTCTCGTGCGCGGCGAACTTACAGGGAACGGACCGTCCTTTTACGACGGCTTGCACTTTTTACAAAGCGCGTAACCGTCTTTAATTTTCTCTCCGATATCCCCCGTAAAATCCTCTCGGTTCTCTTCGGCAATGTCCGTGACGGAGGAACAGGAGGGGCGGTGAATTTTCTTGGTGTTCGTGTTCAAAACATACGTGTCGAAAGTCGGTTCGTCCTGCCGTTCGATCTCGGACGGGTGATCGTAGGTCGTGTTTTCGGAAAGCGCGCTTTCGCCCGTCGCATAATCGATGGTGATACCGGGCTGCACATTATAGCAGAAAACGCAGAACGAAAGGTCTTCTCCCCCGTCCTCCGTCGACATCGCCTCCATCACAACGCCGCGTGCGACGAGTTCGTCGCCGTTGTAAAGCGGCGTTGCGCGATACAGGACATGATTTTCGGTTTCTTTTATGTAATCCGCCGTCATGTTCTCAAAAGGGAGCATTCCCTCGACGTTCATATACCGCGTGCCCGTAATGAGATTGTCGGCGTTGGCGTTTTCGCCCGTGAGCTGAAAGCCGATCAAATGACAGCGGTTGTAAAGATAGCCGCCGTCGACAATATCGTACTTTGCCGTCTGCCAACCCGACGGCTTGATACTGCCGATGCTGCCCCGTTTTTCGGTCGGCATAAGCTCGGTCGAAAGACAGGCATACGCCGTGCCGCATCGCCCGAGCGTATCGCGCGGAGAATAGCTTTCAAACGAAACGGAGCGAAGCGCCTCTTCGGAAAAATACGGAATATTGTCGTGCAGAACGGCATACGGCTCGCCGACGTAATCGGGAATGTCCGAGAACGTCGGAAAAGTATCGTTCGAGGCGGAATTTCCGACCGTTTCGGTTTCTGTCTTGTTTTCCGTTTCGGCTTCCGTCTTATTTTCCGTTTTGGTTTTCGGTTCTTCGCCCGTCGGCATTTCGGGCGCACAGCATGAGGTCAAAAGAAAAAGCGCAAAGACCCCTGCCGCGAAACGGCAAAACCGTTTTTTCATCGCGTGTACACCTCCTCGGTGATCTTCTCGTGCGAATGCCCGGCAAAATCGGTCTTTTCAAGAAGCGTAGGCAAAAAATTTTCCGACGGAAAACGACGATCGAAGGGGTAGGTTCGATTCCACCGATAGACGATCAGCCGTCCGACCGCCCCGCGCGGCGGCAAAACGGACGAATCCTCGGCAAAGAAAAAATCGTTTTCGCAAAGAAGCGAAAAATCGCACGGCTCGGGCAGAATTTTCGCCCCGTCGGCAAAAAGCGGGCGCGATTCCGCGCACACATAAAGCGTTCCGCCGCATTCCCGAACAAGCGAGAGAATACGCTCGCACACGGCGCGGTCGCGGCTTTGACGGCGACGGTTAAAGCTCATTCCGCCGCGGTCGTCCAGACAAACACAAAGTACCATAACGCGTTCTCAGCCTCAATCAAACGCCGAGCGCCGTCTGAGTGATAAACAAGATCAGCGGGATGGTGGCGATCGAAAAGACGGTGGTCAGGCAAACGATCTTCGCCCCCGTCACGGGACTTACGCCGTAAAGCTCGGCAAAAATCGCGCCGAAGGTCGCCGCGGGCATTCCCGAGAGAATGACCAAAACATAGGTGATCAGCGGCTCGACACGCAAAAGAATACAGCAAAGAAGCGTAAGAACCGGGAGGATCAAAAGCTTTAAGGCGGCGCCGATATAAAATTTCACATCGCGAAACGCCGTTTTGAAATCCAGCTCGACGATCAGCGCGCCGATGATAATCATGGCGATGGGAAAGGTCGAATCGCCGACCATCTTCATGCCGCCGAGAAGCACCTGCGGGATTTTGATCTGCGCCACGTACAAGAGCAGTCCGCAGACCGTCGCCAAAACGCCGGGGTTCAGAATCAGCTGTTTCAAATTGATCTTGTGCTTTCCGTCGGTCGCTTTATGGCGCGTCAGCACAACAATGCCGTAGGTCCAGAAGAAAAGATTGAAAACGGCGTTGTAAAACGAGCCGTACACGATACCGATATCGCCGTAAACGGCGGCGAGAATCGGAAAGCCCATAAAGGCGCAGTTTCCGAAGATCGTGGTAAATTCATAAATGGCGTTCTCGCACGAGCCTTTTTTCGGGCGGAAAACAAAATAAGCGATCACCGCCGACGCGACGTGAACCAACAGCGCGCCCAAAAAAATCTTTCCGCCGAGGCGCAGAAGCTCAGCGGAATAATCGAGCTGGAACGAGCAAAGCACAAGCAAGGGATTCGTCACATTCGAAAGATATTTCGAAAGCGATTTTACCGTTTCCCGTCCGATAAAATTTTGTTTGCGGGTATAGATCCCGACGATCAGGATAAATAAAAGCTGGATAACCTTGGATATTACCGTATTGATGTCAACTGCCATAAAGTCCTCCGATGTGTCGCGTGCGTTTTTTGCACGTACTGTATTATTATAGTGGAAAAAGCGGTATGAATCAAGAGGAGCGGCGAAGAAAATCGGAAAATGCCCGAAAAAGGACAAGGATATCGTCCGAAAACGTGTTTTTTTCGCGCCCGCGCGGCTTTTGCGGCAAAAAGAGCGAACATTTTTTTCGCACTTGCATAGAATGATAGCAAGAGGCGGGAATCCGTCTGTCGGGACCGTCCTTCATTACATCGTTTTTCTGAGGAGGAAACATTCATGCCCGAAAAGAACTGTCAGCCTTTTCGCGATTCTTCCGCTTTGTGCGGAAACACCTCGAATAAGCGCCCGCCGCTCGACTGCGGCACCTGCGTCGACGTCGACAAGATCTACGATTCGGTGCGCGACAAGGATTGTCTTGAGGATCTGAAAGTATTTCTGACCGAATGCGGTCAGGACATTATCGATCACGCCACCAATATCCGCTGCAAATGCGTGGAGATCCTGTGGACACATATCACCGTCGACTCGGTTCCCTTTAACAAGGGCTATTATTCGGTTTACGTCCGTTTCTATTTCAAGATCCTGTTCGAAGCCTGCGTCCCCGGCGGCAAGAACCAGGAATTCTGCGGTCTTGCCGTTTACGACAAGAAATGCGTTTTGTTCGGCAGCGAAGGCAATATCAGCATTTTTACCTCCGAGCCGTATAACAACGACTTCTGCTGCGGACTTCCCGACGCGCCCGATCACAAGACCAATATGCCGAAGGTCGTCGTAGAGGTCGCGCCCCCCATCTGCCTCGCCGTAAAGCTTGTGGAAAAGCAGTATAAATTCGGTTGCTGCTGCTGCACGTGCGACCAGATTCCCGAACACGTCTGCCGTCAGATGGGCGGCGGCATGACCGATGATTTCGGCGTAAAATGCCTTTATGTATCGCTCGGTCTTTTCTCGATGGTACGCATCGAACGCCCCGTTGCGCTGGTCCTCTCGGCGACCGAATTCTGCATTCCCGACAAGGAAAGCTCGGTCTGCTCGGATTCGAGCGACCCGTGCGCACTGTTCAAGAAGATGAATTTCCCGATGGACGATTTCTTCCCGCCCAACAACTGCGGAAGCAATTCGGGAAATTCGAGCGGAAGCGGAAGCTGCTGCTCGTAAGGGAAAAGAGCGCGGAACAAAACGCAGAAAGAAAAAAGAGGCTCGAAAGAGCCTCTTTTTTTGTACCATAAATCAAAACGGTCTTGCCGCTTAATCTTGTCCGAAAGATCATTCAGCCTTGGGAGCTTCTACGGGACATACACCTGCGCAGGTACCGCAGTCGATACATTCATCCTTGTTGATTACGTACTTGCCGTCGCCTTCGCTGATGGCGCTGACGGGACATTCCTCGGCGCAAGCGCCGCATGCGATGCAATCGTCGGAAATAACGTATGCCATGAAAATACACCTCCCCATACTTTTTTCCGATACGGAAACGGTCGAAAACCTCTCCGTACGATCACTTTATTATAGCATATATCGCGCAAAAATAAAATATGTTATGTGAAATATATTTGAATTTTTTTGTTTTTTCGTGCCGCAGTGCAGCTTTTTGGGGGTTTCTGTCTCTTTTACCGATTTTTTCGTTTTTCACTTCATTTTCTTTCAAATGTATAAGAAAATCTGTCCTTCGTGCAAGTTTTTCTTCAAAACGCCTGTTATACTGGGGACAAAAAACAGCCGAGAGCGGCAATAAATAAAGAAAGAAAGAAAACGGGAGAAAACCATGAAAGAAACAAAAATCGGAAAAGAATACGATGTCATCGTCGCCGGCTCGGGTCCTTCGGGCATGGCAGCCGCCGTCGCGGCGGGGCGCATGGGGGCAAAAACGCTGCTTATCGAATGGCAGGGCACGGTCGGGGGCATTTCGACAAGCGGTCTGATGAGCCATTTCACGGGCACCTGCGACAGTCGGCTATATCGCGAGGTACTGCTTCGACAGGCAAAGCACAGCCGCTTTATAACCGAACCGACGACGGTCATCGACCCCGAGCTTTTGAAGATCGTTTATCTTGAAATGCTGAGCGAAGCGAAGGTCGACCTTTTGCTCTACACATTCGTGTGCGACGTGCTGAAGGACGAGCGGGACGAAAAGCGCGTGTGCGGCGTTGTTACCGAGGGGAAGAGCGGGCGCGTCGCTTACCGCGCCAAGGTCGTGATCGACGCGACGGGCGACGGCGATGTCGGCGCACTTGCGGGCGCGGAATATTTTAAAGGGCGCGAAAAAGACGGCGCCATGCAGCCCGCGACACTGATGTTTAAGATCGGCGGCGTGGATACCGACCGCGCGATCTTTCCGGGGTCGTTCGAGACGAAGATCGACGTGCCGCAGGGCGAGATCCAATCACTTGCACGCAAGCATCTGCCCGCTCCGGCAGGGCATGCGCTGATGTACAAATCGACGCTTCCCGGCGTTGTGACGCTGAACATGACCAACTGTACGGGCATCGACGGGACAAAAAGCGAGGATCTGACACGCGCCGAGGTCGTTTGCCGCTCGCAAATGGAGCCGATCGTCGAATTTCTGCGCCGCTTTGCACCGGGATACGAAAACTGTTATATTCTGTCGGCGGCGTCGCTCATCGGAATCCGCGAGACGCGGCATTTCATCGGAGAAAAAACGCTCACCGAGGAGGATATTCTCACCGCCCGCGTTTTTGACGATTGGGTCGTAAAAGGGGCGCATTTCAATTTCGACGTGCACAACCTTTCGGGCGCGGGACTGGATAAGTCCGGCTGTCAGCATGAATTCCGACAGGATAAAGGATATACCATCCCCTACGGATGCATGCTCCCGAAGGGCTTCGACGGGCTTTTGCTCTCGGGAAGAAACATAAGCGGCACGCATATGGCGCACTCGAATTTCCGCGCCATGCCGATCTGCCTTGCCATCGGCGAAGCCGACGGGATCGCCGCCGCTCTTGCGGTAAAGAGCGGGCGAAGCGTAAGGGAAATTCGGGCGGAGGAAATTCAAAAAGAATTGTAAGGGACGCGGCACGGTCAAAGGCTCTGTCTTTGAAAATCCGCAAACCTTTAAGTTGCCTCCTTGCGGCAGCGCAGGTTGGCTCCGAGCTTTATCCCCCCGGGTACGCCTCCGAATTTTTGCCGTATAACGTGCTCATAGTAAAAGTGCATTCGGATTATCCGAATGCACTTTTACGGAAATACTCGCCGCAGACGCGGTCAATTCGTGAATTGTTTTAACATGAAGGCGGAGAACGGCGAAAGGTTTTGCGCGTAGAGATACGAGAAATTCACATCGTTTTCCATGACCGAGGACAGAAGCTCGTACGATGCGATCGAAAAATCGGGGAATCCCGCGCCGAAAGTGTAGGCAATGTCGTATACGCGGTTTTCCAAAATTGCCGACAGCATGGCGGCAGAGGTGTTGTCGCGCAGATAATAATATGTCCACGCATTTTTTACGGTCTGTTCTCCGTAAGACGCTTCATAGGCGTAGATCGCCGACAAAACGCGCCCGCAAAGGTCGGAATCGCGCACGCCGTAAGGCACGCTGTAGCCGCACGCCGCCGACGGATCGACAAGACTTTTATACGTATCGCCCGCAAAGCGCACGGGCATGGGCAAAATGCCCCAGTCGACCTCGGAATAAGCAAGGGTCGCGGCATACGTCAGCGGTCCCATAAAATAGGCAAGCCGCCCTTCGTTGAACGCCGCAAGCGCGTCGTTTCCGGGGTTGCGCGACGGATAAAGCGCCGATTCGCCCACGCACAGGCGACGCAGAATCGAGACATAATCGTCGGCGTCGGAAATATTATAATCCATCGCATAAAGCCCGTCTTCGTCGCGCGTGAAATAATGCTTTCCGAAGGAGGCAAACGCAGCCTTGCAAAGCGAAGTCGTATTCATCGCGGCACTGTAGCCGAAACGGTCGACAGAACCGCTTATGCGGCGATTTCCGTCAAGATCGCTCACTGCTTCTTCGGCGGTCAAAAGAAGCATATCCCACGTAAACCCGCCGTCCTTTACAAGCGACGCGGGATCATAACCGAGCGACGAAAGAAGCGACTTATTGTAAAAAACGCACCACGCCGCGCGCTGATCGAAAGCGGCGTCGCCGTAGATCGAATACGCCGTGTCCGAGACGGTCAGATCGCGCTGTGCCTCGGGTTCGGCATACGGCGCGTCATAGCGGAAAAACGGCACGGAATACAGATTCATCAAAAGCCCGCGTCCCGCATATGTCGCATTTGCCTCCATCGGCGCATATAAAAGATCGGCATACGGCGCGTCGGCGCTTTGTGCCTGAAGCCCTAACTGAATTTCGGCGTCGCCCGCCGACAGAACCTTTATTTTGATATTAAATTTTTCCTCGATCGCGCGGTTGCGGCGATAAAGATACTTTCCGATAATGCCGCTTTCCGACTCGCTTTCGACAAACTGCTCGTCGGTCGTGACGATCAAAAATTCCCGCCCGCCGTAATCGACCGACGGAAGCGCGGCAAAATAATCTTCGCGCGAAGCGTCCGCGCCGTCGGGCTTTTCGGGCTGTGCCGTCGTTTCGACGGTCGTATCGGGCGCGGAAAGAGAACCCGTCTCATCCTCCGAGACGTTTTCATTCCCGTTCCCGCTTGCGTTCTCCCGCTCGGGAAGCCCGACCCGAAAGGTACAGCCCGATAAAAGAAAAGAAAGCAAAAACAGTGTGAGCGCCGCAAAAAGCGGCGCTTTTTTCTTGATTTTTTTCCGTGCAAAGATGCGCAAAGAGACCGCTCCTTCCGTTTTCGACTTTTATTTGATCTCGCTTGAAAAAGACGGTTACTGAACCGACTTTCCGTTTTCCAGCGCGGTGATCAGCTCCACTCTGCCCGCGTGGCGGCCGCCCTCAAACTCCGCCTCCAAAAAGGCGTCGGCCAGCATTTTGGCAGTCTCAATTCCGATGACCCGCGCGCCGAAGCACAGGACGTTGCTGTTGTTGTGCATTCGGGTAAGCTTTGCGCTGTATACCTCGCTGACCGCCGCGGCGCGGATTCCGCGGATCTTGTTGGCGGCGATTGACATACCGATGCCGGTGCCGCAGATCAAAATGCCCAAAGCGCCCTCGTGCGCAAGAACCTCGCGGCAGACGCGCTCGGCGCTGACGGGATAATCGATCTTTTCGCCGGTGTGAATGCCGAGATCGGTCACATCGTAACCTTTTTCGGTAAGGTAAGCGGCAATTTCATCCTTCATATCAATGGCGGCATGGTCACAGGCAATGTAAAGCTTCATTTTTGTTCCTCTTTCTTTTTTGGTTTTTCATTTTTATTTGTTTTCGTTTTGGTCGGAATAGGCCTCGCAGTCGGCAAAAAGCTCGTCGGGCGAGGGAGAAACGATGTCCGAAAGAGCAATTTGCGGCGCATTGTCGTCGTTTTCCGAAAGAGTGCCCTCTTTGGGCGGCGCAATAAAGGTCGAGGACGGGTCGGCTCCCTCGGTGTTTTCCGCGCTTTCGTCGGAAAGCCTGCCGTCGCCGATGTCCATTTTCAGCTGTTCGCCGTCCTTTAAGAAAGCGCGCCGAATTTCTTCAAGCTCGGGAAGATCGCCCAGTTCTTCGATCGACGAAAGCCCAAAAGTGCGAAGAAAAGCAGCGGTCGTGCCGTACAGGATCGGGTGCCCCGGTGCGTCCAGCCGCCCGACCTCCTCGATCAGCCCCTTTTCGGCAAGCGACGAGGTGACGGAGGGAGATTCAACCCCGCGCACCTTGTCGATAAAAGCGCGGGTGACAGGCTGATTGTAGGCGACGACCGCCAAAACCTCAAGCGCCGCGCGCGAAAGCGGCTGATTTTTGCGAAGCTCGAGCGCGGTGCGCACGAGCTCGCCGTATTCGCTTTTGGTGACAAGTTGGGCGCCGTCGGCATATAAAACGACCTCGACCGCACCGGTGCGTGCGTCGTACTCCTCCTTCAGCGCACGAAGCGCCGGCGGAATATCCTTGGCGGAAACGCCGATCGAAGCCGCAAGGCGCTCGTTTGTGACCGCGCTTCCGCAGGCAAACAATATTGCTTCACAGGCGCGCTTTACGAAATCAAGGTCGGTATTCGGTTGATTTGAAAGAACCGTATCGCTCATAAATTCTCCATTGTTGATATTCTCGGACGTTCGTTTTGCGCGGACTTGTTCGGGGGATGCGACGGGCCGAAAATCTTTCCGCGGACGTTGCCGAAAGGCTTAACTTAATTTCCGTAAAGCGCAAGCGCCTTTCGCAGGCTTTCCTCCGCTTCTTCGGTCGGCGAATATTCAAGTCCGCAATATCCCGTATATCCCGCACGGTCGGCGGCGGCAAAAATGTTGCGGTAATCGCTCTCGCCGTTTTGCAATTCATGCCGCCCGGGGTGTCCCGCCGCATGAAGATGGGCGATATAGCGAAGGTTTTCCGTAAGATTCGGAATGATGTTTCCCTCGGTGATTTGCTGATGATAAATATCAAAAACCACGCGCACGAGCGGATGATCTACCTCGCGGATGATCTCGAACGCTTCGTCCGAGGTCGAAAGATAATAACCCGGGTGATCGACGTGCTTGTTTAGCGGCTCGATCATGAGCGTTATGCCGTACTCCTCCAGAATCGGGATCGAACGGCGCAATCCCTCGACGATGCTCTCGTGCTGATAGCGGCGCTCTCTGCCGCAGTCGTTTCCGACCTGCGTTATCAGCTTTCCCACGTTCATTTCGTGCGCGGCGCGCACGCTTTCCGAAAGTCCCGCAAGAAAACCGTCTCTTCTCTCGGGACGCGTCAGCTCAAAATTCGTCGTACACATGCTGAGCAGGGATACGCCGAATTCTTCACAGGTGTTTTTTACTTTTTCGCGGTCAAGCGGCTTCCAAACATACGTCTCCGCCGCGTCAAAGCCGAGCGCCCGCACCTTTCGCAGAGCGTCGCAAAAGTCCGCATTTCGAAAAAAACAGGGGATCGGAACACAAAAACGCATAATTTCTCCTCCTTATGGTGCCGATGCGGAGCTTAAAACTCCACCGTCATGCCGTCGTACGCCGTGAGAAAGCCTTCTTTTTTCGCAATTTCCGAATATTCGTCGTAGAGCGCGTGCTCGCCGTTGTGGGAGAAATGCGTACAGCAGAAAAGCGTCTTTTCATCGGCGCAGCCGATCTTCAAAAGGCGATCCCGCAGGTCGATGTTGCGGGCAAGGCACATATGCGAGTCATACCCCATCTCTGCGCGCGCACCGTCGGTACAATCCGCCGAGACAAAGGTCATCGGAAGCTTTTCGCGCTCCAGAAATTCCCACACCTCGTCAAACAAAGGCCCCGTGTCGTTGCAATAGAAAAGGCCCTTTTCGCCCTTGCCGATCCAATAAACATACGGAAAAGACTTCGGGTCGTGCCGCGCGGGAAGCGCAACAACATCATAGCCCGCAATGTCGTAATGGGTGTAGGGCAGAAGCTTGCGGAAATGCACCGTACCGCCCACATCGTCGCCGCGGGGATCGCCTTCGATCTTTGCATAATCGATCGCGCCCGCCGCACCGTATACCTCAAGAGCGGGGGCTGAGCCGATGTGAGCAAAGCCGTCGCGCCGCATGGTAAAATCGGCGGAGTACAAATGATCGCTGTGGCTGTGGGTGATGAGAAGATGCGTAAACGACGCAAGATCCGCACCGTAACGAAGACTGTGACAATACGTATCGGCGGGGAAATCGAGGAGAAGAGTATCGTCCAGTACCGCCTGCGAACGGGTGCGGACGTTGCGTCCGCCGCGTTCTTTTGCGGCGCGGCAGGTATCGCAATGACAAAACAGCGCCGGAATTCCCTCGGCGGCAGCAGTGCCCCAATATTGTAATTTCATAAAACAATCCTCGCAAAGTTCATGATTTCGTCGGGAAATACTTTCCCATAAAACAATACCACATTTTAGGCGATTTGTCAATCAATCGGAAAAAAATTGTTCTTTCGGAAAAAAACGCCGCGATTATTTTTTGCACGCGCGCTCAAACTAATTCCGTGACGCGAAAAAAGAAAACAGAAAAAACGGCACAAAACACAAAAGGAGAAAAATCATGACGACCAAAGAATTATTATATGTAGAGGACGCACTGTCCCACGCCCGGTTTTGCATTCAGAAATGTACCGAAACCGCCTCGCAGATCTCCGACGGAGATTTAAAGACCTGCGTTGAAGATATTGCCGAGCAGAACAAGCAGCTTTTCGGCAGTCTTTACGGCTTGCTTTGAGCTTAGATATTGATCGGAAAGGGGAAATCAAAATGGATGATAAAAGCTTGATGGAAAATATTTTGCTTTTGGAAAAGGGCGTTTGCGATCTTTACCTTCACGGTACAATCGAAGCCGCGACCGACAACGTTCATTCGGCTTTCAGCGCCGCACTGAACCGTTCCTTGACCATGCAGGACACGATATACGACAAAATGGCATCCAAGGGCTGGTATCCGACCGAGCAGGCGGAAACGACCAAGGTCAACGCCGTAAAGCAAAAATTTACGTCTCTTTCGTAAGCTTTCGCGGCAATACTTGCCATAAGTGTGAAATGGGATTCCGACCATCGGAATCCCATTTCACGGCAACTGCGGCGCCGCTAGGCGCGACCATCGGAATCCTATTTCGCGGCAATACTCACCGTAGGTGTGAAATAGCATTCTGACCATCAGAATGCTATTTCACGGCAACTGCGGCGCCGCTAGGCGCGACCATCGGAATCCCACTTCACGGCAATACTCACCGTAGGTGTGAAATAGCATTCTGACCATCAGAATGCTATTTCACGGCAACTGCTCCCCGCAAGGGGTTTCGTCCAAGAGGGCAAAAACTTCGTCGGTGCGACAGACGTTGTACATATATTTTTGAGATTTTTTGCTGCTGTCGCACAAATAGATCGAGCGCGCCGCATTTTGCATCATCGCCCGTTTTACCTCCGCCTCCTCGACCGACGAATCGGTGATATAACCGTCGTCCGAATAACCGCGGGTCGAGAAAAAGAACAGATCGGCGTTGATACGGCGGATAAAATTCAGCGTTTCGGTACCGACGTAGGCGACGGAATGCGCCAAAAGCAAACCGCCCGTGCAATAATTTTTGATATTCTCGCCGCCCAGCCGCAATGAACTTTTCGGGCTGTTGGTAATGACGATAATGTCGCGGAATTTTTTTAAGTGCGGGATCAGATACGCGGCGGTCGATGAGGCGTCGAGGAACAAAACATCGCCGTTTTGTATATACGCGGCGGCTTTTTCGGCAATGATCTTTTTGGAGAGATTGTTCTGCTCCTCCCGCAGAATCAGCGGGATTTCACTCTCGGCGGTCTTGCGCAAAACAACGCCGCCGTGGGTACGCAGAACCTTTCCCTGCTTTTCAAGCGCCGTTATATCCCTCCGCACCGTCGGCGGGCTGACGTATAAAAGTCCCGAAAGCCTGTGTACCGTGGCGCTTCCGTGCGACTCCAAAAAGCGGAGAATTTCTTCTTGCCGTTCCAGATTCAACATATCGTTCTTCCCTCTTTTGTATTTTCATTTTCTTTCTTTTGCTTTCGTTTCGGTTCGCAAATTGCGATTCTTTTGCAAAAAAAGCGCCCTGGATTGTTCTTTTCTTTCGTTTGTGTTATGCTACCATAAAAGAAAGAAAATGTCAAGGGGCGAAAAACGATGAAAACGATAAAATGCGCCGATCTGCACGCTGTCGGCGATCTGCGTTTTGAAGAAAAGCCTTTTCCGACGCGCGGAAAGGACGAGGTGCTGCTTCGCGTCAAAAGCTGCGGCATCTGCGGAAGCGATATCGGGCGGGTATACAAGAAGGGTACATATCATTACCCCACGGTGATCGGACACGAGTTTTCGGGCGAGATCGCCGACGCGGAGGACAAAGAGCTGATCGACAAGCACGCCGCGGTTTTTCCGCTGCTTCCGTGCTTTTCGTGCGAAAGCTGTCGGGGCGAGCATTACGCGACCTGCTCGCATTACGATTATTACGGCTCACGGCGCGACGGTGGGATGAGCGAATATATCGCCGTGAAAAAATGGAATCTGGTTCTTATGCCCGAGGGGCTTTCCTACGATGAGGGCGCAATGTGCGAGCCTGCGTCGGTGGCGCGCCATGCGGCGCTGAAATTGAATATCGGCGACGACACGCGCCTTTTGATCGCGGGCGCCGGTCCGATCGGACTGATCGTCGGAAAATGGGCAAAGCTTTTCGGAGCAAAAGAAGTCTGTTTTCACGATATCGATCGGAAAAAGCTCGATTTTGCAAAAGAGCTCGGCTTTTCGGAATATACCGGCGAAACGCCGGTCGACCGCTTTTTGGAGGGTACGGGCTGTTCCGACGCCTTGAAAGTCTGTCTTGCGGCGGCAAAGCCCGGCGCACGGGGCGTTTTCATGGGAAATCCCGTCGGGGACATGCTTTTGCCGCAGGACACCTATTGGCAGATCCTGCGCAAGGAACTGAAAATCGAGGGCACATGGAATTCGTCTTACAACGACCGCCAAAACGACTGGAAGGAAAGTCTGCGCGCCATGGCGGACGGAAGCTTAGACCTGAAGCCGCTGATCACCCACCGCTACCCGCTTTGCGAATGCGAAAGGGCATTCGAGATGATGCGGGACAAAAAGGAATTTTTCGTCAAGGTCATGCTGACGATGAACCGAGAGGGGGAAACGAAATGACAATCGTACCGAAAAAGAAAATCGCACCGTCGATCATGTGCGTCGATTTTTTCAATTTGGATCGGACGATCGAAGAATTTGAAAAGGACGGCGTCGATCTGATCCACGCGGATATTATGGACGGCGCGTTTGTACCGAATTTTACGCTCGGAACCGATTTTATCCGTGCGCTGAAAAAAAGGACCTCCCTCCCGATCGATCTTCATTTGATGATAACCGAGCCCGAACAAAAGCTCGATCTGTTTGATTTCGGCGAAAACGATATGGTCTCGGTGCATTGCGAATCGACGGCGCATCTTCACAAAGCCGTCGCGGCGATCAAAGAGCGCGGGGCGAAAGCCTTTGCGGCGATCAATCCCGCAACGCCGACGGGCGCGCTCGAAGCGGTCGCCGAGGATATCGACGGCGTTTTGATCATGACGGTGAACCCCGGCTTTGCGGGGCAGAAATTGATTCCGTCCACCTTAAAAAAGATCGAAAAGACGCGGCGTTTTCTGGATTCCGAGGGCTTTTTCGAAAAAGAGATCGAAGTCGACGGCAATGTAAGCTTTGAAAACGCGGAGATCATGGCAAGGGCGGGCGCAAATATTTTCGTCGCGGGAACGTCGAGCCTGTTCCGAAAAGATCTTTCTTTCGAGGATTCAATCCGAAAAATGCGCGAAGCGATTCGATGATAACACCGCCCGCCGTGTGCGGACGAAGCAAAAGTGCATAAAAAAGAGACGACCGAGAGGTCGTCTCTTTTTGTCAAAGCGGTCACGCGACAGGGTGCGTGACGGTCAATTCGCCGAAATTTTCAAGGATGTGTTCCGCGTCGGCCTTTTCTATGCGGAGTTTTTTTCCGTCGGCAAGAAGCACCGTATCGGAAAGATGGCGCGCGCGAAGGGCGGGAACGGAAAATTCATCGCACAAAAGGTGAAAATCGGAAAGGCGAAGCCCGTCCGCCAGCGACTCGAGACAGATCGCCTCGCGGCAATTCTTCTCGGTCGGATAACATATCATATTTTCGATAACGACGTTTTCGATCCTTCCGCAGCCGTCGGGAAAATCTTTTTCGTCAAAGAGCGGCGTGCGGCAATAGCGCGCACCGTCGGCGTTGATCGCGTTGCAGCGGAAGCCGCCGAACACGCCGCGGATCGTAATATTGCGTATCGGCGCGTCGACGCTCAAAAGGCGGATGAGCGTATGCGCGTTCTCGGCGAACAGATTTTCAAAGGTAATGTCCGAAATTTCCCCGCGAAGCATGCCGAAATTTTCGATTCGTTCCATCGAATCGTCGGCGTTGAGCGCGATGAGATCGTCGGTCGTAAGTCCGTAGGAAAGGGCGCGGATGTTGCGCACCGTGCCGCGGTGAATATCGCCGTTGAAATGAAGTCCGTCCTGCGTAACACCGGGGTGATCGGCAAGGAACGAGATGTTTTCGATCGTAAAGTCCGAAAGGGATGCCATGCGCACATGATACCCTACGGCATTGGCGACGACAAGCTCCGAAAGATGAAGCCCGCGCACATTTCGGAAATTCAAAACCGTTCCCGAAAAGCCGTTCGGATCGAAAATATCTTCGGGCTTTTTGTTTTCTTTTCCCGCGCTGTTTCCGTCCCAGACGCCGCCGCGGATCGTGATGTTTTGATTGCCGTGCTCGTGGTCGGCGTTGGTCAAAAGATAGTCGCCGCGGTGCTTTTTCGGCTCCCCGTCGAGAAAGATGCGCGCACACGGGTCGGCGGTGACGGTGACGTTCGACGGCACAAGAAGCGTACGGGACACTTTATAGCGCCCTGCGGGAATAAACAGCTCCGCGCCCTTTGCCGCCTCGCTTACGGCGCGGGCAAAAGCGTCGGAAATATCGGCGCGTCCCGTGCGGTCGGCACCGAAGTCGGTGAGAAGGATTTTCATAGCAGTTCCTTTCCTTTCAAAAAAGTTCGGATCGCTTGCGTCATTCCGCTTTCGGTCACGAAACGGGATTTTCGGTTTCCGCGCCGACGGAGCCGTCATCTTGCGAGCAAAACATAGCCGTACTCGTAAGCGCCGATACGGTCGATCTTCAAAAGCTCTCCGTCAAGCGTCCCCGAAAGATTCACAAAACGAGCCTTGGAATAGCGGCCGTCCAGCCGAACCGCGGCGTTCCGCACAAAATCGGCATGACAATTCCAAAACCCGACGGCGGTTGATTTGTCATCGGATTTGCAAAGAATGTAAAGATCGGGGTTTCCGAAGCATTCGATCGGAAGCGGACAGTCCCTTTCGCGAAGCAGCTGCGCAAGCTGGCGCGGACGAATATATTGCCGCATTACCCCCTCGGGCGCACGCGAAGCGTCAAAGCAGTACACGATATAGCGCCCGCCGTCTCGGTTTTCATAGGTGTAGCACGAGGGAATCCTCGCTCCGTCGGGAAGCAAAAAGAAGCTTTGCACCGTCGCCTTGTCGCAAAGCTCGGTCGGCGCGGCAAAGGGACCTATTGGGTTCAAGCCGACGGTTTCACCGTCGAACGGCGGAAAAAACTCGGTAGTCGACGTAAGCAGCGCTCCGCAGGAGACAAGCCCGACGTCCTTGCCTTTTTCCGACAGAATTTTTGCGGCGCGAATATCCAAGATCAACGGTTTTGAGAAAGCTTCGTCGGGAAGATGACGCGCATTTTCTCCGAAGACAATACCGCAAATTCCGGTGCCGCGGTAAGTCGTCGGAATCGAATTGTTCGCCAAAAGACGGGCGGCGTGTGAAAAGAGCAGCTTCCCGATAACCTCGGGCGTGGGATCGATGCTTGTAAAATCCGCCTGCTCCAGCTTATGTAAGGCCTCATATACCCGAATGCCGACCGCTTCTTTATCGCCGAAATCAACGGAAAGGGCTTCGGAATAAACCTTGTTTTCCGCATGACGGCGGAGGTATTCGGGTTCATACGCGCTCGACGCGTTATAATCCCGCATATATTTCAAAATACCGTCAAAATGCCCGTCGGCGCGCAATGCCGTGTCGAAAATTTCAAGATAAGACGACGGAACCCGATAGCGAGGGCGGGGATACGTATCACCCTCGGCAAAAACCTCAATGTCATCCTTGTCGTCCTTCCAAGAGCGTTCCATGCGTTCAAGCTCGATGATATCCTCGAGACGGTTATCCAAAAAACGGTTTTCCGCCCAATACGGTGCGCCGATAAGCCGTACCAGCGGCTTTGTGCCGCCCGCCAAAAGCTTTGCGAGCGTATAGGAATCCACACCGTCGTTGTCCCACACCGAAATACAGGAGCAAATACCGATACGAACGGTCGGGTCGACCGAATCGACCGCCGCACGCATTTTTTTGCAGAAATTTTTCAGGCTTTCACCCGCCGCGTAAAGATAGGCGCTTCGATATTCGTTCGGTTTTCCCGCAAACATGGTTTCAAAAAGATTTTTGTCGGGCAAGGTCTTTCCGAGCCGTTTTTCGATTGCGGCACGGTGATAACGGCAAAGGCAGCCCTCTCCGCTGTCATGCGTTCCGAAACGAAGATCGTCGTCGTACAGAAGAATGTCCGGATGAAGCGAGGCGACCTTGCGGGCAACACTTTCCGCAAAATCGAGAAAATTCGGGTCAAGAGGACATTTTTCGACGGCGCTTTCTTTGCCGAGAAAGCCGCGCAGGGGGGTAAAATCATTTTTGCCGACCACCTTGAGCGCCCAATACCAAACGCCGACCTCAACGCCTTCGTTGCGGAAAAAAGAGACGGCGCGCGCAAGCTTTTCCCACAGAGCGTCGTCGGAAAGAGCCTCTTTTTTCAACGGCGGAAGTGCCAAAAAAATGCGGCTCGCACCGGCATTTTTCACCAAAGAGAGCGTTTCGTCAAGATTGAAATGGGAATTTGTCAGCATAAAAGGAATATAGCTTTGCATTTTCGGCTCCTACTTATTCAATTTGATTTTTTGCGAAAGGCGTTTGTATGCCGGGTCTCGTGCGATCGGCGATATTTCGCTCTTTACAAAAACACAGAAACACACCGCTTCGAAAGAAAACCCCCGCAACCGTACCTGTTCCGTATCGATTGCGGGGGAAATTTTCACGAAAACGAAGCGTCCGTTATAAAGAACGATTCTATCGTTTCGTTCGCAAACCGCCGCTCAAACGGCATTTAAACCGTGCCGAACGCGGGGAAAGTGCAAAAATGAAAGTTCGATTACTTTTCGGGAGCGTCGATATCCGAGGTGTTGTCATCGGCACCTGCGGTATCTTCGGTGTTGTTGTCGGCTTCTATAGTACCTTCGTCGCCGCCGATTTCGTCCGAATCACCGGTTCCGTCAGGAACTTCATCGACATCGGAGGTGTTCTCGGTGTTCTCGCCGTTCTCATCCGCTGCCGCGTCGGCATTTTCGTCACCGTTTGCGGTTTCGTCGTTAGCTGCGGCGTCGCCGTTCGTATCATCGGTCGTGCCGTCGGTATAATCCGAAAGGTCGATCGTGTTGTCGCCGTTTACGTTGTTATTCGAGGTGTTTGCACCCTGGAAGATATACATGAGAAGAACGCAGACAAAGAAAACGATGCAGACAACGATGGTGATCTTATTCAGAACACCGTCCATGGTCTTGCCCTTTTGTTTGCCGAAGAAGGTTTCCGCGCCGCCGGCGATGGTACCGGAAAGTCTGTGATCGCGGCTCGACTGCATGAGGATGGTGATCACAAGGAAGAGCGCCATAACCAAAATCAAAATACCGAAAATCGTCATCAACATAACGAACTGACCTCCAAAAAATAGAAATTTTCCTTTTCGATTCAACTTCGAAAAACGCGCGGCAAGCGGGACTTTTCGGCGCACCGCGCGACAATTTTCCGTCTGAAACGCGCGCAAAGAAAAGCGTCTCCCGACGGCTAACACGGAACATTATAGCATAAGCCCCGTAAAATTGCAAGCCTTTTTTGCACATTTCTTGAATTTTTATGTTTGCGCTCCGTCGGGCAAATTTTATCAAAGCAAAACACGCATGCCGTCGTAGGAAAGCTCAAAGCCCTCGGTTGCCAACAGCCGCGCAAGATCGTCGTACAGTCCGACGTGATGGCAGATGTGGTTGCAGATAAGACGGGTCGAGGAATCGATACAGCCGTTTTTCAAAAGGGCATCGCGCACCTCGATGTTATTGCGGAATCCCATGTGCCGCTCGCCCTTCGGAACGTATTTATTGCCCATCGTGCAGTCGAACGACACCATGTCGAGATGCTCGCCCGCGATAAAGGAAAGGCTGTCGGCAATGTCGTTTTCGGTGTCGTGAATGTACAGAACCGTTTTGCCGTCGGTTTTGGATTTTATGCGGTAGAAAAGGCATTCAATCGAAGGATCATGGCAGGCGCGCAGCGCCGTCACGGTATATTCGGGGAGCTCGACCGTCTCGAAGGCGTGAATTTCTTTCGCGTCAAGGTGCGGTTTTACCACCGCGCGCACGCGGTTATCGAGAAAATCGCGCATGGGCGCGTAAACGTCCTTGCCGCCGTACACCGTGAGAACGTCTTCGGCGAGGTTCATTCCCCAAAATCCGCCGCGCAGATTGAAATTGTTCATCTGGAAATGGTCGGTATGCGGGTGCGTCACAAACAAATATTTAACGCGGGAAAGATGCACGTTGAAGCGCGCCGACTGGGCATAGACTTCGGGACCGAAATCCAGCATCAGCTTTTCGTCGATGACGGCGCAGCTGCGGGTGCGAAAATCCCGTCCGCCGCGCAGACGCGCTTCGCCGCACATTTCACATTCGCAAAAGACTGCCGGAACCGCTTCGGACGCCGAGGTTCCGAGATACTGAAAGATCATGTTCGTTTCTCCTCACAAAAATAAGATGTCCGCCGCGCTATACAAAAAAGCTCACTGCACCGACGGCAAAGCCGCGCCTTCTTCGGTGTGGCGGTTTAAAATAATATCGCAGTCGGCGTAATCGTCGCTGTAATAATCGATGTGTACGCGTCTGCCCTTGACCAGCTCCAGCAGCGCCAAAAAGGTCGCGACCACCTCGTCGCGGGTACGTACCTCGTCAAAAAAGCTCGAAAGGCGTATTTTTTCTTTTTTGACCAGACGCTTCAAGACATGCAAAATCTTTTCGCCGACGCTGACCTGCCGCGTCGCGGTGAGGTGGCGTCCGATGTTTTCCTCTATCTCGAAAAGCGAATTGTCCTCAAATTCTTCGCTGCGGGCAAGCACTCGGCGGAGAGCCTCTTTTAAAATTTCAACATCGTGCGTAAGGGTATATTCGGGGTCGACCTCGATCTTCTCGGGCGGCTTTTCGTAACGCCCCCAATAGGTAAGCTCGCGATCGTGCAGCACCTCGGCGGTCTTTTTTGCCCGCCGGTATTCGAGCAGCATGTCCACAAGCTCTTGCCGCGGGTCTTCCTCGTCCTTTTGGATCGGAAGCAGCATGCGCGATTTTATCAGCATGAGCCGTGCCGCCATCACAATAAACGAGCTTGCCACTTCCATATTGAAAAGCTCCATATCGTGGATGTATTCCATATATTGCTCCAAAATGAGCGTGATCGGAATGTCGTAAATGTTGACCTTGTTGCGGGCGATGAGCGTCAGAAGAAGGTCAAGCGGTCCTTCGAAGATCTCAAGATGAAAGGTGGGTGAGTCGTCTTCAAGCTCCTCAAGCTCTTCGATCGCTTCCGAAACCTCCGAGTCCTCCGAGACCTTTGCCGCACCCGATCGTTCGAGTGCCCGCACGCCGTCCGATGTTTCGCCGTCCGACAGCGGTCGGTTTTCCAAAAGCTCCGTCATGCCGCCGCACCGTACAAAAGGTAGAAAGGAATGTAATCCACAAGACGCAGAATGCCGTACGTGACCGTACTTGTGATGTTGTTGATAACATCGGTGAACGCGCCGAGACAAAGGAAGATCAAAAGAGCGTACTGCATATAGCGCTCGTAACGGAACGTCCATTCGGCAATTTTCCGCGGCAGAAGCGCCGTCCAAAGGCGGCTTCCGTCAAGCGGCGGGATCGGAAGAAGATTGAAAACGGCGTAGCCGACGTTCAAAGAGACCGCCATTTGGAAAAACGAGTAGGTGAGCATTCCGGAAATGCCGCCCATATTCGGGATATGAGTCAAAACGACGAGCGTCAGCTCTGCGAGAATCGCCGAAACAAACGCGAGAAGAATGTTGGAGATCGGTCCCGCGATCGAGGTGGCGACAAAGCCCCAGCGCCCGTTTTTCATATTGCGTGTATTGACCGGCACAGGCTTTGCCCAGCCGAAGCCGAACAGCAGAAGAAAAAGAAAACCGACGGGGTCGAAATGCTTTGCGGGATTGAGCGTAATGCGTCCGAAATTACGCGCCGTGTCGTCGCCCAATTTGTGCGCGACATAAGCGTGCGCCGATTCGTGTACCGAGAGCGAAAACAGAATGATCGGGATCAGAAGCAAAAATTGAACCCATTCGACGGTGTTCATTTGCCCCGACAGTATTTCACGCAGCATAAAATTTTCTCCTTTGTTTATACTGAAAAGCGGGGAAGATTTTTCCCCGTGCGGATTTTACGTAAGACGGTGATACCGTTTTATTATACACTTTTTTTCACATAAAGTCAACGGAGTTCGGGAAAATGCAAAGAAAAACAAAAAAATCGCAAAAAAGATTCTTTTTTGCGAAAAATCCGATGCTGTTATTCGGTTACGGCGCGCTGTGTCTTGCCTTGTCGCTCGTCGGGCAATATATCGGGCGGGACGCGGAAAATCTTGCTTCCGAAAGCCGCGCGGCGGTGATTCTGTCGGGCGCGGGACAGCTTTCGTTTTTGCTGTTCGGCGTGTTTCTCTACCGCCTGCATACATCCGATCTGCGGGAGGAAAAGCGCTCTGCGCTTCTGTATTTCGGACGCTTTGCGGCGGCGGTCGGCTTTTTGGTCTCGGTGCGGGCGCAGGCGGTCTTTACGTTCTTTTGGAACGGAATCTTGCTTCTGTGCCTTGCCCTTTTGGCGATCGACGCGCATGCGCGGGGAGAAAAAACGTGGCTTTTGTGCTTTCCCGCGGCGATCTGCGCGCTGTTTCGGTTTTATTTTTCGGGATGAGCATTGCCCGAAAAGATCAAAATGCGTCGTCCTCCTCCGAAAAATGAGATGAAAGACAGTCGGAAATTTCCTCGTAGCCGTAGCCGTAACGCATGAGCTTGGCAATCGTTTTTTGCCGCATTTCCCGATCGGTTATCGGCTCGCGGATCAGCTTTTCGCAAAGAATTTGCAGCTGCTCGTCAAAATCGATCTCCATGTCGTCCAAAACGCGTTCGCACAGAGCGGACGGAATTCCCTTGGCGCAAAGCTCGCGCACGATGCGCGTTCTACCGTAGTGCTTGCCCAGCGCCAGAATTTCGCATTTCCGACGGCAAAACGCCTCGTCGGACAGGCGGTCGTTCTGCATCAGAACCGCCGCCGCGTCGTTCACGGCGCGCTCGGAATATCCTTTTTGCTTCAGCTTGAAAAGAAGCTGTTTCGTACTCTTGTCCGAAATGCCCAAAAGATATAAAGCATAGCGCAGGGCGCGCAGCTTTTCATTCAAATAGGTAAGCTCCTCTTCACCCTCGGCATCGAGAACAACGGGAAAAAGCTCCCGCGCCGTCTCCGCATCGCACGAGAGAAGCTCCTCGGGATTTTCGTCGGTATATTCGGTCGCAAACCTCCGAAAATCCGACCGCGTGACGGCAAAAAATCCGCCGTCGGTCTTGATGTTTACCTCCCCTCCGCCATCGGAGAGAAAAACGCTTAAAATTTCCATGATCGTTGCCTTTCCGCCCCTGCCGTGCGCACCGCCGCAAGGCTGATTTTCAAACTCTCTCGCCGTAAGCGCGGATACGGTAGCCCACGCCGCGGACAGTCTCGATCATATCGCCGCACACGCCGAGCTTTTGCCGAAGGGTACGGATATGTACGTCCACCGTGCGGTTCTCGCCGTCGAAATCATAGCCCCATATGGCGTTGAGCAGGGTGTCGCGGTCGGCGACGCGATCGGGATTTTCGAGAAGATAGCGCAAAAGATCGAATTCCTTGTGCGTAAGCGTCACTTCGTTTCCCGCGACCGTTACGGTGTGCTTGGGCACCGACATGACGAGATCGCCGAATACATAAACGGTGTCGGCTTTGGCGGAATTTCCGCTCCGCCGAAGCACTGCCTTCACCCGCGCGACAAGCTCCATTACGCCGAAGGGTTTGGTAATGTAATCGTCCGCCCCCGCATCGAGCGCTTTCACTTTATCGAATTCGGTCCCCTTTGCCGTCAACATAATAACGGGAACCTTTGCCGCCGCGGGATCGCTCCGCAGCTTTTTCAGAACCGCCATGCCGCTTTCCTCCGGCAGCATAATATCCAAAAGGACAAGCTCGGGAATCCCCTGCTCCTTCAGCGCGGCAAAAAAAGCCGACGGTCGGTCAAACCCTTCTGCGGGCGTTCCGGTTTTGCAAAGGGAATATACGACAAGCTCGCGGATGTCGTCGTCGTCCTCCAAAAGAAAAATCATGTTCTGTCCTCGTCTTTCCCGTCAAATAAGCGATTGTCCGTTGATGTTCAGGCGAAACGTAAGCCCCAGCTTTTCCGCCGCGCGGCGGCACATGCTCATACGGCCCAAAAAGATCTCGAAATAATCCATTACGGGGCTGATTGCGGTGTCGATGCCGAGCGACAAAAGAACCGTCCTGTTCCCGTCGCACAGCGTAAGCTCGGACGAAGTGACCGAGTAATTTACGCGGTCGTGTATATCAAAGCGTGAAAGGTCGGTGTTGCGCACACGGCTGCGGCGCACGTCGCTTTTATCCGCTAAAATCAGCGCCGCGGCGGGCGCGTTTACGGGGACGCCCGTACCCTCGTCGTGGTTTCCGATCGCCGATACGATCACGGCGATATCCTCGGGCGGCATGCCCAGATTGTCGAGGATTCGGAACGCCATGACCGCTCCGCTCTGCGAGTGGTCGACGCGGTTGACCAAATTCCCGATATCATGCAGATACCCGGCAATCTTGGTGATCTCGACGGTGTGTTCGTCATAGCCGAGCGACCGCAAAAGCTCCGCCGCCTTTTCCGACACCTTGGTCACATGCGCGAAGCTGTGCTCGGTAAAGCCGAGCGCGCAAAGCGAATTGTCCGCCTCGGTAATATACGTTCGAATCGCGTGATTTTTCTTTATTTCTTCATACGTTATCATGAATTCACCTCGGATTCTTCGTCTGCCAGTATACACGCGCCGTGTAAAATCCGCTTACGGTTTTTGTTAAACTCCTGTTAAGTCGTTCCGTCGGGCAATTTGTCGTAAAAGGTCGGAACATATTCCTCCTTTGCCGAAGAGCGCTCCTGCGAAAAGCCGTGTCGGATTCCTTTTTCGACGGCATAATCCAAAACGCGGCGGTATTCGAGCGTCGTAAGACGGCGGTCGATCTCGGGATACATTTTTGCTTTGTAAGCGGGAAAATACTGGCACAAAAAGCTGACGTACAGCTTTTCCGGGTCATAGCGCTCGACAAGATGATCGATCACCGCTAAGCTCTCACGACTGTGCGACGGCAGGACAAGATGGCGGATCAAAACGCCGCGCGTCATTCTTCCGTTTTCGATTTTCGGATAACCGACAAGCGAAAACATGGCGGAAAGAGCCTCTTGCGCATATGCAAAATAATCGCCCGCTCCCGAATAACGAGCCGAGAGCGCGGGGGAAACATATTTGAGATCGGGAAGAAAAATATCGACGTTTTCGCAATAGCGCAAGATCGTCTCGGCGCGCTCATAACCACTGCTGTTCCAGATGACGGGAACGCGCTTTTTCGGCGCGAAAAGCGAAAGAGCGCGGGCGACAAGGGGCGCAAAATGCGTCGGCGTGACAAGATCGATGTTGTCCGCGCCGTCGTTTTGAAGCGCTTCGAACAGAGAACAAAGGCGCTCCGCCGTTATTTCTTCGCCGCGCCCCTCGTGCGAGATCGTATGATTTTGACAAAACACACAGCGCAGAGAACAGCCCGAGAAGAAAACCGCGCCCGAGCCGCCGCTCCCCGCAAGGCAAGGCTCTTCCCAAAAATGCTTTGCGGCGCGCGCGACGACGGGCAGCGTCCCCATCCCGCAATAGCCGCGTTCGACTCGGCGGTCGACCGCGCAAAGGCGGGGACACAGCGTGCAGGGCGTCATGTCCCCAAAAATATCGTATTTACAGCTGTTTTCGGGAGAGGAAAAAGGCATAAAAACTCCTTTGGGCATTGGGAACTCGTTTTTGCGGCGGGCATCTTTTTCGGGAAAATTTTTACTCTCCGCCGTGATCAAACAACGGCACGCGGAAAAGTGCCGCAAGAATGCGCATGATCGAAAAGACCAGCGCCGTTCCGACGGTATTTACGAGATATTCGGGCAGAACTCCGAGAAAAAAGAGCTGGCCGACCGACGCATCGCGCGAGACGGCGATGAGATAAAGAAACGAAAAGACCGCCTTTATCGCCAGCACCTGCGCGCCGACCAAAAGAACCGAAAGGGGCGTTTTGCGGGAAAAAGGCGCCGCCGCCTTTTCGGCGAAATACGAGCAGAGAAAATAGACGATCGGCGAAAAGGCATACGGATTTCCGACCAGAACGTCGAACAAAAAGCCCGCCGTCAGCGCATACGGTGCGGCGTAGCGCTTGCCCTCCAAAAGGGCAAGACAGATCGTACAGCAAAGCAAAAGATCAAGCTTTACCGTAACGCCGAGACTTTTCGTGCCGCGCAGCGAAAAGATCGGCATTTGCTTTGTCGCAAGAAAAAAGGCGACGAGAAAAAACAGGATGAAAAAGAGCTCTCTTTTTCGTTTTTTCAAAAAAGTAAGATTCATGTAAAGCGCTTCCCCTCCGATGTGATCTTTTTACGGCATTTGCGCCGAAGCCATCGTATACTTCCCGATAATATCGCCGTTGGCGACGATCTGCGGCGTATAGCGGGCGATGATCTCGGGATACAGCTTGTTTTTCAGTGCCGAGGTGATGTTGTTCACCGCGCTTTCGTCCTTGTTGTAGTTGTCGGGATCGGTCGCGACGCGCTTTAAAATGTGGATACCGTATGCCGAACGAACCGCGCGCACCTCATCGATCTGCATTTCGCAGAGGGCTTCGCCCAATTCGGGCGCGTTGGCGGTTTTGGCGGAAATGTCCATCTGATTGACGCTCGGATAGGCGGTGACGTAGGATTCTTTAAAGTTTTGCGCCGCGTCGTCAAAGCTTCCGCCCGCCGTGACAAAGGCGAGGATCTCCTGTGCCGTTTCCTCGCGCTTTGCCTCCTCGGCGTTCGAAAGCGGTGCGCGCGTTCCGTCAATTTTTTCGTCGTACGCCGTGTTGACGAAAATATGGCGCACCGAATAATAATTCTCGGCATAATAATCGCGGATCATTTCGTCGGTGATCTGTGCCATGCCCCCCTCGGAAAAGAGCGCGTCCTTCAAAAGGTCGACGTTGGCGGTCATAATGTAAAGATCGGTATAATCGCGAAGAGTCGCGCCGAAATTCAAAAGATAATCCTCAAACGCCGACACCGAGCCGTATTTTTCGGCCGCGTTTTTCGCGATCAGGCTGTCGACATAATCGAGATAATCCTCGGGGAGCGTATATTCCTTGTTCGGGTCGGTGCTCGAAGAAAAAGAGTACAAAAGATAATTTGCCGCGACAAGCTCGGTCGCGTCCTTTACCGTCTCGTCGAAAAAGGACTGCTCGTACGTCTTTCCGTCCGCCGCGGTGCGTTGCCAGACCTCGGGCGAATCGCCCGTTACGGTCTTGTCGTTGTACATGATCACCTGAAGATACGACGCCTTTTGCTGGGAAAGAAAATAACGAAACATTCCCTCGGTCATATAGGCGCGGATCTTCCCGTTGGGATATTGCCCGTAAATAGCATAGTTTTCCTTGGCGGAGGAACAGGAGCAAAGAAGCAGGCTTCCCGCAAGAACGGCGGAAAGAGTACGAAAAAATCGGTTCATGACAGTATTACCTCAACTTTTTGTTTTGCCGTAAAAAAAGCGGCACACTTAACCGTATATCAGTATAACACAATCCCCCTCACTTGTCAAACCCGCTGCGCGGGGGCGTTGCCGCGCCTGCGGCGAGCATTACCGCGAAATACGAATTTCGGTGGTCGAAATTCGATTTCGCCTTACCTATGTTATGTCGACATAAAGTTTTGATGCGCAATGAAGCCTTCCCCTCGATACACTGTGATCTTCGATCAAGTGGGGAAGGCTCGGTTACGCATCAAAATTTCAGGTCGGCATAACACGGAAAGATCAAACTTCGCTGACATAGCGTAGATAATGCGAAATGAGATTCCGACCACCGGAATCTCATTTCGCGGTAATGCTCGCCGCAGGCGAATTGGAAACAGACGGTAAATTTCCCGCCGTGCTCTTGCATATTCGAAAAAAATGCGTTATACTATATAGGTTAAAGTGTAATAATAGGCGCATCGGCGGAAAAACGCCGCCGATGAAACGAAGAATAAAGGACGCAAAGTATGACGAAAAAGCAAAACGATTACGGAAACAACAGTATATCCTCTCTTAAGGGAGCGGAGCGGGTGCGCACCCGTCCGGCGGTCATATTCGGTTCGGACGGGCTGGAGGGCTGTGAGCATTCCTTTTTCGAGATCCTTTCCAACTCCATCGACGAAGCGCGCGAGGGCTACGGCGACGTGATCAACGTGACGGTCATGCGCGATCATACGATCACGGTCGAGGACTTCGGCCGCGGAATCCCGCTCGACTGGAACGAAAAAGAACAGCGCTACAACTGGGATCTTGTTTTCTGCGAGCTTTATGCGGGCGGAAAATATCACAACGACGAAGAGGGCGAAGCCTACGGCTACTCGCTCGGTCTCAACGGTCTCGGCGCGTGCGCCACGCAGTACAGCTCGGAATTCATGCACGTCACAAGCTATACCCGCGACGGAAAATATCACATCGAATTCAAAAAAGGCGAGCCTTCGTGCGAGCTTCAAAAGGAAGAATGGGGCAAACGCCGCACCGGAACGGTCATCACCTGGAAACCCGACCTTGAGGTCTTTACCGACATCAACATGCCCTTCGAATATTTCACCGAGGTCATGCGCAAGCAGGCGGTGGTGAACGAGGGGCTTACGCTTCGGCTGAAATTCGAAAACGGGGACGGCACCTTTTCCGAGGAGGAATTTTTGTACCGTCACGGCATTGTCGATTACGTAAACGAAATGCTGGGCGAGCAGACCGATTCGGGCGACGGCGGAGAAGGCGAAGAGGAATCGGAATCGGAGAACGACGGCGAAGAGGATTCGGAGCGCGAACACGTCGCGGCGCTCTCGACGCCCTTTTACAACAAAGCCGAACGGCGCGGACGCGACCGAGCGGACATGCCCGATTACAATCTGAAAATGGAAGCGGTCTTCTGTTTTTCCAACACGATCAACCGCATCGAATATTTCCACAACTCAAGCTTTCTCGAGCACGGCGGTTCGCCCGACAAGGCGGCGCGCAGCGCTTTTGTCAAGGCCTTTGACACCTATCTCAAAAACAACGGAAAATACACGAAAAACGAGAGCAAGATCACCTTCGGCGACATTGAGGATTCGCTGATTTTGATCATCAACTCGCACTCGACCCGCACCTCTTACGCAAATCAGACCAAAAAAGCGATCACCAACAGCTTTATTGCCGAAGCCATGACCGAATTTTTGATCCATTCCATCGAAATTTTCATGGCGGAAAAGCCCAAGGAAGCCGAGCGTGCGGCAAAACAGATTCTGATCAACAAGCGCAGCCGCGAAAACGCCGAAAGTGCGCGGGTCAATCTGAAAAAGAAGCTGTCCGCAAGCCAGGATATTGCTAACCGCGTCGAAAAGTTCGTCAGCTGCCGCTCCAAGGACGCGACCAAGCGCGAGCTTTACATCGTGGAGGGCGACTCGGCGCTCGGTTCGGTCAAGCTTGCCCGCGACGCCGAATACCAGGCGGTCATTCCCGTTCGCGGAAAGACCCTGAACTGTCTGAAATGCGGCTACGATAAAATTTTCAAAAACGACATTACCGTCGATCTTCTGCGCGTCATCGGCTGCGGCGTGGAAATTCATTCCAAAGGAAAAGCCGATCTTGCCCAATTCGATCTTGCGGCGCTGAAGTGGTCGAAGATCGTCATCTGTACCGATGCCGACGAGGACGGGTATCAGATCCGAACGCTGATTCTCACTATGCTCTACCGCCTTTTGCCGACCCTTATCCGCGAGGGAAAGATCTATATTGCCGAGACGCCGCTTTATGAGATCACCTCCAAGGAGGGCGTGGATTTTGCTTACAACGAAAAAGAAAAAGAAGCGATACTGAAGCGGCTCGGCAATACAAAATACACCATCCAGCGCTCCAAAGGTCTCGGCGAAAACGACCCCGAGATGATGTCCAAAACCACCATGAATCCCGCGACCCGTCGGCTGATCCGCGTAAATCCGACCGACGAGGCGGCGACCGCCGTGATGTTCAACACGCTTCTCGGCGACGACGGCGCGGCGAGAAAAGCCTATATCGCGCGGCACGGCGCGGAATACGTCGACCTTGCCGACGTGTGAGCCGATAAAGGCCGACAAATTTTTCCGCCCCCGCTTTTTGACCGATATTCTTATTGGGAAAGGTTATAATGAACGAACAAAATTCCGAAGCGCCGAGCGCGCTTTGCGGTATCCTGTCCCGCGGCGGTGCGGAAGAGCTCTCCCCCGAGCAAGCCTTGCTGGAGGCGGCGCAAAGTCCCGGAGCGTGGTTTGTGCCGAAAGGAATGTATACGCTCGGCGCACCAATCCGCCTTGCTTCGGATGTGTCGCTGACCTTCGAGGAGGGTGCGGTTCTTTGCGCCGCAAAGGATTTCTCGGGCGATGCGTTGTTTTTTGCCGAGGATTTTCAAAGAATCCGCCTTTGCGGCGGACGCTTTGAGGGCATAGGAAAGGTCGCGTCGCTCTTGTCCTTCCGACGGGGCACGGGGCTTTCGCTCGAAAGCCTTGTGCTTGTCCGCAGCGGCAAAGCGGCGGTCGTTATGCAGGGCGTTTCGCGTTTTCTCATGCGAAAAATCACGCTTCTGCCCGCCGCCGCGTCGCGCGCGGGAATCGTTCTCGGGGGCGGAAGCGAGAGCGGCATTCTTCGGGAGATCCGCCAGGAGGGCGTGCGAAGCGGCGGCGCGATGGTCGTGCTTTGCGCAAAAAGCGCGCCGATACGGAAAATTCGGATAAGCGATCTGTTTTCGGCGGATTGCCGCCGCTTTGTTCACATTCTGTCGGACGACGAAGCCGTGGCGGACGTGCGCATACGCCGCGTTGCGGGCGGCTGTGCCGACGGCGCTTTGGTCGCGGAGAAATTTCCGAAGAAGGACATGCTTTTCCAAGCCGAAAAAGCGGCGGTCATCGAGGATGTTTCGGCAGAGCGTTTTGAGCTTTTCTCCACCGAGCCGAGCGACGGCAGGGAAAGAAACGCGCTTATTCATATCAAGACGCCGATTATGGCGTTTTCGCTGAAAGCGCTCCGCCGTCCGGGACTTCTCGACGCTTTTCCGCGCGTCGGAACGCTCTTTATCGAGGGGCAGAGCCGCGCGCCGATCCGGATCGCGGGCATCACGCCGCGTCAGATCACCGATCTTCTCGCCCGATCAAGACTTTTGATACGCGGTTTTTCCGGCTCCGGCTTCGAGACCGAAATGAAAGCGGGCGAACGCCTTCTTCTGCCGTCGGGCGGCGCGGGGCTGATCACGGCAAAACATAAACTTAAAAACCAAACCGAATAAACGGAGTTGTATAAACATGTGGTATTCAAAGGATTTTAAAGATTACGAGCTTCTCGACGCGTCGGACGGCGAACGTCTGGAGCGCTGGGGCGAGATTATTTTGGTGCGTCCCGACCCGCAGGTCTTATGGCGCGGGCGTCGGGATCATCCGCTCTGGAACAAATTCGACGCGCGGTATCACCGTTCGCAAAAGGGCGGCGGCGCGTGGGAATTCCGCGGCGGCAAAAAAAATCCGATCTTTGACAGCGGCTGGACCATCAAATACAAAGACCTGACCTTTAAGGTCTGCCCGACGGGCTTCAAGCACACGGGCGTTTTCCCCGAACAGGCGGTCAACTGGGATTTTCAGCGTGAAATGATCGGAAACGCCGTAAAAAGCGGAAGAAGCGTGTCGGTGCTCAATCTTTTCGCCTACACGGGCGGCGCGACGCTTGCCTGTGCGAGTGCGGGTGCAAGCGTCTGCCATGTCGACGCTTCGCGCGGCATGACGGCGTGGGCAAAGGAAAACGCGGCGCTTTCGGGGCTTTCCGACGCGCCGATACGATACATAGTCGACGACTGCAAAAAATTTCTCGAGCGGGAGATCCGCCGCGGTCACAAATACGACGCGCTGATCATGGATCCTCCCTCCTACGGGCGCGGTCCGTCGGGTGAGCTTTGGCGTTTGGAGGACGGCGCGGACGAGCTGTGCGCCCTCTGCGCCGAGGTTTTGGCGGACGACCCGCTGTTTGTCCTTTTTAACTCCTACACAACGGGGCTTTCGGCGTCGACCGTGGGCTATCTTATGGAACTGCATTTCGGGAAGCGCTTCGGCGGCATTGTCACGGCCGACGAGGTCGGCATCCCGGTTACGCAGACGGGCGGCATTCTTCCCGCCGGCGCCGCCTCGCGCCTACGGCGAGTATTGCCGTGAAATTTAAATCCGATGGTCGGATTTAAATTTCACACTATCCATTTCATGTCGACAAAAAATGATTCATCACGTTATGTCGATAAAGGATCGATTTGTCGTGTTACGCCGGCAAAAAGTTGACTCGTCGTGTTACGGCGGAAAAAGTCGATTCGGCTGTTACGGCGGCATAAAAACGGGCGCGAAAAGGCGCTTCCCGTCTGTTTTACCTATAAAGAAAATCCTCTTTCCCGTGCGAAAAGAGTCCGAAAGGAGAAAAACGTTTGAATCCGAGTGAATTTATCACGGCAGACAATTTATCGTTTTCCTACAACGAAGACGAAAAAGGAAAAAAGGCGGTCGAAAACCTGTCCTTTACGATAGAGCGCGGCTCATTCGTCGCCGTCATCGGGCACAACGGGTCGGGAAAATCGACCCTTGCCAAGCTCATGTGCGGAATTCTCGCCCCCGAGTCGGGCGATATATACATTCAAAGCCGTCAAAACGGTCAGACTTTTCGGGTCTCGAAGGACGAGGATCTTTTCGACATCCGCAAGACGATCGGCATGGTCTTTCAGAACCCCGACAATCAACTGGTGGCAAGCGTGGTCGAAGAGGATGTCGCGTTCGCTCCCGAAAACATGGGCATTCCGTCCGATGAGATACGGCTTCGCGTCGACGACGCGCTCCGCGCCGTCGGGCTGTACGAATACCGTCTGCACGACACGCACAAGCTGTCGGGCGGACAAAAACAGCGCGTCGCCATCGCGGGCATTTTGGCAATGGCGCCCGAATGCGTTCTTTTTGACGAATCGACCGCCATGCTCGATCCGAAGGGACGAAGCGACGTGCTTTCCATCATCGACCGCATGCGGAAGGAATTCGGAATGACGGTCATTCTCATCACCCACTACATGAACGAAGCGGCGCTTGCCGACCGCGTTTTGGTGATGGACGACGGGAAGATTATTCTGGACGGAACGCCGCGTGAGGTCTTCCGTCAAAAGGAGATTCTGAACGAAAAAGGACTTGAGGTTCCGCAATGCACCGAGCTCGTGCGCGATCTTTTCGACAAGGGGCTTATCAAAACCGAAACGGTTCTGTCCACCGAAGAGGCGGCGGACCTTCTTGCCGAGGCGCTTGCGGCACGGTGGGCGAAAAAATAAGCTTTCCGCGCAAGGTTTCCGGTCTTTTAAATTCACGGCAAATCGCAATTTTCACTTTTTCACATTTTAAAAAGGTATCATTATGATTGAATTTTCCGACGTATCCTATGTATACGGCAAACACACGCCCTTCGAGCGTGCCGCCGTGCGTCATATCTCCTTCACCGTCCCCGACGGGCTTACGACCGGCATCATCGGTCACACAGGTTCCGGCAAGAGCACGATCGCACAGATGATGAACGCTCTGCTCACCCCGACCGAAGGCGTGGTAAAGCTGGACGGCGAGGACATCAACGCTTCGGCAAAAATACGTTACGCGACGCGCTTTCGCGTCGGGATCGTATTCCAATACCCCGAATACCAGCTTTTCGAAGAGACCGTCGAAAAGGATATCGCCTACGGTCCGACCAACATGGGACTTTCGCCCGAGGAGATTGCAAAGCGCGTCGAGACGGCGGCGGAATTTGTCGGGCTTCCGAAGTCTCTTCTTTCCGCGTCGCCCTTTGAGCTTTCGGGCGGACAAAAACGGCGCGTCGCCATTGCGGGCGTAATGGCAATGCAGCCGAGGGTCTTGGTGCTCGACGAGCCGGCAGCGGGGCTTGACCCGCGCGGCAGACGCGAAATTTTCGAGCGTCTGCTCGAATACCGCAAGGCGCAGAACAGCACCCTCGTCATCATCTCGCACAGCATGGAGGATGTGGCGGAATATTCCGACCGCATTTTGGCGCTGCGCGACGGCGAAATTTTGTGCGAGGGAACGCCGAAAGAGGTCTTTTCGCAATACGCGCTCCTTTCGGAATCGGGGCTTGCTCTTCCGCAGGTGACGACGATCTGCGACGCGGTAAAAAGAAAATGCGCGGAGCGCGGCATTCCCGAAAGCGCTCTTTCCGAGCTTTCGGGCGTTTACACCGTAAACGAGGCGGAAAGCGTTTTCGAAAAGCTTCTCGCCTCCGAAAGCTTCGGCGGAAAGGAGGGGTCGTAAATGCTTCGCGACATCACGCTCGGACAGTATTTTCCCGGAAATTCTCCCGTACACCGTCTTGACCCGCGCATGAAGCTCATTCTCTCGATCGTTTACATCGTGACGGTCTTTACCTGCAAGACGCTGCCCTCTTTTGCGGCGGCGGCACTGCTTACGGTCGTACTCATCGCCCTTTCCCGCATCAGCGTCGTGACGATCTTAAAAAGCATGAAGCCGGTTCTTTTCATCATTATTTTTACCGGCATTATGAATCTTTTGTGGTCGAGCGGCGAGCATGTTCTGTTTTCGTTTTGGAAAATTACGATTTACCGCGAGGGGCTTTTGTTTGCTCTTCTGATGATTTTGCGCATCGCCCTTTTAATTGCGGGAACGTTTGTCATTCTGACCTACACCACCTCCCCCGTCGCGCTGACCGACGCGATCGAGCTTTTGACTGCGCCCCTTTCGAAAATCGGCGTTCCGACCCACGAATTTGCCATGATGATGTCGATCGCTCTGCGCTTTATCCCGACGCTCATCGAAGAGACCGACAAGATCATGTGCGCACAAAAGGCACGCGGCGCGGATTTTGAGACGGGCGGACTGTTCAAGCGGGTAAAGGCGCTCGTCCCCATTCTGATCCCGCTTTTCATCTCCTCCTTCCGCCGCGCGGACGAGCTTGCCTCGGCGATGGAGTGCCGCCTGTATCACGGCGGAGAGGGACGCACCCGCTTAAAGACCCTTCATTTTTCGGCGATCGACTTTGTTTTTCTCCTCGTCTTTTTGCTCACCGCCGCCGCGGTCTTTGTGCTGAACGGAAGATTTGAGGTTCTGCTGTGAGTGCGCGCACGGTTTTGACCATTGCCTACGACGGCGCGCCGTATCACGGCTGGCAGGTACAAAAAAATGCGCCGAGCGTGCAAAAGACCTTGCAGGAGGCGATCTGCGCGATCACGGGAGAGGAACGGACCGTCACGGGGTGCAGCCGTACCGACGCGGGCGTTCACGCGCTCGAATACGTCTGCCACACCGAAAAGATCGACATTCCGAACGAGCGCCTTCCGCAGGCGCTCAACGCGCATCTTCCGCCGAGCGTTTCCGTAAAACGGGCGCGGACGGCGGACGAAAATTTTCATGCGCGCTACTCCTGTATCGGAAAAGAATATCTTTATAAAATTTACAACAGCCGCATCCGTGACCCCTTCTCGGTCGGGCGCGCTCTGTTTTATCCCGAGCCGATCGACGTCGAGGCTCTTTCCTTTGTGAGCGAGGAACTTTGCGGAACGCACGATTTCCGCGCGTTTATGGCGCAGGGCTCAAAGATTGTCGACACGGTCCGCACGGTTCGGCACTGCACCCTCTCCCGCGACGGGGATTTTGTGTATCTTACCGTGAGTGCCGACGGATTTTTATACAACATGGTGCGCATCATGGTCGGAACGGTTCTGGACGCCGCGCGCGGAAAGTATTTACGCGGAGACATACAAAAAATCATCGCCTCGGGCGACCGCAAAAACGCAGGCTTCACCGCTCCCGCGCACGGACTCTACCTCAATCGGGTTTTTTATCCCGAAGAAACGGTTTTTTCTTGACAAAAACGATACGGCGGGTTATAATATAGGTTGAACGATTACCGTCTTTCGAACGGCGGCGCAGTGACGAAGAAAACACTGCGGGAGAGGAAACAACATGATTGTAAGCATGACGGGACACGGCAGAGCCGTTTTCTCGCTTCCGGGGAATACCCTTACCGCCGAACTGCGCTCGGTCAATTCCCGTTACCTTGATATAACCTGCAAGATCCCCCGCCAGTATATACGATTCGAGGACAAGATCAAAAAGGAGATCGGGCGCTATGCAACGCGCGGAAAGATCGACCTTTTCTTAACGCTTGAAAATACCGGGGACGGAAGCGACGACGAGCTTTCGCTCAATCGCGCGTACCTGAAAAACTATCTTGAATGTCTTGCCGTTTTGCGCGACGAATACGGCTTGAAGGACGATATCACCGTTTCGTCGGTCGCCGCCAATCGGGATATTTTCACGCAGAGCGTTCCCGAGGAGGAGTCGGACGAGGTGATTTGGAACCGTCTTTTGCCGCCGCTCACCGAAGCTCTTTTGCAATTTTCTTCCATGAAGAAAACCGAGGGCGCCAAGATGAAAGCCGACCTTCTCGAAAAGCTTGCGGGGCTGGAGAACATTATTGAGCAAATCAAAGTTCTCATGCCGACGGTCGTCAACACGTATCGCGAACGGCTCACCTCCAAAATGCGCGAGATCTTGACGGACATGACGCCCGAGGACGTAAACTATTCCGAAAACCGCATTCTGGCTGAGGTCGCGCTTTACTCCGACAAGGTCGCGGTCGATGAAGAGACCGTGCGGCTGGCGTCGCATTTCGAACAGTTCCGCGCGATTCTTTCGTCCGACAATCCCGACGAAAACGATCCCGTCGGACGAAAGCTGGATTTTCTTTTGCAGGAGATCAACCGCGAGATCAACACGACCGGTTCAAAAGTGACCGACGCTTCGGTCGCGGCGCTTGTAGTGGAAGCCAAGAGCGAAGCCGAAAAAATCCGCGAACAGGTTCAAAACATCGAATAAATCGAATAAAATGCAAATCATGCGAATCAGATTAAATCGATAACGCCCGTCGCTCGCGTCGAACGGGAAAATGAGGAACAAAAGAGCTATGAAATTGATCAACATCGGCTTCGGCAATATGGTATCCGCCGAGCGGGTCGTCGCGCTTGTCAGCCCCGATTCCGCCCCGGTCAAGCGTCTGATTCAGGACACGCGCGATACCGGCAAGCTTATCGATGTGACCTGCGGACGGCGTACCCGTTCGGTCATCATCACCGACAGCGAACACATTATTTTATCCGCCATTCAGCCGGAAACGGTCTCCAACCGCATTTCGGGCTATGATACCGATACCGAGGAGGATGACGATGAATAAACGAGGCAGACTTATTGTGGTTTCCGGTCCCTCCGGAGCGGGAAAAGGCACGATCTTAAACGAGATCCTCAAATTGCCGAACTATGTCTATTCGGTCTCGGCAACCACCCGCGCCCCCCGCAAGGGCGAGGTTCACGGCAAGCATTATTTCTTCATTTCCGAAGAGGAATTCGAAAAGCGCATCGCCGAAAAGGGCTTTGTGGAATATGCCCGTTACAACGGCAATTATTACGGAACGCCGCTCGCCTTTGTCGAGAGCAATCTTTCTGAGGGGCGCAACGTGATCTTGGAGATTGAAGTACAGGGCGCGATGCAGATCAAAAAGACCTATCCCGGCGCACTGTTTATCTTCATGACCCCCGAGAGCCGTGAGGAGCTGGCATACCGTCTCCGTTCGCGCGGCACCGAGACCGACGAGGCCATAGCGGGACGTCTTGCCATTGCCGATTCGGAGGTTCCGTCGGCGCTTTTATACGATTACATCATTTTCAACGAGCGGGACGGACAGAAAAAAGCGGTCGACGATTTTCTCGCCGCCGTGCATGCGTCGGGCTTAACGCCGATGCGGCAATACGACCAGCTGAAAAGTTATTTTTACAAGTGATCTTACACATTTTTGTGTTGCAACATAAGGAGATTATGCTATCATGGTAAAGCCTTCCATCAACGAGCTGACAAAAGGAAAATTCAACCGCTATATTTTGGTCATCGCCGCGGCAAAAAGCGCGCGTTACATCACCAACGTAACGGGTGCGATGAGTGCCGACGATCCCGACGCGGTTTCGGAAAACGGCATTGTATCGAAGCGCGAAGCGCTGGAGGACAAGGCGGTCAAGATCGCCATCCGCAAGCTGTATTCGGGCGAGATCCGTTTGGACGAAACGACGCTTGAGCGTGCGCTCCACGCGGGACAGAACGGTCTCGAGGGTGTCGACTGAGCAAAAAAGTCGTCTGCAATTGCATATGGTGCGAAAGAAAGGTTGTAATGGGGAAATTTTCGATCAAAATTTCTTTCCTTACAACCTTTTCCGCCCCTGCGGGGGGCGGTTGCCGCGCCTAGCGGCGCCGCAGTTGCCGTGAAATTGAATTCCGATGGTCGGAATTCAATTTCACATTACCTTTGTTATGTCGGCAAAATTTTGCCTTACCCGTGTTATGTTGACATAAAATTTCGATGCGTACCCAAGCCTTCCCCTCGATTCACTGTGACCTTCGGTTCAAGTTCCACTGTGATCTTCGATCAAGTGGGGAAGGTAGCACGGCGAATGCGCAAAAGCAAATTATGCTGACACCGCATTCTCTCGTCATTCTTGCAATGCGTAATGTACTTTTTCTTTTTCTTCAAAAAAGAAAAAGTACCAAAAAGAAAAGTGAACTTAAGGGCTAAGCCCTTAAGAATCCCCTAATTGTACAAACTTGTTACGCTCAATCAAAAATGTTCTGTCCGCAATCGCCGCAATTCGGTTCGCACTTTTACAAGCTTTCTCCTCGATGCACTATGTTCTTCGATCAAGCGCGAAAAGCGGCACGGCGTATGCACGGCAGAAAATTTTGCTGACCTGACACTTGACCGAGATTCACGGTTCGGCGAGAGGAAAGCTCAGGTGCATATCCGAGAGCAACGCTCGGATAACCGCCGCAAAACCACCATTCCCCTATTTTTCGGAGGTATTCGTGTACGTTAAAGTCTGTTTAAACGACGCGATTTATAAAATCGATATACCGTACACCTACGCGGTTCCGAAAAGCCTTTCGGAAAAGGCGGGTGTGGGAAAGCTTTGCGTCGTTCCGTTCGGCGGGGGAAATGCCGCCCGCAACGCCGTCATCGTCGAGCTTCTTTCCGATGAGCAAAGCGGAGAAACGCTCGATCCGAAAAAAATAAAACCGCTCTTCGACATTCCCGACACCGACTTTTTTCTATCGAAAGAACAGCTTGCGCTCTGCCGCTACATGAAGGAAATTTGCTTCTGCACCTTCGGCGAGGCGCTTCGCTGTGTCAAACCGTCGGGCATTTCGGTTCGGGTGACCGAATATTACGAGCCGTCGCCCGGGCTTTCCTTTTCCGACGAGCTTTTTCAAAAGCTCAACGTCTCCGCCTACGACCTTCTCACCTACACCGCCGTACACGAGAAAACGACACTGCGCGAACTTTGCGACACCTTCGGAAAAAACGCCAAGGCGGGCGTTTCCGCACTGATAAAGGGCGGTTATCTTGTCAAAAGGACCGACTGCTCGTTCCGTGAAAATCAAAAAAACAGCCGTTCGGTCCGCTTGCTTCTCTCGCGTGACGACCTCATCGAGATCGTAGAAGAGGGAAGCCGTCTTTACACCGAAAAACAGCGCGCCATGCTGCGCACTCTGTACGAATACGGCGGCACATTGCCGCTCCGGGAATTGTGCGCGCTTGCCGACGCGGGCGAGGGCGTCGCCAAAGAGATCTGCAAAAAAGGCGGCGCGGAATTTACTTCGGTTCGCGAGGAGCGTGCGCCGTACCGCGTCGAAGACATTCCGCCGTCGGAGGATTTTACTTTGTGCGGCGAACAGATCGAAGCCTATGACACGCTCTGCGCGCTTTACGATACAAAAAAGCCCCGCGCCGCCCTTCTTTACGGTGTGACGGGAAGCGGAAAGACCAACGTCATTTTAAAAACCATCGACCGCGTAATCGCCGACGGGCGGCAGGTGATCTATCTTGTCCCCGAAATCGCGCTGACCTCGCAAACCGTCGGCATATTCGTCGGACGCTACCGCAATCGGATCGCCGTATTGCATTCGGCGCTTTCGGTGGGTGAAAAGACCGACGCATGGCGCAAGATCGAATCGGGCGAAGCGGACATCGTCGTCGGCACGCGCTCGGCGGTCTTCGCTCCGACCAAAAGGCTCGGCATGATCGTCATCGACGAGGAGCAGGAAAGCTCCTTCAAATCCGATATGTCGCCGAAATATCACGCGCGGGATATTGCCCGCTTCCGCTGTGCGACGTCGAACGCGCTGATGCTCCTTGCCTCGGCGACTCCGTCGGTCGAGAGCTTTTATAAAGCAAAAAGCGGGATCTATACGCTTATTTCCATGAAAAACCGCTACGGGAACGCAAAGCTTCCGCAGGTGGTCCTATACGATATGAAGCCCGAAAGCTCGTTTGCGGGCACGGCGTCGGCGGGTGTTGTCCCGTCGATGATCGGAAAAGTGCTGGAGGAGGAGCTTTCGAAAAATCTTCGCGCGGGCGAACAGTCGATTTTGTTTATCAACCGCCGCGGATATCATTCGCTTCTCACCTGCCGCGGATGCGGCTATGTCATGCAATGCCCGCACTGCTCGGTCGCCATGACCTATCACAAATACGGCGGGCGCTACCGTGCGGGCGACAAAATGATCTGCCATTACTGCGGATACAGTGCGCCCGTGCCGAAAGCCTGCCCGAATTGCAAAAGCGAGCATATGATCTTTCTCGGCAACGGCACGCAAACACTGGAAGAAGAGCTTTCGGCACGCTTTCCCGACGCAAAGCTTCTGCGCATGGACGCCGACACCACGGGCACCAAAAGCGCATATGAAGAAATTCTCACCTCTTTCCGCAAAAACGGAGCCGACATTCTGGTCGGCACGCAGATGGTGACAAAGGGACACGATTTTCCGAACGTCACGCTGGTCGGCGTGGTGCTTGCCGACGCGTCGCTTTATCTTTGCGATTACCGCGCCAACGAGCGCACCTTTTCGCTCATTACACAGGTTCTCGGACGTGCGGGACGAAGCGAAAAGGCGGGGCGCGCCGTGATCCAAACCTACAGCCCCGAACATCCGCTTCTTTTGCAGGCGGCGCGGCAGGATTACGAAAGCTTTTTCGATGAGGAAATAAAGCTTCGCCGCGCGGCGATCTTTCCGCCCTTTTGCGAGCTTGCCGCCTTTCTTTTCTCGGGCGAGAACGAAACGCGGGTGCGGAACGTCGCCGAAGAATTCGGCAAAAAGCTTGATCTTCTCGCCAAGAGCCGCTATGCAGGGATACGCCTTATCGTGTTCGGCCCGTTTGAGGCGGCGGTATACAAATTGGGAGGAAAATTCCGTCTGCGATACATTATCAAATGCAAAAACGACAAAACTACAAGAGAATTCTTAAAAGAACTGCTGACGGATTTCTCCGTCGATAACAACGAAGTGAGCATTTCGCTCGACATCAACCCGTCGGCATTGTAAAATACGGCGGACTTAACTTACCGCAAGAAAGGAAACAACATGGCACTGCGAAACATTACCGAGCTCGGAGACGAAGTTCTGCGCAAGCACTGCAAGGAAGTGACCGAGATCACACCGAAAATTCTCGAGCTTTTGGACGACATGAAGGATACTCTCATCGACGCGGGCGGCGTCGGACTTGCCGCGCCGCAGGTGGGAATCTTACGCCGCATTTTCATCATCGATGAGGGCGCGGGCAACGACGATCACAAGATCGTCGAGTTTATCAATCCAAAAATCGTCGAAACGAAAGGACATCAGGAGGAAATCGAAGGCTGTCTTTCGATCCCCGGAAAATACGGCGTCACCTCCCGCCCCAAGACCGTAACGGTCGAGGCGACCGACCGCACGGGCAAGACCTTCCGTTACACCGGAACCGACCTGTACGGCCGCTGCCTGTGCCATGAAAACGACCATTTGGACGGCGTTTTGTACATCGATAACGCCGTGCGGATGCTCGATCCCGACGAGATCGAAGAAGCGTAAAACATATATAGTGTACTTTTTCTTTTTCTTCAAAAAAGAAAAAGTGCCAAAAAAGCACATACTCCCCGTTATAGGCAAAAATGCTGCGTCACCGAGTATGTGCCCGAGTTTCGGACGCAAAGCGTCCAAAACTCCGAAACCTTGCTGAAAGTTGGGCGAAGCCCTTAAGAATCCCTTAATTGTACAAATTTGTTACGCTCGATCGGGAATGTTCCGTCAGCAATTGCCGCCGGTACGGGTCGCGCTTTGCACGGAAAAATTGCACAAAACGGAAAAGGCAAGAGAACGTTCCCCGTCAACATAGTAGGGGCGACCGTCGGTCGCCCGCCGAGTTTGCACCGACATAACGTCGAGCGCGCCGAAGCCTCCCCCACTTTCACTCAAAAAGGAGCAAACGATATGAGTCATTTATCCATCCTGTTCATGGGCACTCCCGATTTTGCCGAAGCGTCGCTTCGCGCCTTGTGCGAGGCGGGCGAAAAGGTCGTCGGAGTCGTCACGGGCGAGGACAAGCGCACGGGACGGGGTATGAAGCTTACGTATTCCGAAGTCAAAAGCTACGCGCTTTCGCGTTCGCTTCCGATTTATCAGCCCGCGACTTTAAAAGACGGCGCAATCGCGCCGATTCTTGACGAGCTTCACCCCGACGTCATTGTCGTGGTCGCTTACGGAAAAATCCTTCCCGAATATGTTCTCTCCGCGCCGAAATACGGCTGTATCAACATCCACGGTTCCCTTCTTCCGCGCTATCGCGGCGCGGCGCCGATCCAGCGGGCGGTCTTGAACGGAGACCGCGTTACGGGCGTTACAAGCATGTATATGGCGAAAGGGCTTGACACGGGCGACATCATCTTTTCCGAAAAGACCGAGATCGGCGAAAATGAGACGGTCGGCGAGCTTTGGGATCGCCTTTCGCTTCTCGGCGGAAAAGTGCTTTTGAAAACGCTCGACGCTCTGGAACAGGGCGATGCGCCGCGCACGGCGCAGAACGACGCCGAATCGACCTATGCCGCCAAGATCACAAAAGAAGAAACGCTTCTTGACTTCGCAAGACCCGCATCCTGCGTGCATAACACGATCCGCGGAATGTCGCCGTATCCCGCCGCCTACGCCTATCTCGGCGAAACGCCCGTAAAGCTGTACGACAGCCTTGTGTGCGAGGGAGTCGGAACGCCCGGCGAGGTTCTCTCTCTTTCGCCCGACGGCGTTGTGATCGCGTGCGGAGAGGGCGCGGTGAAGATCGGTTCTTTCAAGCCCGAGGGAAGCCGCCGTATGTCGGCGGGCGATATGATCAACGGCAGAAAAATTTCGAAAGAAAGCCGCTTTACGGCAAAACCCGAATAAACCTTACCGAAACGACAAAAAACAAAAATACGAATGGAGCGCTTTATCATGCCCGATTATTACACACTGTATTTTCTGATGATTCTTGCCATGCTGTTTGCCGGCTGGGCGCAGATCAACGTCAAAACCACCTTTTCGAAATACTCCCGCGTTTCCAACGCCGCCGGTATGACCGGCTTTGACGCGGCGCGGAAAATTCTCGACGCGAACGGACTTTACAACATCCGAATCGAACAAGTCGCGGGCGAGCTGACCGACCATTACGACCCGAAAGCGGGCGTTATCCGTCTTTCCTCGGGCGTTTACGGAAGCACCTCCGCCGCCGCCATAGGCGTCGCCTCGCACGAGGCGGGACACGCCGTACAGCATGCCGTCGGCTATTTTCCCATCAAGGTGCGCACCGCCATCATTCCGATCTGCAATATCGGCTCAACGCTTGCGTGGCCGCTGATTCTTTTGGGCATCATTTTGAGTTTTCCCGATCTTGCCATGCTCGGCGTGGCATTTTTCTCACTCGCTACCGTTTTTCAGCTTGTGACGCTCCCGTGCGAATTCAACGCCAGTGCCCGCGCGATGGAAGCGCTGCGGAACGACGGACGGCTGAATTCGTCCGATCTTGCCGCCGCGTCCAAGACCCTCCGCGCCGCCGCGCTGACCTATGTCGCGGCGCTCGCGGTCTCGCTGCTCAACCTTTTGCGTATTATCGCAATGGTGAACGGAAACAACCGAAGAAGATAATTTTCCCGCCCGAAAAACGGGCAAAGCAAAGAATAGAAAGGACAAAACGTGACACCGAGACAAGCCGCATTATTATCCGTCAATTCCTGCATCAAAAACGACCGCTATGTCAATCTTGAGCTTTCGTCGGTCCTTCGCAAATACAAGTTTGAGGGCATCGACCGCGCTTTTTTCACCGCGCTTTTTTACGGCACGGTCGAAAAAACGCTGACCCTCGATTATGTCATCCGCATGCTCTCGTCGATTCCGTTCGACAGGCTTGACCACATGGTTCTTTGCCTTGTGCGGATCGGGCTTTATCAGATTCTTTTCATGGATCGTGTGCCCGATCATGCCGCCGTAGACGAGTCGGTCGAGCTTGCCAAGCGCTATTGCCCGAAAAGCTCGGTGGGCTTTGTCAACGCCGTTTTGCGTTCCGCCGTGCGGGAAAAGAACGCGCTGTTTGAAAAAATGAAAAATGAAAAAGGGCTTTACGGCGTTTCGGTTCTTTCGAGCATACCCGAGGACATTCTGCGCGTTTACGCCGATTCCTACGGAGAAGACACGGCAAAAAAAATCGCCGCGCATTTTGCGTGCGCGTCGCCCTCGGTCACGCTCCGCACAAACACGCTGAAAACAACGCGCGAAAAGCTTCTGGCGGCGCTGGGATCGATCGCGTCGCCGACCGCCCTTTCCCCCTGCGGAATCCGCCTTTCGGGCTCGTTTCCCGTGGAGGAGCTGTTCGGCTTTTCCGACGGACTGTTTTTTGTCCAGGACGAAGCGTCGCAGCTTGCGGCGGGACTTTTGAAAAAAGAGGACGTTCCCGCGGGCGGCATCGTCGTCGATGTCTGCGCCTGCCCCGGCGGAAAGAGCTTTTCGGCGGCGATCTCGCTTGAAGACAAGGCGGTCTTTTACGATTTTGACCTTCACGAGAATAAATTGAGTCTTATCCGCTCGGGCGCGGAGCGTCTCGGGATCACCTCGATCACGACCGCCGCACGCGACGGGCGCGACCCCGATCCCGCGCTCTTCGAAAAAGCCTCCGCCGTGATTTGCGACGTGCCCTGTTCGGGGCTGGGCGTTCTTGCCAAGAAGCCCGACATTCGGTACAAGCCCGTTTCGGATTCGCAGCGCCTGCCCGATATCCAGCGCGAAATTCTCAAAAATTCCGCAAAATACGTAAAGGCGGGCGGCGTTTTGATCTATTCGACCTGCACGTTGAACAAGCGGGAAAACGAGGACATCGTAGAAACCTTTTTGAAAGAAAATCCCGCCTTTTCGCTTTCCGACGAGGAAATCGTAAACGGAAAACGCGGCATGGCGACGCTTTTCCCCTATGAATACGACACCGACGGCTTTTTTATGGCAAAACTGAAAAAAGGAGGAAAAGCATGATCGAAGAAAACCGCCTTTCCCCCGCCCCGCAAACGCCGTTTTCGGAACAAAAATGCGATATCGCAAGTCTTACACCCATGGAGCTTTCCCAATATTTGAAAGAGCTTTCCGAAAAAACGGGCGTCAAGATCCCCCCTTTCCGCACGGGGCAGATCTTTTCGTGGATCACAAGCGGCGCACGCGATTTTGAGGAGATGACCAATCTTCCGAAGGAGCTTCGCGCGACGCTTTCCGAGAACGCCTATATCGCAACGCCGACCGTTCGGAAAAAGCTGGTCTCGGCGATCGACGGGACGGTCAAATACTTATTCGAGCTTTACGACGGCGAATGTATCGAGAGCGTTTTCATGCGCTATCACCACGGAAACACCCTTTGCATTTCGTCGCAAGCGGGCTGCCGCATGGGCTGCCGCTTCTGCGCCTCCACCATGGCGGGACTTTCGCGCAACCTTACCCCGTCGGAAATTTTGGGGCAGGTCATCGCCGCAAACCGCGACACGGGCGAGCGCGTTTCGAACATCGTGATGATGGGAATCGGTGAGCCTTTGGACAATTACGACAATGTGCGGAAATTTTTAACGCTCGTCAACGAAAAAAACGGCTTGAATATCGGCTATCGGCACATATCGCTCTCGACCTGCGGGATCGTTCCGAACATTCTGCGGCTCGCCGACGAAAATCTGCCGATCACCCTTTCGGTATCGCTTCACAACCCCGATCAAGCCGATCGGGAAGCTATTATGCCGATCGCCAAAAAATATTCTCTTTCCGAGCTTATGGCGGCGTGCCGCACTTATATTGAAAAGGGCGGAAAGCGCATATCCTTTGAATATACCATGATCGAGGGACAAAACGACACCCCCGAAAAAGCGCGCGCTCTTGCAAAGCTGCTTTCGGGAATGCTGTGTCATGTAAATCTCATTCCCTTAAATTCGGTCGAGGGGCGCGATTACCGCAAGAGCGGCAAAGAAACCATTGCGCGTTTTGTCTCAATCCTCGAAAAAAACGGCATCACCGCCACCGTTCGCCGCAAGCTCGGTTCGGATATCGACGCAAGCTGCGGACAGCTGAGAAGGGCGAATGCGTCACATCACTCCGTGATGTGAGAGAAATTTTGCCTGCGGCAAAATGCTCCCGTGCGCTCATGCCGAAGGCATGGGCGAATGCAAAAAAGTAAACTTTTGCCGACATAACACGCTCCGGTTACCGGACAAATTTGTTGTGTCTTGCCCTTCGGGCGGAGTATCTTTCTTCCGAAAAGAGCACACACATCCTTTACCGACTGAATTTTTGTGTCGGCAAGTGTGTGCCCGAGTTTCGGACGCAAAGCGCCCAAAACTCCGAATCGTCTTTGTAATTGACTGCCAAAGAAAAGCGATTTAAGGGCTTGCACCCTTAAAAATCCCCCGATTGTACAAAACTGTTATGCTCAATCAAAAACGGTATGTTCCCCTCTTTCGCTATTGCGGGTCGCGCTTCGCGCGGTAAAATTATACGAATCGGGAAGAGGAAAAACAAGCCGTAACGACCGTCGGAATTCAATTTTACCCCACCCGTGTTTTGTTGCCGTAACGGCGAACGCGCCCATTCGAAGAAAGACAACCCAAAGGAGAAAAAGCATGAACTATTTCGGAATGACCGACATCGGAAGAGTCCGCGACACCAATCAGGACAGTTTTTTTGTCGGAAGAATCCTGCCCGACGAAGAGGAGGAGATCCTTCTTGCCGCCGTCTGTGACGGAATGGGCGGTGCGAACGGCGGATCGGTCGCGAGCAAGCTTTGCATCGACACCTATGTCCGCGAGATCGAAAAGGGCATGGCGGGCATTCTTCGCGAAAAACTGCCGCCCGATGTGTGCGAAAGCATTATGACCTATGCGGTGGGGTGCGCCAATCGCGCCGTTTACACCGCGTCGCGCGAAAATCCCGCTCTGCGCGGAATGGGAACGACGATCGTTTCCATGCTGGTCTTTCGCGGGGCGGTCTATGCCGTGAATGTCGGCGACAGCCGTCTTTACATCCACACGCTCGACGGCATTTCTCAGCTGACGCACGATCATTCTTACGTACAGACGCTGGTCGATCAGGGAAAACTGCGTCCCGAGGAAGCCAAAAATCATCCCAATAAAAACGTCATCATGCGCGCGGTCGGAACCGAGCAGACTGTGACCCCCGATTATTTCAAAGTTCTGCCCGACCGAAAGGATTTTCTTTTGTGCTCGGACGGTCTTTCGAACTTTTTAACGTGTGCCGATATCGAGACCCTTCTCCGCCGTCACGAATCGGCGCAGGAGGCGGTAAAAGCGCTGATCCGCCTTGCCAACGAGCGCGGCGGCGGCGACAACATCACCGCGGTTTTGCTCCGCATGTAAGCCTGCAAAAAACCGAAAACCGCTCTTTCGAATTGTCCGTAAATAAAAGGAGACACCGTTATGGAACGTTATGAACAGTATATCGGCGCGGTCTTAAACAACCGCTACAAGGTCGAACAGCTCATCGGGATCGGCGGCATGGCGTATGTTTTCAAAGCCACGGTTCTGCCCGGCGGCGAGACGGTCGCCGTAAAGATCTTGAACGACGAGTCGCGCAACGACGAAAAAGCCGTTCAGCGCTTTGTCAATGAAAGCCGCACGGTCTCGATGCTGTCTCATCCGAACATCGTCCGCATTACCGATGTGGCGTTTGACTGCGACATTCAGTATATCGTCATGGAATACGTCGACGGTATCACGCTGAAGGAATACATCGATTACAAAAAAAAGCTCGAATGGCGCGAGGCGGTTTATTACATCTCGCAGGTACTGCGCGCGCTCGAGCATGCGCATTCGATGGGGATCATCCACCGCGACGTGAAGCCGCAGAATATCATGATCACCCGCGACGGCGCCATCAAGGTCATGGATTTCGGAATCGCCAAGGTGCTGAATTCCGAGACCATCACCATGACCGACAAGGCGATCGGCACGGTCAATTACATCAGCCCCGAGCAAGCCAGCGGAAAAACCGTCGGTTTTTCGTCGGATATCTATTCGGTCGGCGTTATGCTGTATGAAATGACGACGGGAACGCTTCCCTTTGTGGCGGACAGTCCCATGGCGGTCGCCATGATGCAGATTCAAAACGAACCGCAGGAACCGACCGAGCTTTGTCCCGAACTGCCGTTGGGACTGGAACAGATCATTCTCAAAGCCATGCGCAAAGAGCCCGACGACCGTTTTTCGTCGTGCGAGGCGATGGACAAGGCACTTGCTTTGGTCGTCGACGACCCGACGACCGTCTTTTCCGACCATTCGTCCGGCGATAAAAAACGCCGTGTGAAAGGACTTTCGGGTTCGACCAAACCGAAAGCGACGCTTCTTCCCGTTATCGCGGGCGTTACCGCCGCATTCTTCATCGCGGCGGCAGGCGCGGGCATTGCCATCGGCAGAAAAGCCTACGCCGAGTGGAATCACGTGGGCGAGGATGTCAAAGTCCCCGAGCTTATTGGCGAGATCTATTCCGACACGCTGGAGCAGTCGCTTCGCGAACAAAATATCGAACCCGTCGTCGAATATGTCCGCAACGACCCCGAAAAGCAGATCGGGGAAATTCTCGATCAAGACCCCACGGGCGGCGGTTCGCGCCGTCTTGCCGAGGGCGAAACGGCGTTTCGTCTGACGCTTAAAGTCAACGCCGAGCCCGGCAAGATCATTTTGGACGATTATGTCAACACCGACGCGCGCGTTGCGGGAATGGAGCTGAAAAAATTAAATCTTCCGTATACGGTCGTAAACCGCAACGACGACACCGTTATCGAAGGCTATGTCATCCGCACCGAGCCCGCCGCCGGGACGACGATGGAGGAGGGCGATTCGGTCGTTCTTTACGTAAGCTCGGGCGCGTCGCTTTCGACCACCGCGGTTCCCAACGTTGCGGGACTTACGCTGGACGAAGCAAAGAAAGCGCTTCAGATCAAAAAGATCAGCGTCGGCGAGATACGGTATGAGGATTCGGAAAAGCCTGCCGGCACGGTTCTTTCGGTAACGCCCGGGGCGGGCGAAAAGGTTCCCGAAAAGATCACCTCCGCCTCCCTTACCGTGAGCAACGGCGCGCGTTTTGTCGAGCCGATCGAACAGCCCGTTCCGAGCGACGCAGACGAGACCGATACGGAGCATGAAAGCCCCGACGTAAAAGCCGAAGAAAGCACGGATCATCGGTCCGACGAGGAAAACAAGGAAAAGCAAGAACCTGAAACCGATCACCCCGCCCCCGCGCCGACTCCCGCCCCTACGCCGACCCCCGACCGTGATCCCGCTTCGCCCGACGACGGCGAGGACGTTCCGTCGCCCGATTCGCATATCCCCGCGCCGTCGGAAGTGTGAGGCGGCGTACCGAAATGGAAAAGAAAACAGCAAGACTGATAAAAGGCGTGGGCGGATTGTATACCGCCCGCACCGCTGAAGGCGAGACGGTGCTTTGCCGTGCGAAAGGCTCGTTCCGAAAGGAGGGCATGCGCCCGCTCCCCGGTGATTTTGTCACCGTTTCTCCGCAAAAAGAGGGCGACGCGCTCATCACCGAAATTCTTCCGCGCAAAAACTCCCTGATCCGCCCCGCGGGCGCCAACATCGACCGCATGATCTTTGTTATCGCGGCGGCAAAGCCCGACCCCGATCTTTATCTGATCGACAAAATGACGGCGGTTTTGCGGCACAACAGCATTGAAACGTTTCTTTTGATCAACAAAGCGGACGTCGCGCCCGAAAAGGCGAGATGTCTTCGGGAGATCTACGAAAAGGCGGGATTTAAAGCGGCAGTGTTTTCGGCGCACCGTGCGGAAGAATATGAAACGACCGCCATAGCACTGCACGAGGAAATGCGGCATTCCGTAAGCTTTTTCACCGGCGCTTCGGGCGTCGGAAAATCGAGCGTGATCGCCAAGCTGTACCCCGAATTTGCCGAGGAGATGAAAACGGGCACGCTCAGCGAAAAGATCGAGCGCGGCAAACACACGACCCGCAAAACCGAGCTTTTTCCCATCGGAGAGGACGGTTATATTGCCGACACGCCCGGCTTTTCGATGCTGGAGATCGCGCGCTTCAATCTGATTCCGAAGGACGGATTGCTCGGCGCTTTTCCCGATATCGAGCGCTTTTCGACTCATTGCCGCTACAGCGACTGCACCCACACCAAAGAAGAGGGATGTGGCGTCTTGGAGGCGGTGCGCGAGGAAAAAATATCCCCCTCGCGGCAGGAGAGTTTTCGAAAGCTTTTCGACGAGCTGAAACAGACAAACGAATGGGAAAAATGAACGCGGAACGCGAAAACGATCGAAAACACGAAGGACACAAAATATGAAGGACATAAACGAAAAAAAGAACCGCTGTTTTCTTTTTGTCGGCGGGCGGGACTTTTCTCCCGAATATCTGACCGATCTTCCGATAAAGGGCGATTGCGTCATCGCCGCCGATTCGGGCTGCGAAACCCTTGAAAAATTAAAAACGCGGCTTCCCGATCTTTGCCCGGATTTGATCCTCGGCGATATGGATTCCTTTGATAAAAGCCGTCTGCCCTCGCTTTTTCCGCACGTTCCGTTTCACGCCTTTCCGCCCGAAAAAGACGACACCGATTCGGCGCTTGCCGTCGACACGGCGCTCTCTCTCGGTTATCGAAAGCTTTATCTCATCGGCGGTCTGGGCGGAAGGCTCGATCACACGCTCAACAACGTCTTTTTGCTGGAGGATATCCGAAAAAGGGGTGCAAAGGGTGTTTTGACCGACGGAAAAAACCGTGCTTATCTTGCCGAAGAGAAAAACGAAATTGTGAAAAACGGGCGGAAATATGTCTCGCTCATCCCGCTGGACGAAATTGTTTACGACGTGGAAATGCGCGGCTTTTTCTATCCCTTTAAAGCCGAAAAGCTTCTTCGCCGCCGTTTTGTGACGGTCTCCAACGAGCTTACGGGCGACCGCGGCGAAATTTCGGTCGGAAGCGGCACGGCGCTGATCGTCGAGACGGTCTGAATTCTCAAAGCGCAAAAAGCCAAAAGGGAAAAAATAAAGGAGACGTTATGACCGGCGTACAAAAAATCCTTGCCCGCGCGGCAAAAAAGCCGACGCTTTTCGTCGGCGAAGAGCTGATTCTGCCCGAGACGGCGCCCGGAATTTCATCCGACGATCCCGCGTGCGGCGCATACGGCTCGCTGTTTCTTCCCCGGGGGAAAATTCGCGTTCCGCGCGGCATTTTCATCGATCTGTGCGGCGCTTTGCGGGACGATGTGACAAGCGACGCGGTCGCGGAGTATCTTGTGTCGCTCTGCCGCCCGTATCTTGCGGTGCGTTCCGCGCCGCTTGTCGCGCCCGAATTCGGCGGCGATTCGCTGACCTATCTCACGATTGAGGATCGCCTTGCGACGGCAAAGAGACTGATCAACGAGCATCTCGGCTTTGCGCCGCTTTTCGAATGTGATTTTGTCGCGGCGCAGTATGCCGAGGAAAAAGGACTTCCGCGTCTTGCTCCCCTCTTTAACGATTCGCCCGACGATTTCGAGGCGATCGTGCGGGCAGACCTTGCCGCGATCTGAAAAAGCAAAAGCCGAGCGCGCCCGTCTATACGGCGCACACGGCAAAGAAAATTTGGGGCTTGACCCGAGAGAGAAAAAAAGGTATAATGAAGATACACGAATTACAATTATTGTGAAAGGAATCGACCGAGCCATGCTGAAACGTTCCACTTATGTTCTGCTGTCACTGCTTTTGTGTATACCGCTGGTCTTTATCGTATATTTTTCGCTTTCCACCGACACCGAGAAACCGCAGAATGCGGGACTTGTGCGGGTCGATATCGAAAATAAAGACGGATACGACTTTACTTATTCCGACAAGGAGGATCTCGATCTGTATTACACGGCGGTCGCAAACGCGAAAAAAATCGACCGTCCCGTTCGGGATGTCTCGGGCGATACGCCGACCTCCGTTGTGTATAATGAGCTGGAGGCCGCGTATCCGTACAGCTTTTACATGGCGTCCGATTCGGGCGAATGCTATTACAGCGACAGCGCGGGGACTTTTTACCGTCTGGATCAAACCGACGCGCAGTCGCTTCTGTCCCGCCGCGAATTTGCTTATCTTTATGAGGGATATACGCTCCCCTCGGCGGTCATTACCGCTCCCGACGGGGCGCATACGCTGAACAGCGCAGAGGGGGCCGATTGGCATTTCCTTTGCGGAGCGGACTTTTCCGAAGGATTTATTCCCGAAGCGGTCGACGCGGGCGTTATCGCCTTCAAGCAGTCCGAGCCGCTGACTCTTGCTTTTTCCGAAGCGCCGTCGCGCTGCGAGATCACGGTTATGCGCGGCGACACGGTCGTTCATTCGGGCGAGGATCTTACGGAACTTTCCGACAAGCTCTCCTATGCTTCCGATACGCCCCTCACCTGTGAGATCAAAGCCGAGTGGGTGCAGACCGACGGGATCCCGTATTACGGCAGCGCAACTTATACCGCGTCGCTGCTTTACGATATTCCCGCAACCTACAGCGTCGTCGACGCACGTCTTTCGCCCGGTGAATTCACGATTTTGCAATTTGCCAATCTGAACGACGATCAGGCAGTCACGCTCGTTTCCGAGCTTCCGCTGCCCGCGACCAAGGTACATACGGTCGGCGACCGCAAGTTTGTCTTTATGCCGGTGGATGTGAGCGCCGTTCCGGGAAAATACACGATTAAGGTCATTGCCGGAAACGAGGAAAGCTCGTTCTCCTTCACGGTCGGAAACAAGAGCTTTAACGAAGCGCAGATCAGCACCAAGCACGGCAGCGGAGCTTATGACAGCGCCAAAGCCGAATTCGACGCGCTGGTCAAGAGCCTTACCGATCAAAGCGCCGCCGAACGCCTGTGGGACGACAACGCGAACGGCACGTATAAATTCACAAGCCCCGTCGCGTCGGCAAAGATCGGCACGCCCGCTTTCGGTACCAATGTTATTGCCGATACCAACTTAAAGGGCAGCACGCCTTACCGCACCGCTTATCTCACCATCGAGGCGGCGGAGGGCACGTCGGTCGGCGCAACGGCGACCGGAAAGGTCGTGTATGCGGGCGAAAACGGCTGCGCCGGGAAAGCGGTTATTCTGGATCACGGCTGCGGCGTTCTCTCGATCTATTCGAATCTTTCGGAAATTTCGGTCTCGGTCGGCGACACGGTCGCGATCGGCGAAGCGCTCGGAAAAGCGGGCAAGACCGGCTATATGTTCAATTCGGGCGTGAAATTCGCCATGACGATGGAGGGCATTTATATCAATCCCGCCTCGAACTACAACTACGGTATCCGCGTATCCTCGTGATCGGACGCGCAGGGCAGAATAAAAGAATAAACGAAAAAGGGAGAGCTTTTGCCCTTCCTTTTTATTTCCCGTTATAAAAGTATTTCACCGTAATGCCCGCTGCAAATGTGCCGACACAGCATGAGTAGTGTGAAATAGAATTCCGACCATCGGAATTCTATTTCACGGCAACACCCGCCGTAGGCGCGACCGTCGGAATTCATTTTCACGGCAACACCCGCTGTTGGCGCGACCGTCGGAATTCATTTTCACGGCAACAACCGCCGTAGGCGCGACCGTCGGAATTCATTTTCACGGCAACAACCGCCGTTGGCGCGACCATCGGAATTCTATTTCACGGCAACACCCGCTGTTGGCGCGACCGTCGGAATTCATTTTCACGGCAACAACCGCCGTAGGCGCGACCGTCGGAATTCATTTTCACGGCAACAACCGCCGTTGGCGCGACCGTCGGAATTCATTTTCACGGCAACAACCGCCGTTGGCGCGGGCGACCGATGGTCGCCCCTACTTTCGTTCTTCTTCCCGCTTTGTATAATTTCATCGCGCAAAGCGCGACCCGTAATGGCGGAAAAGACAAGCATGCCGTTTCTGATTGAGCGTACCAACTCTGTACAATCAGGAGATTTTTAAGAGCACAAGCCCTTAAATCGCTTTTCTTTGGCAGTCAATTATAAAGACGATTCGGAGTTT